>JARICS010000102.1 GCA_029264035.1 Dysgonamonadaceae bacterium | reverse complement strand
TGAAAACTATCAATCCCGATGTGAAGATTCTATTGGGAGGTCCGGAAGTGAGCTATGAGTGTGAGAAAGTAATAGAGCATCCTGCTGTTGTTTATCTCATATTGGGTGTGGGTGAAATACCCTTTCAGCAGTTTGTGACTAATTACCCAAACGTGAAAGGCATACCCAACTTAGTTACCAAAAACAACTACACCAAGCTACTCCCCACCCCAATTGATTTAAAATTCAATGTAAACAATCTGGCAAACAGGAATCCTTACCAATATGACCCTGTTAGAGATTTACACAACAAGGTTTGTTATATAGAAACAAGTCGAGGATGTCCCTACAAATGCGAGTATTGCTTAGCAAGCTTGGACAACAATGTGCGCGACCTTCCAGTGGATACTGTTAAGAGCAACCTATTGTACTTAATGGAACATGGTCGAACCATTAAGTTTCTTGATAGAACATTCAACGTGAAGAAGGATTTTACCATCGATCTCTTTCAGTTCATTTTGGATAACCACAGACCCGAAAATATATTTCAGTTTGAAATAACAGCCGACATTATTCACCGCGACATCATTGCTTTCGTGCAAGAGAATGTACCGGCTGGTTTGTTTCGTTTCGAAATTGGCATACAAACAGTCAATGAAGAGAGCAATCTTGAAGTTGGACGCAAACAAGACTTTGCCAAAACAAGCGATGTGGTGAATCAACTTAAAGATAAGATTGAGATGCATCTCGATTTGATTGTGGGCCTTCCGTTTGAATACTTTGGCGACCTTAGATATAGTTTCGACAACACCTTTGCTCTCTATCCTGAAGAATTACAATTGGGTTTCCTCAAGTTTCTAAAAGGAACTCCCCTGCGCATCAATCATGAGAAGTATGGCTATAAATTCGATGAGAATGCTCCTTATGAAATAATAGAAAGTCAATTTATAACTCCCCTTGAATTGCACAAAGCTACTTTGATAGAAAAGGCTCTGGATATATATTGGAACAAGAAAAGAGCTATTAATACATTGCATTATATTAGTTCAAACGGAAGTGTGTTTGACTTCCTGCTAGGAATGGGCGAATATTTCGAAGCAAATTATCAGTTTCACAAGCATGTATTGTTAGACATATACGAAGCTCTATGGAAATATGCGCTATTGGCTCATCCTTCTGACAAAGTGCTTCATCAACTCATCTTTTTGGACTACTACAGCTACAACAAAATCAAACCACACGATCTGTTTGGTATTGAGCCCGACAAAAAAGAGCAAAACAGTGTGCTGTCAAAAATGGGATTCAACATTCATCAAGCAAGATATGCCTATTTCCCAGTTTCATTTGACATTAAGCATTGGTTAAAAACCTTTGAGATGAAAGAAGACAAGGACACATTGGTGGTGCAGTTTACGGGGAAAGAGAAACCGTTGATTCATTCAGGAAAAGATATGAAGTAATCATTAAAAGTTGACCTTCCGCTGTAATTTCATAACCAAAAAGAACAACTCACATTTTGGCATTTCTTTAAAAGCCCTTTTGTTTAAAACATTTCCACCACGGTGAAAATGCTTCAAATTGTTGAAACTTGCATCTACGAAGGGGGATATGTTTTAAACAGTTGAAACTTGCATCTACGACGGGGTAAATGTTCTAAAATTCATTATTCTCTTTTTGTAGCGTCTTTCCATGGCATTTTTGTTATAAAAAAACCAATTTGTTTCATAAAATTACTTGCTCCACTATTGATTTTTCAATTTTACGCAGCATTTACTTTTTTCAAGGTATATATTCGCAATTTTCTGCCCAAAAACGACCATTTTATTTGTTTAAAACATTTCTACGATTGTAAATTCAATTTTCATGATATGAACTCCCAATCTACGGCCGGAGATTTGACTTCAATCTCTAAAACCTCTCATATTTTCATAAAGTGAAAGGAATATGAAGCTGTTTATTGCATCCATAAGAGATTCTAAGTGATTCTAAGCGTTAAATATACTCGGAAGCTCAGCTGTTAACTTGATTTTTAAATCTTAATTCTCAGACAATCTTACTCCCAATTATCCCCACCAAGAACCCAGCTGTTGCCCCAAGTGATATCAGATAGCTTTTATCCAATTTGCTTGCTGGGATAATATCTTGAATAAGCAAATAAAGTATTCCACCGCTTGCAAAAGTCATTAAGTGTGCAGTGAGTGTAGTTGATTCTGTAAGAAAGTAATGTCCCAATAGCGCACCCACTATGCCAAAGAAGCTAAGAAAAAAGAATATTTTCAATGTCTTTTTGATAGTGAAACCACTCAACACTAAATCGCGAAATGAGTTGAATGCTTCAGGCAAATTCTGTAATCCGATAATGATTGCCAATAAAACAGCCATTTGTTCATGCACAGCAAACACTGCACCCAAAGCAATAGATTCAGGCACAAAATCCATCAACATGGCAAGAAGAGTGGCAGTCTTTCCTCCTTTTTGCTCTAAGTAATAATCTAAAAACATAAAAAGCAAAGCGCCCAATACAAAAGAGAGCGTCATGGGCAAAACAGTTAGATGATCCATTCCATAAGGAATAAGAACTAAAGCAACCGCTGCCAAAATGATACCTGCACCAAACGACATCATTGTATGCGTTATTTCGTATTTCACGGGGCTATCTTTCACATGATGATTGAAGTAATTGGCCAACAATCCTCCCATAAAAACGGTTACTCCTGCAAAACCTGAGAAGATAATGAGTTTGAGTAGCATATAAATGTAGTTTTAAAAAAAGACGATAATATGAGACGATTATTTATATAACACCTCAAGACTGTTGTAGTTTGTTTGTAACAAGCTTATAATTAAAAAATAAATAGGGTATAAATTATTTCAAATACAACTGCCGTGATGAATTCGAAAACTTACAAATAAACACCTAACTAATTATTATAAAACAATATACTAAAAGAACATGCAAATTCAAGAACCCTAACATTTCTCGTATCTGCACCGTTTTTGTTTAGGAGACTAAGTCATTATCTAAACATCCTCACAAAATATGTTTTTAATACATAAAGAGCCAAAGGATATTGGCTAAATATGGTTTAAATCATTATTTTTGCTACTGAAAAAGATTATCAGGTTAAATATCAACTCAGAACTATATAATTCAGATCTTATGGTTATTACTAATTTAGTTAACGGGCATTCAAAAATTGATGTTCGTAGTTTTGTATCTAAAAACATTACTCCATACGATGGAGATGCCTCCTTTTTGACAGGAGCAACGCAACGCACAAAAGACATGTGGGATATCTGTTTAGCTGCTATCAAAGAAGAGAGAGCAAGAAACGGAGTTCGCGCAATTGACAATGAGCTTGTCTCCTCAATCACTTCGCATGGAGCGGGATACATAGATCGCGAGAATGAACTAATTGTGGGTTTGCAAACCGATATGTTATTGAAACGTGCCATGAAACCTTACGGAGGATTCTCGGTAGTGGAAAGAGCATGTCAAGAAAATGGTGTTGAAGCATCACCAATGGTAAAGGAAGTATTTACTAAATATGCAAAGACACACAATGATGGCGTTTTTGATGTTTATACTCCAGAAATAAGAACTTTTCGTTCATTAGGAATCCTTACCGGATTGCCCGACAACTATGCTCGTGGTAGAATCATTGGCGATTATCGCAGACTGGCTCTCTATGGGACTAACACCTTGATTGAAGCAAAAATGGCTGATAAAGAGGGATTAAAAGGTCCAATGACTGAAAGTCAAATTCGTCTTCGCGAAGAGGTTGCAGAACAAATTAGAGCACTTAAAGCTATTAAAGAGCTTGGCGATATTTATGGTTTAGACCTTTCTCGTCCAGCTGAGACAGCTCAAGAAGCTGTACAATGGGTATATATGGGATACCTTGCAGCTGTGAAAGAGCAAGACGGTGCAGCTATGTCTTTGGGCAACGTATCTTCATTTTTAGATATCTACATTGAAAAAGATATCAATGATGGAAAAATAACCGAAGAGTTTGCTCAAGAACTCATTGACCAGTTTGTAATTAAACTACGCGTAGTGCGCCATCTGCGCATGGATGCTTACAATGATATATTTGCTGGCGACCCTACATGGGTTACAGAAGCTATTGGGGGAAATCTTGCAGATGGACGCCACAAGGTGACAAAATCATCATTCCGCTTTCTACAAACATTATACAATTTAGGCCCATCTCCCGAGCCAAACCTTACTGTGCTATGGTCACAAAGTCTTCCTGAAGGATTTAAAGAATTCTGTGCAAAAGTATCCATCGACACCTCTTCTATTCAGTATGAGAATGACGATTTGATGCAAGAAAGTCGTCTCAGTGACGATTACGGAATTGCGTGTTGCGTTTCTTACCAAGAGATTGGCAAGCAAATACAATTCTTTGGTGCACGATGCAATCTGGCAAAAACTTTATTACTTGCTCTTAATGAAGGTCGTTGCGAATTGACAGGAAAAAAAGTAATTGAAGGTATACCTGCATTAAAATCAAATATACTTAACTTTGACGAAGTGATGACAAACTTCAACATTGCAATGCGTGAAGTGAGCCGTGTCTATGCTGACACAATGAACATTATTCATTACATGCACGATAAGTATTACTACGAAAAGTCTCAAATGGCTCTTATAGATACCAATCCTCACATAAATTTAGCATATGGCGTGGCAGGGTTAAGCATTGTTGCTGATTCATTGTCTGCTATTAAATTTGCAAGTGTAACTCCGGTTAGAAATGAGGATGGTCTTACAATAGACTTTAAAATTGATGGAGAGTTTCCTTTCTACGGTAACGATGACGATCGTGTTGATTATTTTGCACGCGAAATACCTATCTATTTCAACTCGTTATTGAAGGAATTGCCTACTTATAAAAATGCAGAACCAACGCTCAGCATCCTCACCATTACATCTAATGTGGTTTATGGTAAGAAAACAGGTGCAACGCCTGATGGTCGTGCACTGGGAATACCTTTTGCACCTGGAGCTAATCCAATGCATGGAAGAGACTCAAATGGAGCATTGGCATCATTAAGCTCTGTGGCTAAGTTGGATTATAATAGCTCTATGGATGGTATTTCTAATACATTCTCTATTGTTCCAAAGACACTTGGCCCTACTAATGAGCAACGTACAGAAAACCTTGTGAGTATTATGGATGGATATTTCTCTAAAAATGCACATCACCTCAACGTGAATGTATTGGACCGTGAAATGCTACTTGATGCTATGGAGCGTCCTGAAGAGTATCCACAATTGACCATTCGTGTGTCGGGATATGCTGTCAACTTTGTAAGACTGACCCGTGCGCAACAAATGGAAGTTATATCGCGCAGCTTCTTCGAAGCTATGTAATATGCTTTTCTCATTCTTTGAGGAAAACAACTAAACAATAAATTAGAAGCAGCACTTTATGCCCAAATGGCATTAGGCTGCTTCTTCTCTCTTTAAGTTATTCTTTCAATTCATTTTTTGAAACAACTCCTAACAAATGATCAGACTTCACTCAGTAGAATCTTTAGGAACTTACGATGGACCCGGTGTTCGTCTTGTACTATTCACGCAAGGATGCAATTTTTAAATGTAAATACTGTGCCAATCCTGACACTATTGACAAAACAGGAGAAGCACGTCTTTTCGACTACGAAGAGTTGATGAAACTGGCTCGCAGTCAACGACCATTCTTTGGCAAACGTGGTGGTATCACTATGTCGGGAGGCGAACCGTTGATGCAAGCAAAAGCCATTACTCCATTTTTCAAAATGTTGAAAGAAGAGGGCTTTAATACTTGTATAGACACCAATGGAAGCTACATTACACAAGATGTGAAAGAGTTATTAGAATATACCGATTTGGTATTGTTAGATATAAAGGAAATAGATGAGCAGGCTCACATAAATATTGCAGGAGCATCTAACAAAGCTACACTTCGCATGGTGGAATACCTACAAGAAATAAACAAACCCGTGTGGGCGCGCTATGTGTTAGTGCCTGGCTATACAGATAGTGAAGAACACCTGCACGCACTTGGCAAATTTCTGCAACCAATGACGAATATTGAAAAACTGGAAATACAACCTTATCACAAACTGGGCGTGCACAAGTATGAATCATTGGGTTGGAAGTATGAGCTTGAGGGTGTTTCAAGTAACACACCTGAACAACTGCAAAAAGCCAAAGACATACTTGAGCTATATCTCGAAGAGGTGATTGTGAATTGAGCCAAGTTAAAACAGTAATTGGTTATTCTAAGCTTTCTAATTAAAAAATAGATACCCCCATAAATATTTCAGTATCTTTGTTGTATTGAATACAAAAACTGACACATGAATACTGAACTCTTTATAGCAAAACGATTATACAAAGGCAATAAGAAAAACGAGAAGCGAGTCTCCTCCCCTGCCGTATCCATTGCCATCATTGGCATAGCCCTTGGCTTGGTTGTAATGATACTATCGGTAAGCATTGTCATTGGATTCAAAAAAGAGATTCGTGGAAAGGTTATTGGTTTTGGATCGCACATACAAATAACATCTTTTGAGGATAATAGCTCGTATGAGCTTAATCCTATTGCAGTGTCCGACACATTGATGGCAAAAATAACTGCCAATCCTCAAATAAGACATGTTCAACCTTATATTATTAAGCCCGGGATAATTAAAACAGACGAAAACTTTCAAGGAGTTGTCCTTAAAGGTGTGAATGATGATTATGACTGGGATTTCTTCAAGAAAAACATGATAGATGGAGACATCATCAATCCCAAAGACACATCGGGAGTAAATCAGGCAATTATATCTAAAGACATTGCAGACAAACTACACCTGCAGTTGGGCGATAAATTCACAACCTACTTTGTGCAAGACCCCATAAGAGCACGCCGATTTGAGATTACGGGTATATATCAAACCAACTTTGAAGACTATGACAAGCTATATATACTCACCGATATGAGTTTGCTCAGCAAACTTAACCAATGGGACGACGACTTGGCCAGCGGATTGGAGGTATTGGTGAAAGATTATAACCAATTGGACTTAACCACGCAAAACTTGTTTTTCGATATGGCATCACACCGCGATAAATTAGGAAACACACTGTATGCACGATCCATAAAAGACATCAACCCCATTATTTTCGATTGGTTAAGTCTGCTCGACATGAATGTATGGATTATAATTATACTCATGCTCATCGTTTCAGGGTTCACCATGATATCGGGTCTGCTGATAATTATATTGGAACGTACCAATATGATCGGCATCTTGAAAGCAGTTGGTACGCGCGATTACAACATACGTAAGATATTCCTCTATCTCTCCTCATTCTTAATACTTAAAGGACTTTTCTGGGGAAACATAATTGCATTAATTGTTTGTTTTGCACAAAAACATTTACATATTATAAAGCTTAATCCCCAAGTTTACTACACGGCCTATGTGCCTGTGGATATAAACTTGTGGAATATACTGATAATAAATGTAGGCACATTGGTAGTATCTATGCTCATGATGATTGGTCCTTCTTATTTGATAGCTAAGATATCACCAGCAAAATCAATCAAATTTGAGTAGTTTGAGTATAAATTAAAATTAAAACTATATAATTAAGATATGAGTATCAATTGGATTCTTTTAATAATTGGAGGTGTGTTTGAAGCAGGCTTTGCTGTAAGTTTAGGCAAAGCACAAAACACGATGGGTAAAGAAAAATGGATGTGGTTGGCATCGTTTATAGTATGCGTAAGCATTAGTATGTATTTACTCTACAGATCAATGGGTGGCTCAAGGCCAATCCCTGTAGGAACAGCATATGCCGTATGGGCTGGTATTGGAGCTGTATGTAGTGTTGTGTTTGGTATCTTTATCTTCTCTGAGCCTGTTACTGTATGGCGAATGGTTTTCCTAAGCACGCTCATTATATCTTTGGTGGGGTTGCAAATTGTTACTCCTGCATAAAGGAATCGACATATTCTTCTTATCTAAAAAAATATTTTTTACAATCCGGTTACCTGTTTTCTAATAAATAAAATATTTAGAGAAGATAGAACTGCTCATTTCTACAATATAAAAACTTGATATATGATAGAAATATCACTTTATAATACTTAAAAAACAGATTAAGAACATTGCACCTTTCATTTTTTATTTGAACATATGAGACTATAGGTTGTTTATAATGAGTCGGTAAAGAATATATAAGATCAAATTAAATATATGCTTTAAAGAAAAATATAGTATAAACCTGAACCTTCATAAATAACAATTTAACACATGTTGCAATGCATAACAATAACAAATAGACTTCGTTTATACAGATTGACCGATTAACTTGGTATATAAATTTTATTTTGCAAAAAAATACCACCTAATTTAGAGCTAATTTATGGTCGATTTAAAACAAATTATCCTCTACGTAACAAACTAACAGCTATAAGAATAATACAGTAAATAGAGGTGTTTACTAAAAATTAAAACATTGAGTAAAATCAATATATTTGAAGTACTGAATTTATAATCAATTGTATATATGTTTTGTTGGTAGCTCAAAAAACGCTATCTTTGTAGCTTTTGAAAATTATAGGCTTTCAATTCCTTTGTGGCTCAAACACAATAACACGGGAATATTCATCGAATTAGTCTTCCGCCAAAAAGTTCAAAATAAGTAAATTACCAACTAACAACTAAATAATCAAATAATATAAATTGATCATTAAAATCAACATTTCAGGTATGATTCAAAAACTAAAACAAAAGTTTTTAATTCTCGCATTATTGTTTTTTCCATTATTAACAATTGCACAAGAGAGCGAACAAAAAGATGGAATTAAATTTGGTGGAGCACTACGTTACAACATATTATCGACCAACTACGAAAGTAGTTCAGATAAGACCGACCCACAATTCACTTGGGATACATGGCGATTGAATATGGATGGATCTTTTTCAGGAATTGATTTAAGTTTCGAATATAGATTTTATCCATCATCTAAAAATCATTTTCTACATCATGGATATTTTGGTTATAAATTCTCAGATGTAGTATATGCAAAACTCGGTGTTACGCAAGTTCCATTTGGTATTCTTAGTTTTGCATCGCATAACTATTTCTTTCAAGCTCCCTATTATGTAGGTTTAGAAGATGATTATGATATGGGTATCAAGTTTGATTTGACCCCAACAGACGACATTGATATATCGTTGGCATACTTTCGCCAAGCCGATCCTAATGGATCTGGTCCATCAAACACAAGTAGATATTCTTATGATATTGTACCCGGAATGGGTGCTTATGTAAATAGTGATGGCGATTTTGTGAAAACAGATGCTACATTGTCAGAACTTGACCAATTTAATGCTCGTGTAGCATGGCGCATCATCCCAAATTGGGAAGTAGGCCTATCAGGACAAGTTGGAGGAATTTACAACAAAGAGTTAAATAAATCGGAAACATCAACTGCTTTTGCAGCTCATTTAGTGAGCGATTTTGGCAATTTCAATTTGAAAACTGAATTTGTACATTATAACTATAGAGCAAAAGACAACGAAGGAAACAAACTTGACGTCGTACAAATGGGAGCTTATGGCGCTGACTACCCTGGTGGTGAAAACTACACAGGAGGAGTTGCTTCAAAAGCAAACATTTATGTGATTGGTCTTGCATATGACATACCAGTAAGCTGGGGACCTGTATCAAATATACAACCATATGTAAATTATTCATATGTTGATAAGGCAAACAAACACTTTCACAACACTCATCAATTAGTTCCAGGCTTCATGGTTACGGCTGGTCCTATATATGCATACTTCGATTATGCAATGGGTAAAAACCAACCATGGCTAACCGATGATTTTGGAAAAGGATTGGGTTCAGGAGTAGAAGATGCAAGCTGGAACTCACGTTTAAATATAAATCTAGGTTATTACTTTTAATTATAAATTACATGGCTGATAACAGAAACATAAAACTAAGTGTAGAGGATCTGACTCTTATTTTCGGTAAAAGAAAAAAAGAGGCACTTGAGATGCTTAATAAAGGTATCTCAAAAGAAGAGATTCTCGAAAAAACCAAATGTACTATAGGAGTTAACAAAGCTAACTTCGATGTATATGAGGGTGAAATATTTGTAGTTATGGGATTGTCGGGCAGTGGAAAGTCAACACTCATTAGGTGCTTGAACAGACTGAACGAACCCACCGCTGGAAAAGTCTTTTTTAAAGACCACGATATAACTACAGCTAACAACAAAGAATTATTGCATACCCGTAGAAACGAAATGAGTATGGTTTTCCAAAGTTTTGGACTCCTACCTCACCGTACAATTCTAGAGAATGCAACTTTTGGACTAGAGCTAAGAGGCGAACCAAAAGAACAACGTGATGAAATTGGCATGAGAGTACTCGAAACCGTTGGTCTGAAAGGTTATGAAGCTCACTACCCTGGCGAAATGTCAGGTGGAATGCAACAGCGTGTAGGTTTGGCCAGAGCATTGGCCAACGATACAGATGTATTATTAATGGATGAAGCCTTTTCGGCCCTCGACCCATTGATAAAATCTGACATGCAAGATGAGCTGCTTCAAATACAGAGTAAACTGCACAAAACAATTGTATTTATTACGCACGATTTAGACGAAGCCATTAAGATTGGCGATCGTATTGCAATTATGAAAGACGGTGTAATTGAGCAAATAGGTACTGCTGAAGAAATTCTTTCTAATCCTGCAAGTGAGTATATTGAAGCGTTTATTGAGAAAGTAGATCGCAAAACTATTATAACTGCAGAAACATTGATGTTTCGTAAACCCACTATTGTTCAGTTCAGAAAAGATGGACCAAAAGGGGCTATTCGCAAAATGCGTTCAACGGGAATGTATGTATTACCTGTTGAAGATGAAAGCCGTAAGTTTATAGGCTATGTTCATTTGAAAGATATGATAAAATTGGCTCGCGAAGGTGAACCAACAATTGAGAAAGCTTTAAGAGTGGATGTCCCTAGCGTACACAGAGAATATACAGTGGAGGAAATGATACCTCTGATTTCTGATAATTCATACCCTGTTGCAGTGGTTGATAGGAAAAATGGAAGACTCCATGGACTTGTTTCTCAAACTTCAATAGTGATAGAAGCAACGCGCTATAGTGATCAAGAAGTAAGTGATTTAATTGAAAAAGCTCAGGAAATTTGATATGAAAAGATTTATAGATTTTGGAACATATATAGAGAAAGCAATTAATGCCTTAGAACAAGGCCTTTCTCCCGTTTGGAGTGCCATGGACGATGGAATATCATGGACAGTATCTAGTATGAATGATCTACTATTGTCTATTCCATTCTTGGTCTCGTTAATAGTTGTCACTCTTTTTGCCTATTATGCTAAAGCAGGAAAAGACTCTTTCAAATTTGAAGGATTGAAAAAAGGCATAGGTCTAGCCTCTTTTATATTGATAGGGCTATTTCTTATATATGGAATGGGCTATTGGAAAGAAGCGGTACAGACAACAACACTTGTGTTAGTGTCAACCGTTATAACCCTTATAATAGGTATACCGTTTGGAATATTAGCAGGCAGAAGCAAAATAGCCGATACTATAATAAAGCCTGTGCTCGATTTTATGCAGACAATGCCTGCCTTTGTATATCTTATTCCCGCCATTTTCTTTTTTAGCGTGGGAAATACTCCAGGAGTAATTGCAACAGTTATTTTCTCTGTGCCTCCTGCCGTAAGGTTGACAGCACTCGGCATTCAGAACGTGCAAAAAGAAGTGATTGAAGCTGGACGTGCTTTCGGTGCAACCGAAAATCAGATACTATTCAAAATACAATTACCATTGGCTATGCCTACAATTTTGACGGGTGTAAACCAAGTTATACTCTTGTCATTATCAATGGTGGTTATTGCATCAATGGTAGGTGCAAGAGGACTTGGAAGCATTGTATATCAAGGTATTCAACAAAACGATATTGCAAAAGGCTTTGAATCGGGACTTGGAATTGTTATATTAGCAATCATCCTTGATCGCATTACGCAAGCTCTTGCAAACAAAAGGAAATAAATAAATTAGAACAAATAAAAACATATAAAACAATTATGATGAAATTAAGAAATATAATAAGCCTTGCTTTAATAGTAGGTTTATTTGCATCTTTCACTGCATGTACAGAAAGTGGTGATAGAAAAGAAAAAGTGAGTATTTTATATCCTAACTGGGTGGAGGCTGTAGCCTATTCCTACTTATCGAAAGTAGTGCTCGAAGAGAAAGGTTACGATGTAGAGTTGACCAACCTAGAGCCTGGATTGATTTACGGAGAACTTTCGAAAGACAACTCCAAAGGAGATGTTTTCCTTGATGCTTGGTTACCTAACACTCATGCAGACTATTGGGCAGAGTATGGAGACAAACTAGTAAAACTAGGAGAGTCTTTTAGTGAAGGAACTACAGGTTTGGTTGTTCCCTCTTATGTTACAATCAATTCTATTGAAGAATTGAATGCCAACAAAGACAAGTTTGGTAGCGAGATTATCGGTATTGGTAGTGGCGCAGGTATACATAGAGATACCGAAAGAGCAATAGAAGCTTATGGCTTAGAGATAGAGCAAATTACTTCTAGTGGACCTGCAATGGTAGCTAGTCTTCAAAAAGCAGAACGTAACGAAGATTGGATTGTAATTACAGGATGGAAACCACATTTTAAGTGGGCAAAGCATGATTTGAAATATCTTGAAGATCCAAAAGGAATATATCCAAAAGACGTATGTGCAATTCTTTCTCGTAGAGGTTTTGAAGAAGACATGCCAAAAGTTGCAGCTTTCTTTAAAAACTTCAACCTTACAGAAGTTCAATTGTATGAACTAATGGATTCAATTGATAAAGACGGTGAAGAAAAAGGTGCACGTATCTGGTATGAAGCTAATAAAGAAATGGTGGATGGCTGGTATGGCAGCTAAAATTGAACTATAAGCTAAAACAAAAAAAAGCAGGAGAAAACAAATAGTTATTCTCCTGCTTTTTTTTTGTTTATAATACATCAATCGAGTATTATATTATTCTTTTCAAAAATTACTCTTTCGCATCAACAACCTTATCAGCTTCTAAGCTCATAGCTCCCATAGATGTATTAACAGAACCCTTCATTTTCGATTTATTGATTTTAGCTACAATCTCCACATTCTCAGCGTCCACATATACATTTGCCCAAATAGTATCGTTGCGCATTGTCAGTTTTTGCAATTTTACGTCTTGACCCGAACTGAAATTAACCTCACCAGTCAATTTATCTTTTACCTCTTTTATTTCGAGTACACCCTTATTATAACCATAAGGAGCCTGGGCAACTTCGTACTTCCATTTGCCTACTGCAGCTTTTTTGTTCTGTGCACTAAGACCAAATACAGAAGTCATTGTAAATAAAATAACACTAGCATAAAAAAATTTCTTCATAGTGGTTTCTTTTATATTGGTTTTTATTCTAATTGATAATAAATCAAAGA
>JARICS010000030.1 GCA_029264035.1 Dysgonamonadaceae bacterium | reverse complement strand
AAAAAAGGCCGTTTCAATTATAGAAACGACCTTTTTGTAATAAACTATTAAGAGAATCTCTTACTTAGCTTGTAGAATTTTAGCTTCATGCCTCTTTCTATCAAATTGCTCATAATGAGGATTCATTGGGATATAGTCATCATTGTCCCACAAGTTGCTTGTAATCATCAAGTCTGCACTATATCTATTGCATGCAATAGGCACATTGTGCACTCTGCATTGTCTCAAAAGCATCATTATATCTGCTTCGTGGGGTTGTGGATTGAGATCGTCAATCATAAAAACGGCTAAGTCAATCTCTTTTCTCACCACCATTGCAGCAATTTCTGCATCGCCACCCATTGGCCCCGATGTCATTATCTGCATGTCGGGATGTACATCTCTGCTCGCCAAAGCTTCCTTTACAAGGGTGCCTGTTGTACCTGTACAAACCAATGAATGCTTTGCTAGAAAACTTGAATTGTATATAACCCAGTCAATAATATCTACTTTACGGTTGTCATGAGCAACCAATGCAATTCTTAATTTTCTTTTCATATTTGTTTTTTTTAAATGTTTAATTCTTTACGAATTAGTTCAATTTTCTCTGTTGCAGCTTCTTCAGCTTTCTTCAGTGCTTCTCTTGAGTCTGCTATACCAACAACCTCTATATAGAACTTTATTTTTGGCTCAGTTCCGGAAGGGCGAATTGATAGCTTAGTTCCATCTTCGGTATAGTATTGAAGCACATTGGCTGTTGTAGGCATAGAAAGAGTAATGTTTTCTTTGCTAATAAAGTCTATAGCTTCAAGTGTAGCAAAGTCTTTGAGTAATATCACATCCGATCCTGCAATTTTGGTGAGCGGATTGTTGCGGAAGTTCTTCATCATAGCTTCAATCTCTTCAGCACCCTCTTTGCCCTTTCTTACAAGCGATACACCTTCTTCTTTCGAGTATCCGTATTCTACGTAAATATCCTGGAGCATTTGATAAATTGTTCTACCATTATCTTTTGTCCAAGCTGCTATTTCAGCAAAAAGCATACAAGCAGAAACAGAGTCTTTGTCACGCACAAAGTCGCCAGCAAGAAAACCGTAGCTTTCCTCACCACCACCTAAATATACTTTATTGTCTTCATTCTTTCTGATAATATCAGCAATCCACTTAAAGCCAGTGTAAGAATCAAATAATTCCACATTGTTTTTGCGAGCTATTTTACTTACCAGTTCACTTGTTACAATTGTTTTTACTGCATACTCTTTGCCAGTCAATTTGCCCAACTCTCTCCATCTTGTGATGAGATAATATAGATAGATAATCATAGTTTGATTACCGTTTATCAACACAAACTCGCCATTGTTGTCGCGTACAGCTGTTCCAATGCGGTCTGCATCAGGATCAGTTGCCATTACAATTTCTGCACCTGTTTCTATTGCTCTTTTCACAGCCAACTCTAATGCTGCAGGCTCTTCAGGATTGGGTGATACCACTGTGGGGAAATCACCACTGATTACATCTTGTTCTGGCACATTTATCACATTGGTGAATCCTACTGCCTTCAGTGCTGCGGGTACAAGTGTAATGCCTGCTCCGTGAATGGGAGTATACACAATCTTTAGATCGTGCTGACGCTCAATAGCATCTGGAGATAAAGAGAGTTTTTTAACTTCCTCCAAGAAGGCAAGGTCCATATCTTTACCAATAATATTGATAAGATCAGGATTTCCTTCAAACTTTATATCATCCACATCTTTTATGCGGTTTACTTCTGCAATTATATTCTTATCGTGTGGAGCTAATACTTGTGCACCATCGTTCCAATAAGCTTTATAGCCATTATACTCTTTTGGATTGTGTGATGCAGTCATCATTACGCCACTTTGGCATCCCAATTTGCGAATAGCAAATGAGACTTCAGGAGTCGGGCGCAAAGCTTCAAAAAGATATACTTTTATGCCATTGGCCGAGAATATATTAGCTGTAATCTCTGCATACTTGCGACTATTGTTTCTATTATCGTGGCCAATAACTACTTTTATTTCTGGTAAGTCGGCAAATTCTTGTAAAAGATAGTTGCTCAGACCTTGCGTTGCACTACCAACAGTGTATTTGTTTACTCGGTTAGAACCCGCACCCATAATTCCGCGCAAACCTCCAGTGCCAAATTCCAATTCTCTGTAAAATGCATCTATGAGCAATGATTTATCTTCATTGGCGAGCATCTTCTCAACTTCTTTTTTAGTCTCCTCATCATAGTTTCCTGATAGCCATCTTTGGGCTTTTTCAGTAACATTGTGTAATAATATTTCTTGGTCCATAGTTTTATCTTGTGTATTGTGTTGTATAATTGAAATTAAAATAGAACTTTATATTTATCACCAGTCTGCTCCACTACTTTTCTGTAGTGATCGTTAGAGTATCCTGGTCTGCTGGGTGAGGCTATTTGTCCGTGGTCGTTAAGTTTAAACTTACCATTCTCTTCTTTCTTTACTACACCATCTATATATTTCACCATCATGTATTCTCCCATTTTTCGCCACTCTTGCAAACCCTTTGTTACACTATTGTTAGTGTAGTCTGTTAGGAAATTAATGGCCTCGGGTTTAGACTCTTTGTATAAAGCAAGAGCTTTTTCTTCAATCTCTGATTGTTTTGTTTCGAAGTTACCTTCTATTTTATCTTGTAGCTCATTTACGTGTACAATTTTGTCGCTATAGCGGTCATACACCATGTTTGAAACCCAATTGTGAATCCAAAATGCCGACTCCCAAGTGAAGTTTAGCAAATCACCATTACCCACTTTCATCTCTTCAGGAACCGTTGTATTGCCAACATACACGGGGTAGTACACACTTTGTGCAGCATCGTCAATACCAAACCATAATACTCCTCCTATTTCGTTTGGTAACCATGAGCGAGATTGCGACACGAATGAAAAACCAGTTTGTTGAGTGGCAATAGGTCTTTCGTTGCAATATTCTACTGAATCAACCTCCCATGTGAGAGGAGACCAGCGATAAGGAGAACTAAAAGGACCTGCTCCATAATCATTTCTCCAATCTAATTCTGTATCTTCATAATGGTCGCGCATGTAATTTTGCACATCGCGTGGTGATAACTTTTTGTCAGGCTTGATATATAATGGCATTGGGTCTGTAGTTTCGCCTTTGGCATATGTAACATATTTTGCCATGTCTTTGTTTACATGATTGAAGAAAGACCATACACGCGCCTCACAAAAACGAAGAGCTCCAAAGTCAATAGGTGCGTAAGCTTGAGCAAAACTAAAGTCTGCATCGTCTCCTGTATAGTATCCTTTTTCGCGTGCAAAAGAAATCACGTCAGGTGAATAAATGCAGTTTTCATCATCGTCCAAAGGAAACTGTTGAATGCGTGCTTGGTTTGCATGTGCCGAAACACAATCATCAGGAATACGTACAGCAACCCATACAGCACCTTTGTTGCCTACTCCTTTTCCAATAAGCTCCATTACCCACACTTCGTTGGGGTCGGCAATTGAGAAAGACTCTCCAGTACTATAGTATCCGTGATCTTTTACCAATTCTGTCATTATCGAAATAGCTTCGCGTGCTGTTTTGGCTCGTTGCAAAGTGATATATATAAGACTTCCATAGTCCATAACACCTGTTGAATCAGATAGTTCTCTGCGGCCAGTAAATGTAGTTTCACCAATAGCCAATTGGTGTTCGTTCATATTGCCAAGTACATTGTAAGTTTGCAATACTTGTGGTATTTCGCCTAAGTATTTTCCTGTGTCCCACTCATAAACTTTCAGTATTTCGCCTGCATTATACTTCATAGCAGGCCAGTGGTATAGTTCGCCATACAAATTATATGAGTCGGCAGAATAGGAGATCATGGTTGAGCCATCTGTCGATGCTTTCTTTCCAACAAGAAAGTTTGTGCAAGAAAAGATTAATGGCACAGATAGTTGAAAAGCTAAAATTAGTCCAATAATTTTTTTCATTGTAGAGAGTAGTGTTTAAAAGTTTGTAATTATAAGTTCAAAGATAACTTTTTTTTGTATATTTCAGCTCACAGTTTTTGAATATTTCTTTTTGTGCCTGATTTATTCTCAACAAACCAATTTTTCTCTATATTTGTACTTTCATAATTTCTCTATTTCATAGTACTATGGACAACGATTTAAAAAAGACTAAAAAAAATTCTTGGGGTTTCAACAGCCTACAAATTGGTGTTCTTTTGTTTGTTATTGTTATGTTGTTTGTTTTTAGCGACAGCAACATAAAAAAACGAATAGATAGTGATATCGAGATTAGGAGTTTGAAAAAGCAAATAGAATTTTACAGAAATAAAATAGAAGCAGACAAAACAAAGCTTTACGAACTGCAATCTGACAAAGACAACTTAGAAAAGTTTGCACGTGAAAACTACTTGATGAAAAAAGAAAACGAAGAGGTTTTTGTCATTGATTAGTGTTTTGTGAAAAATGTTTCGACATGGAAAAATGAAATTTAATATCAAAAGTGTTCTATATAAGGCTTCAGCCATGCTCATTTTAATTTTTACTGCACTTTATTCCTTTCAGCCAACAATTGCTGTTTGGGGAATGGTGGTGAGTGTGAGTTTGTTTTCGGCTATAACCGTCACCCATCCATATCCTGGAAAGAGCATAAGAGGCAAACGTCTATTCAATTTTCAAGTCTTTGCCTGTGTGCTCATGGTAGTAGCTACATTTTTGATGTATAAACAACGCAACGAATGGCCTGTTCTATTGCTGATAAGTGCAATCTTTTTGCTTTACTCTTCCTTTGTATTAGAAAAAGAACTCGATAAAGAAAATCATGAAGAGACTAAGAAGTAATGATCTTTTTAAGGCTAAAAATCAATGTTTTTTACTATATTCCAAAATCAAAAAAATCTATATTTTACTACCCATATTAATAGGAGAATATTATGAAGAGTGATCTTCTTATTCAAAAATACAGGCAACACTTGCTTTTGGAAAAAGGTCTTTCGCCCAACTCTATTTCGGCCTACATGACAGATCTGCGCAAATTACTCACATATACAACTGAAAAACAGTTGACTATGGAAGAAGTTACCTCTGAGCATCTCGAAGAACTTTTTGCACAACTATATGATAAAGGAATAAAACCTCGATCAATAGCACGTGTATTATCGGGAGTAAAATCATTTTTTAAATATTTGTTTCTGGAAGATTATATTCAGAAAAACCCTGCCGAACTGATTGACTCCCCTCAGATAGGATTAAAGCTGCCAAATGTTTTGGCTATCGAAGAGATAGACAATTTACTATCTGTTATAGATGTTTCTACCGTTGAGGGCGCACGTAATTATGCAATTATAGAAACACTCTATAGTTGCGGGTTGCGCGTGTCGGAATTGACAAGCTTACGATTCTCCAATTTATTTTTCGATGAAGGTTTTATTCGTATAGATGGTAAGGGAAGCAAACAGCGTTTGGTTCCAATATCTGATGTTGCTATTCAGAAAATAAATAACTACCTGACATATCGCAACGCGATGGTTGCAAAAAAAGGAAGCGAAGATTTTGTTTTCATCAGTAAAAGGGGGACACCCATCTCTCGCATCACAGTTTTCTACTATATCAGACTATATGCAGAAGAGGCGGGAATCAAAAAAACAATCAGCCCACATATATTTAGACACTCTTTTGCTACACACATGCTTGAGCGAGGAGCCAATATTAGATATGTGCAAGCAATGTTAGGACACGAAAAAATAACAACAACAGAATTATATACACACTTAGATAGAAACTTTCTTAGACAAGAAATTATATCGCATCACCCCCTTAATAAGGATGATTAGTCTCTCTTTAAAAAAAATCCGTATAGGCTGAAAGGCTATAATTGCTAAGCGAATTTATTGAGCAATCTCCATAGACTCAATCTATATGATGAGGCTCAATGTTTGTATAGTTTATGTAGTGACTATCGGGAAAGTGGCTTTGCTGATAAATTAAAGTGGTTTTAATAGCCAATCTCAAAGAAATAATTCATATATTTGCTCAATTATATGAAAGGTTCAATAATACACATAAAAAATCACATCCTATGAAATTTGTAGTTTCAAGCGCACTATTATCGTCTCATTTGCAGACTATCAGTCGTGTAATAAGCTCTAAAAATGCGCTACCTATACTCGATTGTTTTCTACTTGAACTAAAAGGGAACAAGTTGACAATCACAGCTGCCGACAACGAAGTCCGTATGGAAACTTTTGTTGAAGTTGCAGAACACGAGGGTGAAGGTTCATTGGCAATTAATGCAAAAAACTTATTGGATCCTCTACGCGAATTGCCCGACCAACCTTTAACCTTCGATATAAATGACGAAACCCTCGAGGTTTATATTTATTATCACAACGGTAAGTACAATTTTATTGGACTGAAAGGTGACGAATATCCACGACCAAAAGAGTTGAAGGAAACGGCACTTACGCTCAATTTTGATTCTCAAATATTGCTGAGTGGTATCAATCGCACTATTTTTGCGACTGCCGACGATGAGTTGCGCCCTGTAATGAATGGTATCTACTTTGATATTAGCACTGAGAACTTAACTTTTGTAGCCTCCGATGGTCACAAATTGGTGAGAGTAGCTTCAACCGACGTTAAAGCAACTGAAAGGTCCTCTTTCATATTGCCTAAAAAACCGGCTAACTTGTTGCGCGCTGTATTGCCAAGGGAAGATGGAGAGGTGGAAGTTACGTTTGATGAAAATCACGCAGTGATAAAACTAACCAAATACAATATGGTTTGCCGTTTTGTAGAGGGACGTTATCCTAACTATAACTCGGTAATACCCGTCGATAATCCCAATAAAGTAACACTTGATAGATTGAATTTCTTGAATGCAGTGAAACGCGTTTCGGTATTCTCAAACCCATCAAGCAACTTAGTGAAAATGCAACTGTCTGAAGACAAAATTATAATCACTGCACAAGATATAGATTACCTAACAGCTGCTGAAGAAGTTATTACATGCCAGTATGCAGGTAGTGCAATGAGCATTGGTTTCAAAGCTCCTTTTTTGGTTGATATACTTAATAATATTCCTTCAACAGAAGTTATTCTTGAGCTATCAGATCCTTCTCGTGCAGGCATCATAATTCCTGTAGAAAACGAAGAAAACGAAGAGATGCTGACATTGATTATGCCAATGATGTTGAACGATTAAGAAAGTACATTTACAATGAAAAGCTAAAGATGTCACTTATCTTTAGCTTTTTTTGTCGAAAACTCATAATAGATATACTTTTGAGTGAGATAATTGAAAAGAATAACAAACTTAGAATAATTAAAATGGTGTTTAATCACTGTTTAATCACTGTATAAAGGCTATTGCAATAGCACTAAATAAAAACAAAGAATACAATGAAATTAAATCTGAAAAATCCAATAGTTTTCTTCGACTTAGAAACTACTGGCATCAACATATCGCGCGATAGAATAGTGGAGCTTTCTTTTCTGAAAGTGCATCCTAATGGTGACGAGGAGATCAAATCAAAACGAGTGAATCCCGAAATGCCAATACCTGCAGAATCAACTGCCATACATGGTATTACGGATGAGGATGTGAAAGATTGTCCTACCTTTAAACAAATTGCCAAATCATTGGCTACTCAAATAGAAGGATGTGATTTAGCAGGCTTCAACTCCAATCGTTTTGATGTACCTATGCTTGCAGAAGAGTTTTTGCGTGCAGGTGTCGATTTTGATATGGGCAAGCGCAAATTTATTGATGTTCAGATTATATATCATAAAAAAGAACCACGCACACTAGCCGCGGCTTACAAGTTTTATTGTGATAAAGATTTAGAAAATGCTCATTCAGCCGAAGCCGACACCATAGCTACTTACGAAGTATTGAAGTCACAATTGGAGCGTTACCCTGATTTAGTAAACGATATAGAAGAACTATCTAAAGAGTACGGTAGCTTTAAGAATAATGTTGACTTTGCTGGTCGCATTGTTATGAATGATAAAGACGTTGAGGTTTTCAATTTTGGTAAACACAGAGGTAAACCAGTTGCCGATATCTTAAAAAGAGAACCAAGTTACTATTCATGGATGATGGATGGCGATTTTCCTTTAAACACCAAACAAGTTCTTACCAAAATACGTTTACGTGAATTAGGTCAATAAAAAGACCTTCAATACTCTTTCTATGAATAAAATTAAATTGATTGTTTTAGTATGCCTCTCGCTAATTGTAATTTCATTTAGTTGTGGTAGTAATGACAATTCGTCGAATCTTGATGAAACTCTCTCTACTGATGCGAAAGCGCGTAAAGCTAAGTTCTCGGGCAACTACAATCGTGAATTCAACGATCTGAACGATCTGCATATAATAGCGGCTATCAAAAATGGGATTACTCCTTTAGAGACGCGTGCCGACACTGTACATCAGATGGATATGCTGGTACGTTTGCCCGATGAGTTAGATTTATACAGATCATATCAAATCAACCACTCTATTCCCTATCTTGTTCCTTCTGCTGCAAAGTTGTTTATGGAAGTAGCCCAAAACTTTAGAGACTCACTCTATAGCAAAGAGATTCCTTTGCATAAGTTGTATCTCACAAGCGTCACACGCACAGACGATGACATAAAGAGACTAACCAAACGCAATATAAATGCAAGTAACAATTCTGCTCATAGATATGGAACTACATTCGATATTTCATGGAAAAGATTCGATAAGATTGACCATGACAATTCAGCAGAGGTTCTTCCAGAGCGACTCAAGTTAGTTCTTGCGCAGGTATTGTTTGATCTGAGAAAGGATGAACGTTGTTATGTAAAGCATGAGAGAAAACAGGCCTGTTTTCATATTACTGTTAGAGACTGATGAGACGCTTTTTTATCACACTATCTTACAACGGCAAAAACTATTGTGGTTGGCAAATACAACCTAACGGTATCAGTGTGCAGCAAACATTGCAAGAGGCGTTATCAACAATCATGCGCCAAAAGATTGATGTAGTGGGTGCTGGCCGAACTGATAGTGGGGTGCATGCCCGCAATATGATTGCACATTTTGATTGGGAGCAAGATGACTTTGATGCACATGATTTGACAATGAAGCTCAATAGATTTCTACCCAAAGACATTGCCATTCACTCAATAAAAGAAGTGGAGCTAAATGCTCACGCACGCTTCAGTGCACTCTCGCGTACATACTCTTATACCATCACACAGCAAAAAGATCCTTATCTTCACGAATACAAACACCGCATTTCTTTCAATCCCGATATTGAATTGATGAATCGCCTTTGTGAAATTTTGCTGGAAACAGACGATTTCACAAGCTTTAGCAAACTGCACACCGATGTGAAAACCAATCTTTGTAATGTGAAACAGGCCCATTGGGCTAAGACTAACGATGGTGATTATGTGTTTACGATTCAGGCAGATAGGTTCCTTCGCAATATGGTGAGATCAATTGTAGGCACACTGTTGCAAGCGGGTAGGGGGCAACTGGATGAGGATGGTTTCAGGCAAATAATAGCAGCTAAAAATAGAAGTGCAGCTGGTGAGTCTGCTCCTGCACATGCTTTGTTTTTAGAAAAGGTGGAGTATCCCAAGGAGATTTGGATTTAGTGCTTTCTAATGGGACGTGTATAATTCTAGCTTCTCATATTCCAGTTTATATGACCTGACGGATACTATTTTAAAACAAAAAGAGACACAAGTAATTGCATCTCTTTATATATCAAGTTTATCTTTTTCAAAATTATAGAACTGTTGGCTAATTTGCACCATAAAGTATGATTGCTAACAATAGTATATGTAGTGTTATTTATAATTGAGTTCCTTCTAGTTTTGCACTAAAAGAAGTAATGTCTTCTCCAATTGACAAGCCAAAGAGAGCAAAGTCATATTTCACAGGATCGTTTTTATCAAGCTCTTTCAAATTCTCTGTAAGCTCTAATGCTGTACCCCAATCAACAGGTTTCCTGGTTATAAGCATCATTTTTCTTGCAGCACGCTCTACGTGTAAATCAATAGGACAGATCAATTCGCTCATCGGTATTTGTTTCCAAATTCCAAAGTCTACATTGTTTTTGTCTTTCCTTACCATCCATCTCAAAAACATATTTAATCGTTTGCATGCCGATTTTTTTGCTGGCGATGCAATATGTTTACGCGTTCGCTTGGGCGCATTCTCGTGGTTGAAAAAGTAGTTGTGAAAATGATTGAGTGATTCTTCAACACTTACAAAACCACCGTTAGGAATGAATGCACTCTCTAAGCTATCATGTTCACTGTAATGTCTGTGAAGGAAATCAATAAAATAGAGTAGGTCTGTATCATTAAACGTGCGATGTTTGAAACCCTCCATTTTTTTTAAATCCTCATCAGTGTGATTCATTACAAAGTTGTAAGGTTCACCACCCATTCTAGCAATGATGTCTTCGCATTTAGCTATGATAGTTGTGCGATGTCCCCACGCCAAAATTGCAGCGAAAAAAGCAGCTATTTCAATATCAGCCTTCTCTTTAAATCTATGAGGTATGCTTATTGGGTCTTTCTTAATGAAAGAGGCTTTGTTATATTGAGCTGCTTTGCCATCAAGATATTTTCTTAATTCAGGAACAGTTAGTGTATGCATTCTAGTTATATTTTTAAGCGTCTCTTCACAAAAAAAAGAAGATACGCAAGATTGTGTTATACTGTTTGGAGCGTTTATAAAAATCTATTCATCAATTTAAACTTCATCTGTTTAAAAAAGACGCTGCTTTTCTTAAAATCATGACCTTACAAAGTTAGCAATACTTTAATAAAAACCTCTTTTACCACCTACTTTTAGTTTGTTGTATTCAACATTTACTAAAGTGAGCAATAAAAGAGGTTCTTTAATTGTTTCAGCCTCTTGCCACTACTACTCTTCAGTGGTAGCTGGTGAATTATCTACTCCTTCTCTTTTCTCTTCTTCTTTAAACCAACCTGAATACATCATGTAGTTTTGAGCAATTTTCTGATTCATCTCTTTCGATTGCGCTGGGTCTACTTTCTTCACAAATTTTGCTGGCACTCCTGCATAAATGCTGCAGGGTTCTACTTGTGTTCCAGTTAGTACAGCCGATCCAGCTGCAATAATGGCACCTTCGCCCACCACTGCGTGGTCCAATACAATGGCACCCATGCCAATGAGTGCACCATTTTCTATTTTCGCACCGTGTATAACCACATTGTGACCAATAGAAACATCGTCGCCAATTATTGATACTGATTTTTGATACAAAGTGTGTATCACTGTGCCATCTTGCACATTCACTCGGTTGCCAATGCGAATAGAATTCACATCGCCACGCAACACGGTGTTGTACCAGATGCTACAATCGTCGCCAATAATAACATCGCCGATAATAGTAGCATTTTCAGCTAAAAATATATTTTCACCCATTTGTGGAGTGAAACCTCTAACGGATTTAATTAATGCCATTGTTTATAAAAAAAATGTTTATCCTAAAGAAAGAAGAAGTTGATTGTTTTAAATATGTTTTGTTTTCTCTTTTAACCAAGCCTTCTCTTCAACATTCAAGTGAGGGTTGAGTTTGTCAAACACCATGGTGTGATAATTATTGAGCCATTCAATTTCTTTAGCTGTCATTAAGTCTTTATCAATAGGTGTAGTGTCAATAGGACAAAGTGTGATGGTTTCAAAATTATAGAAAGCTCCAAATTCGTTTTTGTTATACTCTTGTGTAATAATCAAGTTTTCGATACGAATGCCATATTCATTGGCTCTGTACAATCCTGGTTCGTTTGAAGTAACCATGCCAGGTTGTAGTGTAACCGAGTTTTCTTCCAAACGAATGTTTTGTGGCCCTTCGTGCACATTTAAAAAATGGCCTATTCCGTGACCCGTTCCATGAGAATAGTGCAGACAATTGTCCCAAAGCGCCTTGCGTGCCAATATATCAAGTTGCGAACCACGAGTTCCTTGGGGATAAATGGCATTTGCTATTTGTATGTGACCTTTCAGCACATTGGTGTAATCCTTTTTCATTTGATCGGTCACTTCTCCCACTGCAAGTGTACGTGTGATGTCTGTTGTGCCATCCATGAACTGAGCTCCTGAGTCTATCAACATCAAACCCCTTGGCTCTACTTTAGAATGATTTTCGGGTGTGGCGTGATAATGCACTATTGCACCATTGCCTTCATAACCTGCAATTGTATTAAAGCTTTCACCAAAATAAAGTGGTTGTTGCGAACGATATTCGCGTAGTTTATCTTCTATGGTTACTTCAGTAACTTCACCTGCGGGAACAGCTTTCTCCATCCACATATAAAACTTCACAAGTGCTAATCCATCTTTCAACATAGCATTGCGGAAACCTTTTAGTTCAGTTTCGTTCTTCATGCTCTTCATCAAATCTGCTGGAGAGGGTACATCTATCACCGTGCAGTTAGCTGGAATAGTTTGCAATAGCTTGAGATTTATTTTGCTACCTGTAACGAGTACTGAAGTTTTTGCAGGAAGGTTCCCTACATATTCAAACACTTTGTCATACGCTGCCAATGTAACACCTTGTTGTTTCAAATTGTCTGCAACTTCTTTGGTCAACTTTTTAGGGTTGATAAATAAAACAGTCTCTTTCTCAGAAATGTATGCATAAGCAACGGCTACAGGGTTGAAGTCTACATCGTTGCCTCTTATATTAAATGTCCATGCCACTGTGTCAAGCGTAACCATGAGCATACCATCAGCATCTTCTTTTTTAAGTATTTCAACAATGCGTCCAATTTTGCTTTTGGCCGACTCACCAGTTATATCTTCAGGCAATGTGAATATCTCGTTGGTTGGTATTTCGGGTCTGTCTTTCCAAATCTCAACAAAAGGATCGAATTGAGTAACCAATTCAATGTTTTTGCGTTTCAATCTGTTTTCCAGCATCTCTGCATCAGATGCAGCATATACTAGTCCGTCAATACCTACTTTACCATTTTCTCCAGCTTGATCAATTATCCAATCAATCATAGTGGGAGTTTCGGGCAAGCCCATTTTAAACAAATCGATACCCGTGTTGGCCAATTCGGTTTTCCCTTGCAAGAAATAGCGCGAGTCTGTAAATAGACCGGCCTCTTTTAGGGTTACTACTATTGTTCCTGCAGATCCTGTAAAACCACTTATCCATTTGCGACTCTCCCACGTTGCTGCGGGATATTCACTTAGATGTGGGTCTGTACTGGGAATAACAAAAACGTTCAGGTTTTTACTTTCCATGAATTTACGTAGGGCCGAAAGTCTTTCGGGGATTTCATTCTTTTTCATAGTGATTCTTTATTTGTTTATACACAAAGATACAAAAAATGTGGAAAGGGGAGGGGTGATTATGTGAAAAAATAGAAGTGTTATATTATCGAATTAGTCGCATTTTATGTATTCGAATATCCTCTATCGGACGATCAGCCCTATTGGTTCTCGCTTGTGCTATTCTATCCACAACATCCATCCCAGTCAGTATTTCGCCAAAAACGGTATAGTTACCATCTAAGTGTGGTGTGCCGCCAATAGTTGTGTAATCCGTGCGAGCCTGCTCGCTAAATTTATAAGTAGAATCGTTGGCGTGCCCATATTTCTTTATTTGACTAACTTCCATTTCATCCAATTGCTCATTGGTAAATTGTTTACCTACCACAATATAAAACTGACAACCAGAGGATGCCTTCTCAGGATTTTCATCATCTCCTTCGCGTGCCGCAGCCAATACGCCACGTTTGTGATAGAGTTGAGGTGTTCTAAATTCAGCTGGTATAGTGTAACCCACATCGCCATCGCCTAGCATTTTACCAGGCATTGCATCTTTTGAGTTGGGGTCGCCACCTTGTATCATAAATTGATCGATTACGCGATGAAACAACACACCATCATAAAATTTAGATTTTACTAATCTGATAAAGTTATCGCGATGCAATGGTGTTTCGTTGTACAATTTCAGCGTAATATCGCCCTCAGATGTTTCTATTTTCATTTTTTGTTCTTTGTATTTGCCTAAGTTTACAATGGCACATGATGATAATCCAAACAGGATGAGTGTAGTAATTAAAAGTTTTCTAGTATTTTTCATTTACTATCAGTTATTTCGTTATTAGTATCAAGACAAAGATATAATAAAGTGGAATGAGATAGACAACTATTGATAATATCATTCATTAATTAGCTGGTTTAATCAAACTTATTTATTAGTTTTGAAAATCATTAAACTCCTAAATATAACCTTATGCACATTTTACACCTTTCCGACACACATGGCCATCACCGAGCATTGAAAGATTTACCTAAAGCAGATCTCATTGTCCACTCAGGCGATATTGGATTTACTGGTACTGACGTTGAGTTTACTGATTTTATTTACTGGTTCACTAAATTGGAGTATCGTCACAAAATATTAGTGGGAGGCAATCACGACTGCTATTTAGAAGAAGAGGATGCGAAGCAAATCCGTAAGACTTTGCCTAAGAATTGCTATTATCTGTACCATAGAGGGGTAACTATCGAAGGTTTGAAGTTTTGGGGAGTGCCACTTTTTGTTTCATAAAATACAAGTGATGTTTATTTTGATTTGATAAAGAAAATCCCATCCAACACCTACATTTTAGTAACGAATCAGCCTCCATATGGTATATTGGATAGAAGCAGAGCCTTACAACTTTGGGTGTAGAGAATTGCTTGATATAGTGTTAACCATTCGCCCCAAGTATCATCTTTTTGGGCATATTCACGATGCTTATGGAGTAGAGAAAAAGGAATACCCCACTTTTGTAAATGCTTCTATAGTAGATGAGAATTATGAATTGAAGAATAGGCCTTTTGTGTTTGATATATAACACTATAGGGTTTTCAGTTTTGGAAAGCTAACCCTTGTTATTAAAACCTAACTACCTAGCAGTATCTTCCAACCTTTATTATTGTCACAATACTCCTCATTCAACCTGTTTCCTAATTCCACTATATCATCTAGTCTTGCAATAGAAACAACCCACGACTCTGGTATTCCTCTCTGTCCATAATATATTCCTGCCAATCCACCTGCTATGGCTGCAGATGTATCAGTGTCGTGCCCAAGGTTTATGATTGACAAAATAGTCTCTTCATAAGTATCTTTGTTTAAGAAAAACCAAATACTCGATTCAAGCACTTCAATTACATATCCGCCTGACTTTAAATCATCAATCTTAGTTTCTCTAATATCACTTTGAATTAATCTATTAAAGTGCTTTCTTTCTTTTTCAGAAAACTCTATTTCATTCCAAAACTCAATAATTTCACTTCTCATTTCAGTGTATGCATCTATTTTATTTTTTCCTTCCAATAACTTCTCAGCCAATTTTAAATATATCATACAACTCATTGCAGCTCTAATGTGTCGATGCGTTAAAGCTGAAATCTCCCAGACTATATCAAATTGTTCTTTGATTGGTTTTCCTTTTATGTAAAAAAGCAATGGGATTATTCTCATTAAAGAGCCGTTTCCATTGTCTCTCTCATCTCCATAATACTTCTGTCTTTTTAATTCATCTAAATTACCCTCTTCTATTATATCTCTTAATCTTGAAATTGCTATTGATGTGGTAAACCCAATGTCAAAAATTTCGTCATGGGCTGTCCAATATGCCTTATCTACCCATTTGATAAATTTCTCTGAAATATCTTTTAAATCATATCCATTAATCAGTGATTCAGCCAAACAGAATGTCAATGAACTGTCGTCAGACCAAGTTCCTTTTGGTTGATTATACGTACCATGTCCAATCATTCCTGTTGATGGGTTAGCTTGCATTTTATCTCTTGAACTAAATTCGAATGGAACGCCTACAGCGTCTCCAATTGCCAATCCTAGTAATGCATCAATTACTTTGTTCGATTTCATATCATTTCATGTAATATTATTTTACCCAAAATATCATTGAGAGCTTACATACTGTTATGCTTTTTCATATTGAACTGTTCATTTATAAACTTCTCAAAATTCATATATGAATAGCAAAGATAAAAGATATTTCAATATACGAAAGAGAACTGTAGATCCTATACTTCTAAAAGGGTAACTGATATTGTTTGATTAGCTCATAAAACAACTAAAAGATAAAACTCTACTAGTTGCACGGGTGTCTTGACTGCTTACAATTTGCA
>JARICS010000145.1 GCA_029264035.1 Dysgonamonadaceae bacterium | reverse complement strand
GAAGCATCGAAAGTAATATCACTTCAAAACAACAACATTCTCTTCCTCATTGCAGGTGGTAACAGCCAAGAGATAATAGTGCAGTTGGCGCTACCAGCCATTAGTGTTGGCTATGTTGCTTCTACCGATATGCCAGACATTTACAACGCTGCCGATTTGTTTGTAACGCCCTCAATACAAGAAAATCTGCCCAACACCATCATGGAGTCTATGGCTTGTGGCACGCCCTGCGTTGGATTCAACATTGGGGGCATTCCCGAAATGATTGACCACAAACAAAACGGATATGTAGCCAACTATAAAGATGCGCAAGATTTAGCCAATGGATTACTGTGGGTGTTGCAAGAATCTGATACAGAAATACTTTCTGATAATGCACGCAACAAAGTTGTGACTAACTACTCTGAAGCTATTATAGCTAAGAGGTATATAGAAATTTATAATAAAGAGTGATTTGCCATGAATCTATTCACTGTAATAACTGTTACATACAATGCCGAGCATACACTAGCACGAACCATGAAGAGTGTGCAAGAACAAACCTATTCTCACATAGAGCACATAATAGTGGATGGCAACTCCATCGATGGGACGGTTGACCTGATAAAAATGCTTGAAACCGAACAGACCAATTGGGTTAGCGAAAAAGACAAAGGCATCTACGATGCTATGAACAAAGCCACTGCTATGGCAACAGGCAACTATATTTGCTACCTAAATGCAGGCGATACTTTTTATGATGAGAACACAGTTGAGAAATTAATCGCAACTGCGCAGCAATATCATCTACCCGATATATTGTATGGCGAAACAGTGGTTGTAAACAACGAGGGAAAGTTTTTGCACAATCGAAGATTGAAAGCTCCTGAGCGTTTGAATTGGAAAAGTTTTAAGCAAGGTATGTTGGTTTGCCATCAGGCATTTATCGTTAAGCGAAGACTTTTTGAACCATACGATTTGACTTACCGCTTCTCGGCTGATGTAGATTGGTGCATCCGATTGATGAAGAAAAGCAAATCCATTGTCAACTTGCACCAAGTGATGATAAAGTATTTGAACGAGGGCGTCACAACAGCCAATAGAAAAGCGTCGCTGAAGGAGCGCTACCGAATAATGACAAAGCACTATGGAGCCATCTCAACACTCTTGCACCATGCATGGTTTGTGGTGAGAGCAATATTGAAACCCGAAAAGAAAAATTAGAAACAAAACGATGATAAAGAGAAGAAAGCTAAAAGTAGAAGAGCTAAACAGAATAGACATTCAAGAGTTTAAAGAGGCTAAGAAGATAGGACTGACAGTGGTGCTTGACAACATAAGGAGTCTGAACAACATTGGTTCTGTATTCAGAACTAGCGATGCCTTCAGGGTAGACGAAATATTGTTGTGTGGCATCACTGCTAAACCACCACATATAGAGATTCATAAAACTGCACTGGGTGCAGAAGACTCTGTAGCGTGGCGCTATTTTGAAGAGACACTCACAGCAGTGAATGAGTTGAAAGCAGATGGATACACCGTTTTATCAATTGAGCAAGCAGAGAATAGCACATCTCTATCCAATCTCCATTTAGATGCTGCTAAAAAATACGCTATTGTATTGGGCCACGAAGTGCACGGAGTGCAACAATCGGTTATTGATGCATCGCACGGTTGCATAGAGATACCTCAATATGGTACAAAGCATTCCCTCAATATATCTGTGGCAACGGGTATTGTTATTTGGAGTTTCTATAGCCAGTTGAGTGGAAACGAAACTGAGTAGAACGTGTATATTGTTAGTCTTTAAACTGCTTTAGCTCCATGGTCTCACCATCATACTCAGCATAAGAGAAATAACTCATCCAATCGCCCAAAATCACAATGTTAGAGTCTTCTTTCAATGGAAGATTCAGCATGATATGTCTGTGACCAAAGATAAAGTAATTGATTTCTGGTGAAGTCTTTAGTTTCTCTTTGGCAAACTGGATTAGATGCTCTTTATCTTCGCCCATGTAAGGCTCAATTTCGCCATTCATCCTGCTATAGTTAGACCACATACTTGCAAAGGCCATTGTCCATCGCGGATGTACTGCTGCATAAAGAAAGCGAAGAAATTTGCTGTGATATATTTTTCGGATAAACATAAAAGAGGCTTTCTCATCTCCCAATCCATCGCCGTGAGCCAAGAAAAACACTTTACCATTCAGCGTCTTCACTACTGGCTCTTTCTTCACTATCAACCCACACTCAGTAGATAGATAGTCAGTCAACCAAATATCATGATTTCCTATAAAGAAATAGACGGGAATGCCTGAGTCTGACAACTCAGATAGTTTACCCAAGACGCGAGTGAAACCTCGAGGGACAACATTTTTGTACTCAAACCAGTAATCAAAAATATCGCCCATCAAGTAAATTTCTTTTGCATCATGCTTTATTGAGTCGAAAAATCGACACATCTTTCGCTCAACATCTATTGAGTTGTCATGCGAGATGGACCCTAAATGAGCATCAGACAAAAAGTATATTTTATTTCTCAAAATTTGTTTGTTAAAAGAAGATTATGCTCGTTGATCTATCAAGACATTGTCTATTAGAAACAACTGTAAGTTACCTGTGGCTTAATTGGTTTATTTTACAATAAACCTAACTCGAGCATTGCCTCTTCGCTCATCATGGATCTATCCCATGGTGGATCGAAAACCAAATCAATGGTTACTTTATTTACAGCCTCTACAGCTTCCACTTTCATTTGCACATCGCTCAAAATAAAATCAACTGCAGGACAGTTAGGCGATGTCAATGTCATTTCAATTGTTACATCGTTGTTTTCGTCGATATCCACATCGTAAATCAGCCCTAAATCGAAAATATTAACGGGTATCTCTGGATCGTAAACAGTACGAAGCATAACTAATATCTCGTCTTGTAATTTTTGTATATCTGAATTCATATCTTTATTTGTTTATATGTTTTGTAATTAACCCCGATGCAATATATATTGTTTAAATTACATCATGTTTTCATCAGCAAAACTGTAATAATTGTCGCCACACAAAATCAAATGATCAAGCAAACTTACATCCATTATTTTTGCTGCATCCTTCAGCTTTGTTGTTATTCTTATGTCTTGTTCACTGGGCATACAATTATTAGTTGGATGATTGTGCGCCAAAATAATGCCCGAGGCATATCTGTTGAGGGCTTCTCTCAAAACTAACCTTACATCTAGGACAGTTGAACTAATACCTCCTTCACTTATCCGTTTCACACTTTCCACTCTATTCGATCTATTAAGAAATAATGCCCATATCTCTTCATGATTCAGATCACTTAAATAAGGATATAAAACGTGATAAGCATCACGCGAGGATGTTATCTTTTTAACCTCCTTTGCGCCCGTATTTTTGCGTCTTCGGCCCAGTTCCAGTGCAGATACAATAGATATTGCCTTAGCTGGCCCAATGCCTTTGTATTGTGTTAAGTCTGAAACATTGTAACGCGCCAATTTATTTAAATCATTATCTGTATCTGCAAGAA
>JARICS010000133.1 GCA_029264035.1 Dysgonamonadaceae bacterium | reverse complement strand
TCGTCAAACTCTTTCAACTCAATATTTACAATACCCATATTGAGGAGCGTGATTTTGTCCTCAGGCAGATACTCTAAACTCCTTGCGTAATCATCTGCTGCGCCCTTCCAATCTTCTCTGTTTTGTCGGGCTGCACCTCTCAACTGGTAGGCACTCAACCAATAAGGATTTCGTTCTAAGCACAATGTGCAATCTTCTTCGGCTCCTTTAAAGTCGTCTAAGAAAAATTTAGCCATGCCTCTGTAGTAATACGGCGCAGCCAAATAGGGCTTAGCGCCAATTACTTGATTGAAATATTGGATTGCCAAAACGTAGTCCTCAAAGTAAAGGGCGTTCCGACCTATAAGCGTAACTCTTTCTGTATTTACCTGAGCAGTAGCTGTTGCAGCGGAAAGAGAAAGAATTAAAATAAGATTAATAAATAGTCTTTTGATCATAATAATAAGGACATCAAATGAATTGAATCTTCATTTCGTATTTGAAACATTCAAAGATACATAACCTCTACCACCTAAAAAACTAAACTTTTACTATAAAGTCTTTATTAAAGAAGACACGAAAAGGAATAGTTACCTTATGGAGGCTATATATAGAGCGCTGAAATCGAAATTAGTTTAATACTTGATTTTATTATAAGCAAACAAGATAATTTCAAGAGCAATTGCTTTTAATCAACTAAAATAGTTCGCTGTTCATTATCTTCAATTACAATTTGCACCTTCACAACATTTTCGGGTAAGAGTGGCTCCACTAGCTGCGGCCATTCAATAAAGCAGATATTTCCGCTGTAGAAGTAATCTTCGTAACCAAAATCATATGCTTCGTCAATATCTTTGATTCTATAGAAATCAAAATGAAAGATGGGTTCTCCTTCCTCTTTCTCATATTCATTTACTATGGCAAAAGTCGGGCTGGTAATGGTTTCGGTAACGCCCAATGCACCACAAATAGCTTTAATGAAGGTGGTTTTGCCTGCACCCATTTCACCATAAAATGCAAACACTTTTCTATTGCCCATGTTTTCTACAAACTTCTTGGCAATAGTATCTATATCAGATAAATTATTTAGTAGGAGCTTCATATATGCAATTAAGAATTAAGTGGCTTAATAATGTGTGCAAAATTAAATAAATAAACCGAGAGTGAGATACAAATAGGCATATCTGCAAGAAAACTTTAAAGATTAACTACAAAAAAATGATTTAGTTACGGATTTTTCTTGAATGATTTACTTTACTTGCTAAATTTTGCTATATTTGCTTATAAAACAGACCCACTAAATTAACTTATAAATCACAATTATGAATCTGTCCGAAAAATCACAACATTACATTTCTCTTGAAGAGAAACATGGTGCACACAATTATCATCCACTTTCTGTAGTCCTGGCCAAAGGAGAAGGTCCTTTAGTTTGGGATGTTGATGGGAAACAGTATTATGATTTCCTATCGGCATACTCTGCAGTAAACCAAGGTCATTGTCATCCCAAAATTGTGGAAGCGCTCAACACACAAGCTCAAACTTTGTGTTTAACATCGCGTGCTTTCTACAATGATTGCCTCGGCCCATATGAAGAGATGATGACTAAGCTGTTTGGTTATGACAAACTCCTTCCCATGAACTCTGGTGCCGAAGCTGTGGAAACTGCACTAAAATTGGCAAGGAAATGGGCCTATCAAGTGAAAGGTGTAGCAGAAAACGAAGCTATAATTGTTACTTGCAAAGACAATTTTCATGGCAGAACCATTTCTATTATCTCATACTCTACAGATCACAATGCTAAAAAAGAATATGGACCCTATACGCCAGGTTTCGAGGCGATAGAATATAATGACACAGAAGCATTAGAAAATATATTAAAAGAAAAAGGTGAAAATATTGCTGCATTCTTAGTAGAACCTATACAGGGAGAGGCTGGAGTGGTAGTTCCTGACGATGGATATCTGAAAACGTGTTACGATTTGTGCAAACAACACAATGTGCTTTTTGTGGCAGACGAAATACAAACGGGTATTGCCAGAACAGGAAAAATGCTTTGTTGCGATCATGAAAATGTGAGACCTGACATCATCATTTTAGGAAAGGCATTGTCGGGTGGCGTTCTACCCGTGTCGGCAGTATTGTGCGATGATGAAATCATGATGACAATATCTCCCGGACAGCATGGATCTACTTTTGGTGGATTTCCATTGGCTTGTAAAGTAGCAACTGCTGCAATGAAAGTAGTTATTGATGAAGACTTGGCAGAAAAAGCAGAGAAAATGGGCAAAATATTCAGAGCGAAAATGAAAGAGATGAAATCTCCTTTTATAAAGCTTGTGAGAGGAAAAGGTCTATTAAATGCAGTGGAGATACAACCCTATAATGGCAAAACTGCATGGGATGTTTGCGTTGAAATGGCGAAAAATGGATTGTTGGCGAAACCTACCCATCAGCACATTATTCGTTTTGCACCCCCTTTAATTATTACGGAAGAACAACTAAATGAGGGATTGGAGATCATAGAGAAATCAATAAAATCATTAGAGTAAAATGCAAACAGCTAAAAAGATATTGATGGTTCGGCCCGCTCACTTTGCATATAACGAAGAGACTGCTCAGAACAATCACTTTCAGAACAGACCTTCTATTACTAATCTTAATGAAAGGGCAGTAAAAGAGTTTGATGATTTTGTAGATGTTTTGCGAAGCAACAAAATTGAAGTAGTAGTTGTTCAAGATACTAATGAGCCACATACTCCTGATTCCATATTTCCTAACAATTGGTTTTCGACTCACACTACTGGGGAACTTGTTCTCTATCCAATGTTTGCAGAAAACCGTAGATTAGAAAGAAAGCCTCAGGTCTTAGAAACTATTGGAGAACATTTTCGTGCACATAAAGTAATAGACTTCACAAAATGGGAAGACAAAAACCGCTTTCTGGAAGGGACTGGAAGTTTAATTTTAGATCACAACAACAGAGTTGTCTATGCTTGCCGATCAGAAAGAACGGACGATATTGTTTTTGAAGAGTTCTATACTAAAATGAATTTCGAGCCAGAACTATTCAATGCTTTTGATGAGAACGAGCAACTTATTTATCACACAAATGTTATGCTCAGCATTGGCGAAGATTTTGCGATAATTTGCGCCGAGTCTATAACAGATGAAAAAAGAAGAGATAGTGTTATTCATAGACTCAAAGGTTCGAAAAAAGAAGTTATTGAAATATCATATGACCAAATGAAGAGTTTCTGTGCTAATGTTATTGAAGTATGTAATTCTGAAAATGAAAACTGTTTGATAATGTCTCAAACTGCTAAAGCTACTTTTACAAATCAGCAAATTAGAACATTAGAACAGTATTGTAAAATAATATCTTCCCCTGTAAGTATTATTGAAGAAACAGGAGGAGGATCTGCTCGTTGTATGATAGCAGAGATATTCTAACAACAATATAATCATTTGATTAGAAATAATTTTTAATTTAAAACTAAAAAAGATGGCTTTAAGACAAGAGTTAAAAGAATTCATGTTGCGTGGAAACGTAATAGACATGGCAGTAGGTATAGTAATTGGAGGTGCATTTGGAAAAATTGTAACATCATTTGTAAATGACATATTGATGCCTCCAATCTCAATGCTTTTGGGTAATACAAAATTTACAGAAATGAAGTTTGTATTGAAAGAGGCTGTTATAAGTGGCGAGGAAGTAATTGATCCAGCTATTACATGGAATTATGGTAATTTCATTCAAGTACTTGTTGATTTTATAATTATAGGGGTTTCAATATTCTTTGTTATCCGAGGAATTAATAAATTGAGAAGGAAAAAAGAAGTTGAGCCTGCTCCAGAGGTGAAGCCTGCACCAACTCCACAAGAGAGTTTATT
>JARICS010000013.1 GCA_029264035.1 Dysgonamonadaceae bacterium | reverse complement strand
ACTGGAGCTTCTTCTTTAGCATGAACTTCAAATAAATAGATCCATATTTCTTTAGGCTTGTGATGAGAAAAGGCTGTCTAAGAATTTGAAATTCAAATCCACGGCGATGGATTTGAATTTCATGCAATGAAAATTGAATTCTACATCGTGAAAATGTTTCGAAATGAATAAATAGTGCATTTTTGGGCAAAACAGAGACAAAAATGTGATTAATAGAGAAAAAACTGCCTACAATTGGATAAACATGCAATGACGAAATTATACTTTGACTAGATTTAAATTGGGTATGCAATGAATTGTTAATAAAATCACGTGCAAAGGAAATAAATGGCATTAAGGAGACATTCACGGCAGTGAAAAGGAATTAGATGTGTTGGGTATCATTTCTCCCGTGGTGAATGCAATTATCAAACTATTTCTTCGAAATACACGCCGGTGAAAATGTTTTGAAAAAGATTTATAGGAGCAAGTCTAACTTTTTAGAAGTAAGGAATAAGTTTCTACAAAATAGATCTCAAGCATATTCATAAAAAAAGCAGTAAGTTTTAAAACTTACTGCTTTTTTATTTGTCAATATAGAAAACCCGAAGGTTTTACAATTGTACTGAATTTTATTACTCAGCTTTCTTTTCTTCTTTTGCAGGCTCTTCTACTGGAGCTTCTTCTTTAGCAGGAGCTTCCTCTACAGGAGCCTCTTCAACAGCTGGGGCTTCTTCTACTACAGGAGCTTTTGCAGCTTCTTCTGCAGCTTTAGCAGCTTCAACTTTTGCAGCCTTTTCAGCTTTTGCAGCTTCAATCTCGGCTATTGCATCAGCTTTTTTCTTAGCTAATTCGTCAGCACGTGCTTGGTTAGCTTTTTTCTCTGCATCTAAACGAGCTTTATCTTCAGCGCGTTGTTTTTCTGCTTCAGCACTTTTTACTGTATCAACAGTGTTTTGCTTGTTGCTTGCCCACTCTTCGTACTTGCGGTCTGCTTCTTCTTGTGTGAATGCACCTTTTGTAACACCACCCATTAAGTGTTTTTTCATTAAAACACCTTCGCGAGATAATATATTGCGTACTGTGTCTGATGCCTCAGCACCAGTTCCCAACCAGTATAAAGCTCTTTCGAAATCTAAAGTGATTGTAGCAGGATTTGTGTTCGGGTTGTATGAACCGATCCTTTCAATGTACTTTCCATCACGTGGAGCTCTGCTATCTGCAACGATAATTTGATAAAAAGGATAATTTTTGCGTCCTCTTCTTTGTAAACGTAGTCTTGTTGCCATTTAGTTAAATTTGTTATTAAATAAAATATGTATTTGCGGGTGCAAAGATAAATATAATATATGGTTATAGGAAAGCTTTGCACGCTTATTTCTATTTTACTTGTTTATTCGAATGTTAGTTGTGCTTGCGAGAGTAAATAATAGTCCAAAATTGTAAGAGCCGCCATGGCCTCAACAATAGGCACTGCACGTGGAAGCACACAAGGGTCATGTCGTCCTTTTGCTTTTATGTTTGTATCCTGCCCAGTGTTATCCACAGTCTTTTGATCTCTCAGTATGGTAGATACGGGTTTGAATGCTACGCGAAAGTAAATGTCTTGACCATTGGATATACCGGCTTGAATGCCACCAGAGTTATTTGTTCGTGTGCTTATCACTCCGTTATCATTATAAAACACGTCATTAACTTCAGATCCTCGCATACTGACATTGAAGCCTTGACCATATTCAAAACCTTTCACCGCATTGATGCCCAGCATGGCGCTGCCCAAGGCAGCGTGAAGCTTGCCAAAAACAGGTTCTCCCAAACCAACGGGAGTACCTCGAACAATACACGTAACAACTCCACCAATAGTGTCACCATCTGCTTTCACCTCTTCTATTAGCTGAATCATCTCATTGGCTTTCTCTAAATCGGGACATCTTACCGGGGTTGATTCTATTTGTGTAAAATCGTATTGGCTGTAATCATTGTCCAAGGCAATGTGCCCCACCTGCGAGGTGTAACCAACCACATCTATAGAAAGTTTTTTAAGAATAAGCTTTGCAACTGCTCCTCCAACAACGCGTGCAATGGTTTCACGAGCCGAAGAACGTCCTCCACCTCGATGATCGCGATTGCCATACTTCTTAGCATATGTATAATCGGCATGAGAGGGGCGAAAGATATTTTTTAGATTGTCGTAGTCTGACGAGTGTTGATTTTTATTGTAAATAGTAAATGCAATGGGCGCTCCGGTTGACTTCCCTTCAAACACACCTGACAAGAATGATACCTTGTCTCCCTCTTCACGAGGCGTTGTGATGCTAGACTGACCTGGACGACGCCTGTCCAATTCATTTTGGATGAAATCCATGTCTAAATAAATACCCGAAGGGCAACCATCTATAATGCCTCCTACAGCTTGCCCGTGTGACTCACCAAAAGAAGTAAGTCTGAAAATATTACCAAATGTATTCATTGTAGTATACTTTTACATGCACTCAAAGAGTGCAAAAAGAAAAAATCACAGGCTGCTAGTTAAAATGCAGGTCTGTGATTTTTATCTTATTTGTTGTTATCAATATTATTAACTGCAGCCTTGACCTCTGTCACCGCATCCAGAGTCGGAGCATCCTGAACAGCCACCGCCTTCTTCGCTTTGTGCATATAGTGAAGCAATCTCTTCGGTTGTTGGATCGCGAACTTCTAATACACTTCCTGTGAAATGCATTATTTCGCCAGCTAAAGGATGATTGAAGTCCATAGACACTACATCGTCTTTTACTTCAATTACTGAACCCATCAATTTATTACCTTCAGTATCCATCATCGGAATGGTGTTCCCTTCAAATAATAGTTCTTCATCAATTTCTCCATCAACTTGAAAAATATTCTTAGGAAGATCCAAGATTTTATCATCTTCATATTCGCCATATGCCTCATCGGGTGTAAGCGTGAAGTCGAAAGTGTCACCTGCAACTTTTCCTTCTATTTGATCTTCAAAAGATTGCAGCATTGAGTTGGTCCCAAATATAAATTCAAGTGGGGCCTCTTTTGTAGCACTTTCCATTAGTTCTTTATCGTCGCCTTCGTCAACGTGCAAGTCATATGCTAGTGTTACGTATTTGTTAATCTCGATTTTCATTTTACGTTTTCTTTTTTTGAGTACTTGTCTATTAATTTATTGTCGATTTGAATCTTCACTCTATAATAGTGTGTAATTAGGTATAACAACTCAAATCTAATATGTTTCACAAAACTACTGCTTTTTTTAAATTATTGAGTGCTTTTTCCAGAGTAATTCGTGAACATCCTACATTTAGACGCATAAAACCTTCTCCTTCTTTACCAAACATTGTGCCACTATTGAGGCCTAGCTTAGCTTTATGGATAAAAAAGTTCTCCAACTCGGGTTGCGACAAATTTAAGTCGCGACAATCAAGCCAAATTAAAAAAGAGGCTTCTGGTCTTATCACTTTTATTTGAGGAATATGATTTTGCAGGAAATCATCCACAAAATCGATGTTCTTTTGTATGTACTCTATGGCTTGATCCAACCACTCATCTCCATACTCATAGGCATATTGCGCAGCCAAATAGCCAAATATTGTTCCCTCATTCAATTGTCGAGCTAATAAATAGTCGAAATATTTCTTTCGAATGTCCTCATTCTCTACCACTGCAAACGAGCTAACTATACCCGCAATATTAAATGTTTTGCTTGGAGCCATCAAAGTTATATTGTTTTGAGCAGCTTTTTCAGATACAGTTGCATATGGAACATGTTTATTGCCAGGCAAAGCTAAGTCTGAATGTATTTCGTCAGAAATAACTATTATATCATTGTCGAAACATATTTCAGCCAATTCGCTTAACTCCTCTTTTGTCCATATACGTCCACTAGGGTTTTGTGGATTACAAAGAATAAGCATCTTGCATCCTGTTTTTGCAACTTCGCGCAAGTTATCGAAATCCATACTGTATTGTCCATCTTTGAAAATCAATGGATTGTTAACAATCTCTCTGTTTAAATCTTCAGTTGTACCCTTAAAAGGAGGATAAACTGGAGGTTGAATTATAATCTTATCACTATCATTGGTGAATACATCAATGGCAAAGGCAAATCCCTTTACAACACCTGGAATAAAAGTAATATTTTCTTTGCTTACAGACCAATCATGTCTGTTTTTCAACCAATTGATAATGGAAGAAAAGTACCCATCTCCAGGTTCTACGTAACCAAATATCCCATGTTCAACTCGTTTCTTCAGTCCTTCTGTTATTTCAGGGGGAGACAAGAAATCCATATCGGCCACCCAAAGAGGTATTACATCTTTACTTCCAAAAACTCTTTCTAAAGCATCTACTTTTACCGAGTTGGTGTTACTTCGATCTATTATCTGATCGAAATCATATTTTGTATTCATAAATTTATAATTTTTATTTAGTATTAGTCGTTATACACGCTTTTGAGCCAATCGTTCTCCTTAATCTCCTGTCTTCCAAAGCTAAGCGATTCGAATGCAAGACCTATCATAAACTGATGCGAAGAGATAGATGTAATAAGGTTGTTGGCTTCTGTGCGATAATAGTTTCTTAAATATCCTGCCCTCAGTGTTACTTTACCAATGGGATAGTCTGCTGTAATATAATTTCTAAGTCCTCTTTGATTGGCTGGTGAAGCAAAATGAACAACCCCTGAGTCGTTGCCTAAAACAAAAATCTCATAGTATGATTGTCCATATCCAGGCGTGAAAAAAGCACCCAACAAAGGCGTGCTTACTTGCCAACGAAGAGTGAGCAAATTCCAATTGTAAAATGCGAGCAGAGAAGCATTTAAGTTGATAGATGTCTTTAATTGAGCAGGGTTGTTGCTATTGCGGATATTGTAAATTCCGCCTAACGACAGATCGGCCCCTGCTCCTCCTAGTAGCTTGAAGGAGTTTATTTTGAGTATAGGGTAAAAACCATTTAAATGATAATCAATATTTCCATAATACGTTTTAGCATTGCTAATAGGATTATCTGTGGATGCTCCTTGCAGGAAAAACTGTTGCTGCAAGAGTAGTCTGCCTTTCAAAAGTGAAGATGCATTCAGCCTTTCGTGAAACAAAGAGAGAGAGAGTCCATTGTATTGTAGAGGCGATAAATAAGTGTCGGTCAAAATCATAGAGCCTACGCCAAACAGCGTGGACTGATTGACCGCTTTTTTCATTGGTATCTTTAGGTTACTCTGTCCTAACACTACACTTGTAGCACACAACATGAGAACTATACCAATAAAAAACCTTTTTATCATTCCCTACACTTTTTTCTAAATTTACTCTATTAGAATACCCTCAACTTTAATTGTATCAGTTATTTTCTTCTAAACAAATTGGAACTAATAGGAGTTGCTTAAAACAATTTCATTTGTCCTGTTATCTCGTCTCGAATATCATTCAGGCTTTTTCCTTCATCAACGTCTTTTACATTACCTTCCCCATCCACTTCAGACTCTTCGTCCTCATCAGCACTTATCTCAATTTTCTTAGATCCCAACACCTCATCTTCTTCATCTATTTCGGGAAAGCGCAGTGGCTCAAGTTCCTCTATAGTCTCTACTTCGTAGTTAGAGATTCGTTTACCTTTGGCTTTGTATCCCTTTATTCCAATAAACTCGTCAGCATCTAACTCTACAGGATCTCTAAATTTATCATCACCACCAAACACAGCTCTTATGCGCGCATAGTAAACATCTGACAACAGATATAAAGTAGAATCAGGATTATCGCCCATGAAGTTCAATGTTCTTTCAGAATCTTCGAAGGTAAATCTTTTCAAATAAGCAAACTTCTGATCAGCATCATACAAAGCTGCAGTCCAAACTTTTTCTGGTTTGAATTTCTCAATTCTAAGAATCTTTGAAGAGAAATGTTGGGTCAAATCGAAGTTTGATGTATAGTAATCACCGTTTTTAAGAACTACCAATATTCTATCTTCACCATGAAACTCGCCAAGGTAGATTCCTCTTTCGTCATAGTTTAGTCGCAACACATCCGAATCGAACCAAACCTTGCGTCCTCCGAGTGTGGATACACCTTTCTGTTTCAAGGTTATTTTATGAACTTCAGATTTTGTGAGAATATTCCCCATAGCTCCGCGACCTCTTATAGCGATTTCGCTAAAGTCTTTCTCGAAAGTGAGAATACGTAAGCGTGGTTTAGGCTTTAGATATATCTTCACAGTTTCGGCTTCCCCATTAGGATTGGCACTAAAGTAGGCAATTCTAGAACCTGGTTTACCTCGGGTTAAATCATAATCTTTATCGCGCGTCACACCCTGCACGGCAAATCGTTTAATATAGTGAGGAGTAAGCTTACCACTTCTGTATATCACATTGTAGATAGTACGTTTGTCGTTGCGTTTAAATACATTGGCATACAAAATGTTTTTACCAACAAACATCTTATCGCTTACTTTCACAACTTTGTATTTACCATCTTTAAAGAAGACAATCACATCGTCCAGTTCTGAACAATTGGCAATGAACTCATCTTTCTTGAGGGATGTTCCAATGAAGCCTTCTTCACGATTGATATATAATTTCTCGTTGGCCTCTACAACTTTTGAGGCTTCAATTGTTTCGAAGCTACGAATAACTGTGCGTCGTGGCCAGTCTTTACCATATTTTTCTTTCAACATCAAAAACCATGAAATGGTGTAGTCAACCAAGTTCTCTAGTTTGTGATCTATTTCTTCTATTTGATTTTTATATCTTGATATTATTTCATCGGCTTTCTCAGAATTAAATCTAAGAATGCGAGCCATCTTTATCTCCATCAATCGCAAAATATCGTCGTTATTAATCTCTCTAATAAATGATGGTTTATAGGGAGTCAATCGCGTATCGACATGTTTAATGGCTTCATCCATGCTTTTAGCATTTTCAAACTCCTTGTCTTTGTAAATACGTTGTTCAATAAATATCTGCTCTAACGATGCAAACAACAGAGCTTCTTGCTTTTCATTCTTTTCGATAAGCAACTCTTGGCGCAATAGCTCTTTGGTATTGTCCACAGAACTGCGAAGCAAATGACTCACACTCAAAAAGTGAGGTTTGTCATTTTCAATTACACAGCAATTGGAAGAGATGCTAATCTCGCAATCTGTAAATGCATAAAGTGCATCTATAGTTTTGTCAGATGATACACCTGCAGCAAGCTGTATCTGAATCTCAACATTCTGAGCAGTTATATCATCTACTTTTCTAATCTTTATCTTTCCCTTATCGTTGGCTTTCAGAATTGAATCAACAATAGAAGCTGTATTTTTGCCAAAGGGAATATCTTTTATGAGGAGTGTTCTGTTGTCCAGCTTAGTGATATTAGCACGCACTTTTACTGTACCACCACGCTCACCGTCATTATAGCGCTCTACATCAATATAACCACCTGTTAGAAAATCGGGATAAAGTTGAAACTCTTCATTGTTTAGATAAGCAACTGCCGCATCGCACAATTCATTATAATTGTGTGGCAATATTCGTGAAGAAAGTCCCACAGCAATACCTTCAGCACCCTGTGCAAGGAGCAAAGGAAACTTTACTGGAAGTGTTATTGGTTCTTGGTTTCTGCCATCGTAAGAGTTTTTAAACTCAGTGGTTTTGTTATTAAACAAAACCTCTAGTGCAAACTTCGACAGCCTCGCCTCAATGTAACGAGGTGCAGCAGAACCATCGCCTGTGAGAATGTTTCCCCAGTTTCCTTGGCAATCTATGAGTAAATCTTTTTGACCCAATTGCACTAGCGCATCACCAATAGAAGCATCACCGTGTGGATGAAACTGCATGGTGTTACCTATAATGTTGGCTACCTTGTTATACCGTCCATCATCCATTCGTCTCATCGAATAGAGAATGCGCCGTTGTACAGGTTTCAATCCATCATTGCGATGCGGAACGGCACGTTCCAAAATTACATATGAAGCATAGTCAAGAAACCAGTCTTGATACATTTTCGCTAAGTTGAGCGGTGCATCATCACTAATTTTTTGAGCAAACTTTGAGCCGGTTGGGATCTTACGGTCAATGTTTTCTTTATCGGTATCTTTTTCGGACTCGTTATCGATGTTATCGATTCCGTCCTTATCTAAATCTTTAGAGGACATATAGTTTTATAATTGAAAAACAAATAAATAGGAAATAATTGGCACTCCAAATAATTTGCTTTTCATACATTTGGAATAATTAAAGTTATAAAATCGTTCAAAGGTATTTATTTTTCATGTGATATGCAAACGAGATATGAGGAGTAACCCCTCTATTCTATTTAAATATTTACTATAAACCTAAACCTCTTCATTACTTTTTTGTTTAAGGAGTATATAATAAAAATACTTCATCATTAAATTACTAACTTTGCAAAAAAATATAAGCTCTTAATTATGAAAACAACCATTCTAAAGAACAAAACTTTGAAAACTATTAAGTACACACTATTTATTTCTGTTTTGGCAATACTGCTCCAAGCTTGTGGAAGTGTACCTATTATAGGTCGCAAACAATTGTTATTAGTTCCAGACCAAGAGGTTTTAACTTTAAGTCTGCAACAATATCAAGATTTTATACACAACGCTCCAGTTGAGAAAAACACTTCACATGCCAGACAAGTGGAGCAAGTGGGTAGAAGAATAGCTACCGCTGTTGAAACCTTTTATAGAAATAATGGTTATGAATCTGAATTGAAAAATTTCAGCTGGGAATTTAATTTAGTGAAAAGTAAAGATGTGAATGCTTTTTGCATGCCAGGAGGAAAAATTGTTGTGTATGAGGGGTTGCTTCCTATTACTAGAGACGAGACTGGACTAGCCATAGTGTTAGGACACGAAATAGCACATGCAGTTGCCAAACATGCCAACGAACGCATAAGCCAGCAGATGGCCCTTCAGTATGGAGGACAAATAGCAGGAGGTTTGCTTGGCAACAATGCAGCCGCACAACAAATTGGAGGTTTAGTCTTCGGAGTTGGTAGCCAACTAGGCGTTATGCTCCCCTACTCGCGCAAACATGAATATGAAGCCGACGAATTGGGTTTGATTTTTATGGCTATGGCTGGATATGACCCTCGTGCTGCTGTAGATTTTTGGACAAGAATGTCTCAAGCAGCTGGAGGCAACGCAACTCTTGAAGTAATGAGCACTCATCCCAGTGACCAAAATAGAATTGCCAAAATTAATGAACACATGCCTGAAGCTCTAAAATATTACCAAGGAGCAGGAGTTCAAAACAAAACGGAACAGAAAATTAAGACAAGTGTGAAGCCTAAATCGAGAACTTCTGACGAATGGTCCTTTTAAGGAAACACTCTGAAAAGAACAATTATAAAATAACGATTTATTGCAGGTAAGTGCTCCAAGCTAATATGATGCTCAAATATTAACCCTATTGTTAATGTTTGAGCATCATTTGTTTTGTCTAACTAATATATATATATATTCTCAGTTATAGACCACGCTCTGCCCTTTTTCAATCTTCAAATCGAGCTAGCTCATTACTGCAAAATAACAATTGCTTTTTTAAATATCCCTATTAAATATCTTCATAAGTTACTGTTAAAGATCCAACTAAAAAGATAAAACTTCAAATAATAATCTTTACAGTTTGAATAGCATGAAGCACGGTATTCTAATTTCTAGATGTTGTTTTCAATAGTGTGAAGCGTGTTATTCTAATTTACTATTGTTTTTATCAATAAGAGGAAGTGTGTTATTCTGAATGTCACGAGATAATTCCATTATTGAATGTCAATTACCAATCTATCACCCCGCTCTTTAACATTCATGAGTAATATTACTGTTCTTTTATCTACTCTCGTGCTCTCAAGGTATCCATTTCAACAATTGCATTCGCTTTTTATCTAAACCTAACGCTCATTTTCCCAAATTTCGGTGGAAATGGAGTAACGGATGTAACGATGTTCTAATTGTCACATATATTTAGTGCAATCAGATGCCTTTTTATTATAGAATCTTAAGTCTTCCGCAATAATTGTCCCCCTTTATTGATGTTTCTCTAAGATATTAAAGTAATCACTCTCATGAAACAGAAATTCCACAAAATTAAAGGAGAGAGAGGCGTAACACATAATATGGAACAGATAATTCTATCTATTCTTGATCGTCTTATATTTCTATTTCAACAATTCAAATCGTTCTTTATAAGCCCAAAGACCTAGAGCAGGATTGGAGATATAATAGATTTCTTCTCCATTTGCTAGGGTATTGTGACCTTCTTTTAGGTCTTTTACTGGATAACGTTGCATCATTTCATCAATATCACCATAATTAAATCCAACGCTTTCAATTTCCTCTTTAGAGAGATTTTCAGGGGTCTTACCAGGACAATATGTGACACTAAATCGACCTTCTGTTGAACCGTGAATGAGATGTTCTGCAGCACCTAAATTATTGCGAAGTTCTTCGTTTTCATCAACAGCTTTTAGTGTGTTAGGAGTGCCAAAGTATCCATATTTACGAATCAATCGGTCTATTTCTTTGTCTTCGCCAAACTCTATCAGCGACGGAGCCAATACAATTAATTCACCTCCATCAGCAATTGCCATTCGGGTTCGATAAATTGATTTATTGCCCAACCATGTACTCTTAAACTCTGTAGGATCTAACCACACAACAATTTTGTCTAATGGTTTATCTAACATCTGAAAGTTTACCTGAAGTGATAATTTAGCAGCCATATCAAATACATCCAAACTATCGCCCACAAACAGACCATAAGTTTGTAGTTTACCTTGTTTGTTTACTCCAACCACCGTAAGTACATAAACAATTGGAAAGTCTTTCAAATAATTCTCCGAAGCATAATTGAATATCCTTCGAACAGGAGTGTCAGCATGACCCATCATCTTCTCCATTCCATAGGCTGCTCCTACGTAATGACTCTTATTGATACCTTCTACACCTCCAGTTCCTACCAATATGTTTTTATTGTGATTAGCCATTCCCACCACCTCATGAGGAACAACTTGACCAATTGATAATATTAAATCAAAATCCCTATTCATCAAAAGCTTGTTTACCTGTGCAGGCCAAGAGAAATCAACAGCTCCATTAGACACTTCTTTCACAAATTCAGGAGGAACCTCTCCCAATGTAACGACATCGTTTCTCCAATCATGTTCTCTGAAAAGAGAACGAGGAATATCGCCAAACATATGAGCTATTTGACTATCAGTCATGGGGGTATGTGTGCCTAATGCAGGAAGAATATCTGTCAATTTATCTTCGTAATACCTCCAAGCCATTTCTGTTAGCTCCCCCGATCGACTCTGAAAGCGGGTATAATCAGGAGGAACTACCAATACTTTTTGTTTAGCTCCCATTTTCTCGAAAGCTTCAAAAAGCCCTTGTTGCAAATCGCTATGAGATAAATTATTTTCAGTTGAGCCGTTTTGATAATAGATCATTATAGATTGGATTATAAAAGATATATGAAAAAGGCACACAAGATATGTAATCTTGCATGCCTATTTATTGCTATTTCAGCAAGAAAGTTGCTGTTTTAAAAGATTTATACCTCATAAGTCGTAGAAGCGGTGTCTCCACCTCTACCCGTCCAATTGGTATGGAAGAATTCGCCACGGGACTTATCTACTCTTTCGTAGGTGTGTGCTCCAAAGTAGTCACGTTGTGCTTGCAATAGGTTGGCAGGCAAACGCTCACTTCTTAGACCATCAAAATAGCCCAATGCTGCTGTCATGGCAGGTAATGGAATGCCATTCTCTATGGCTGCAACACATACACGACGCCAACTATCTTGAGCTAATTCTATTTTCTCTTTAAAGAAAGGAGATAACAATAAGTTTTCTAATGTAGGATTAGCATCGAATGCCTCTTTAATATTTTTCAAAAACGCAGAGCGAATGATACATCCACCGCGCCACATAAGAGCAATGCCTCCATAGTTAAGATTCCAGTTGTATTCTTTTGCAGCCTCCATCATCAGGTCGTAGCCTTGTGCATATGAAATAAGTTTTGAAGCAAAAACAGCTTGTTCTAAATCATCTACAAATGCTTGCTTATCACCTTTGAATGCAGGTTTTGTTCCAGACAAATATTTAGATGCTTTCACACGTAAATCTTTCTGAGCCGATAGGGTGCGAGAGAAAACTGATTCAGTAATCAATGTAAGAGGTATACCTAAATCGAGGGCAGTAATTCCTGTCCACTTACCTGTACCTTTTTGTCCTGCAGTATCCAATATTTTTTCTACTAATGGACTTCCATCCTCATCTTTGAAAGCCAATATATCGGCAGTAATTTCAATTAGGTAAGAATCTAATTCTGCTTTGTTCCACTTTTTAAAAACTTCATGCTGTTCAAAAGCATCCATCCCCAACATATCTTTCATCAGGTGATAGGCTTCATTGATTATTTGCATATCGCCATATTCGATACCATTGTGCACCATTTTCACAAAATGACCTGCACCATCCTCTCCTACCCAATCGCAACAAGGCACACCGTCATCAACTTTTGCAGCAATAGATTGGAAAATATCTTTTACAAATGGCCATGCTGCTTTGGAACCCCCAGGCATAAGTGATGGACCAAGCAATGCTCCTTCTTCACCACCCGAAACTCCTGTGCCTACATACAGCAATCCTTTGCTTTCAATGTATTTTGTTCTGCGTATAGAGTCAGGAAAATGGGTATTACCTCCATCAATAATAATGTCTCCGGGTTCGAGAAGTGGAATAAGTTGGTCAATAAAATCATCAACTGGCTTACCAGCTTTCACCAACATCATCACTTTTCGGGGTTTACTTAACGATGATACTAACTGCTCAAGTGAATGTGCAGGAATAAAGTTTTTATCTTTACCTCTGCCTTCCACAAAGGCATCTACTTTTTCAACTGTTCGGTTAAAGAGTGCTACGGTATATCCTTTGCTCTCCATATTAAGAACAAGGTTTTCGCCCATAACAGCTAATCCAATTAACCCTATGTCTGCTAATTTCTTCATTATATATTTATATCTTAATTGTTATTTCTTTTTATTTTGACGTTTCATGCAATGTATCAATCACTATATTTCAAATTGATAAAAAAGTCAGAATGTCTTGAGCAAAGGTTGTAAAACATTGCTACATCACAATCTCTTATCTTGTTACACGAGCATTTCCATCCCACACATTCCACACCATTTGCTCGTCGGCAGGTTGTGCATAGTCTGTAAGGAACGTTGTAGCTAATGCTCCAGTTGCCCAAGCAAATTGAATCCATTTTGAAGGCTCCCATTCTTTAAGGATGCTATAAAGCAAACCACCTACAAAACCATCACCTCCACCAATTCTATCTATCACAACAATTGAACGTGGTTTGACTACATGCCAATTATCATTCTCAAAAACAATTGCACCCCAAAGATGTTCATTTGCATTTAACACTTCACGCAATGTATTTGCAAAAACAGAAACATTGGGGAAGCTTTTCTTCGCATTTAAAATCATGCCCTTAAATGAATCCAAGGTATCTTCAATGTCTTCACCCCCAGCTTTTGGGCCTTCTACACCTAAACAGAGCTGATAGTCTTCTTCGTTTCCAATCAGAATATCAGATAAAGATGCTATTTCTCTGAAAACCTCTCTCAGTTCTTCTTCGCGGTTCTCCCAAAAAGTAGCTCTATGATTAAGGTCAAAAGAGATAAGTGTACCATGCTTTTTAGCATAGCGTGCAATTTGAACACAAAACTCACTGGTCTCGTTAGACAACGCTGCTATCAAGCCAGAAAGATGCACTACTTGAACTCCTTCTTCTCCGAAGATACGTTCCAGATCAAAATCTTTTATATTGAGCGTTCTGCCTACTTCTCCCGCCCTATCGTTTTGAACACGAGGACCTCTCAAGCCATAACCACTATCTGCAATATTGAATTGATGGCGATATCCCCACGGATTTCCTTGTTCAACTT
>JARICS010000124.1 GCA_029264035.1 Dysgonamonadaceae bacterium | reverse complement strand
TTCGGGGTATAATATAGCTATATCAAAACCATCAATTATGAAAAATTCTCACAAATCGACTCCAGCAAAACAAAACGTTTATTCACAGGAGAGAAAGAAGCAATCTTTGCTCAAGGTATTACACTATCAATCTCTAATAGATGATATTGAGAAGTGCATCATAACTAACAAAAAACCTTATTTGTTTAAAACTTACGAAGAGATGAGAGAATACCCCCAGATATTGTATTACACAGCTTTAACGCCCTCACTTTCAACAACAGATGAAAAGTCGAAGTTTTACTTTCATCTCCAAGGAGTAGAATTTAAATCAAACAGCAATTACAAAAAGCAAACTGCGGAAGATAATATGCATCAGAATATACAGCTTACGGTTGTGTATTGTTAGTAGTTAACATATAAACGATGAGAGTATTACTTGTTAATAAAAGACGAATGGATGTTTTGAAAGCAAAGTAAAATATCGTATATTTACTCCATAGTCTTATGATTCTTTACATAATTTATTGCGTATCATTTTATACAAGACAAGGATTGAAGAGAGTAATCAAGATTTAAAGAAGAGATGATAAAATGAAGAAATATAAATTAGCTATAATAGGTAGTGGCTCACTCGGTAGCATTATTGGCAAAGTTGTTTCTCAGAAATTGAGTGAGAAATATGAAATAATAGGTGTGTTGAGTCGGAAAATTGAAAATGCTAAAAAATTAGCAGATGAAATAGATTGCAAGGCATATAATACTTTGAATGAAGTAATTGACGACAAACCAGATTATATAATTGAAGCTGCATCTACAGATGTTTTCAAAGATATGGGAGTTGAAATATTGACAAATGGCATTAATTTAATTCCATTATCAGCTGGTGCTCTTGCAGACAAAGAGTTTTACAATAATATTAAAGAAGCAGCATTAAAAAACAATTGTCAAGTTCATATTCCATCTGGAGCAGTTGGTGGTTTTGATGTGCTAAGTGCATCTTTGTTAATGGAGGATGTAGAAGTAAGTATTATTACAGAAAAATCACCTAATTCATTAAATGGAGCTCCATTTTTGAAAGGTAAAAAGCTTTCTGAAGAAAAGGCAGAAGAAATATTCGCTGGTTTTGCAATGGAAGCAATAGAACATTTTCCTGAAAATGTGAATGTTGCAGTCACTACTGCCTTAGCAACAACGGGAGTTGAGAATACTAAAGTATCTATTAATAGTATTCCTGGCTTCGAAAGCAACAAACATGAAATTAAACTGGTGGGAGAAACAATAAGTGTGAATATAATAGTTGAAACTACACCTTCTAAAGATAATCCTAAATCAAGCACGCTTGCTGCATATAGTGTGATCAGTTTACTTAAAAACTTAGTAGCTCCTATTACTTTTTAGTGTTAGACAAACCATTTAAATATAGTTATTATAAGCTTTAAATTATTCGTATTAACGATGTAGTTAGATGAAATCAGAACAAATCAGCTCCATCATTAATCTTTCATAGAGTCATTTCGAATAGCCTTAAATTCAGAGTTCTCGCTCCATGTAGGAAAACTGGATTCATTGGCAAGTTGCCATCCGATCTTGAAGAACAGTTTAGCATCTTCTACATTTCCCGACAAATCGGCTGTTGTCTTTTCAAATTCATCAGAGGGTTTATGGTAGGCTGTTTCCCAATACTCCTCTACTTTTTGTTTTGCCCATTCTTTTCCATGTTCTCTGCTATCTTGCCAACCTTTTATGAAAAGCGAGGGGATGCCTACTTTGGCAAAGCTAAAATGATCGGAACGGTAATACATACCATTTTCGGGAGATTGGTCTGGAGCTATATAGCGGTCTTGCTCTTTGGCAAAGCGTTCCACATATTGATCCAACTCAGATTGTCCGAAACCAGTAATGGTTACGTCCTTCATCCTCCCTATTGGTAAAGGTAGTTCGTAGTTGAGATTCGCCACAGTTTTGTTAGGGGTAAACAATGCGTTGTTGGCATAAAAGTTAGATCCCAATAGTCCTGTCTCTTCGGCCGTAACTGCTATGAATACCACAGTACGTTGTGGTTGAGGTGCAAGAGCAAAAGCTTTGGCTGTTTCTAACATCATTGCAATTGCAAGAGCATTGTCTGCCGCACCGTTATAGATAGAGTCGCCATTGTGTTCGGGTCCTATTCCAAAATGATCCCAATGAGCTGAATAAACAATGCATTCATCTTCTCTCTCTTTTCCTTCTATTATTCCTACTACGTTGTTGCTGTTATCATAGCGTAGCGTGTTTTTGATGTTCAGGTTGAGGTGGGTGTTGAGCGAGAATGCTTTGAAGTCGTTAGTTTCTGCTTCTTTTTTAGTTGTATCGAAATCGAAATTGTTGTGTTCAAATATTTTGCCGCAAGCCTCTTCGGTAATCCATCCTGTTAGCAAACACTGATCAGCATTTTTGTTATCGCTTTGCAAATAGAGGTTCGTTCTGGCAGTGTTCGACAAAGATTGCCAAGGATATCCTGCCGCATTCGTGTTGTGCACCACCCAGATGCCTTTTGCACCTTGTCGGGCTGCTTCTTCATATTTATAGGTCCATCGTCCGTAATAAGTCATAGCAATGCCATTGAACAGGTCAGGATTTTGCGTAGCAAAGCCTGGATCGTTTACCAGCACCAACACTATTTTATCTTTGACATCGATGTTTGCATAGTCATCCCAATTGTACTCAGGAGCAACTATTCCGTAACCAGCAAATACTATTTCAGCATTTTCGATGATTGCTTCATCAATAATGTGTGGAGTCTCGGCTAAATAATCTTTTATATAGTTGAGTTCTAAAATGCCATTCTTTGTTTTCAGGCTAATTGTTTCAGTTGGATTACTAGTGATTTCTACCATTGGTACTTGCTGAAAGTAACTACCACTGTAAGGGGCTTTTAGGCCTATTTCTTGGAACTCTTTTGCAAGGTATTCAATTGTTAGTGTTTCACCTTCAGTGAATGGCTTTCGTCCTTGAAATTCGTCGGAGGCTAATGTTCTCA
>JARICS010000123.1 GCA_029264035.1 Dysgonamonadaceae bacterium | reverse complement strand
ATGAAATATCTTTTTTCTCAAGGCGTTTGATATAACGCATGAGTTCTGTTTCGGTATGATAGCTATTGAAGTTGGGATGCGTCAAAAACTCTGATGTGCGCAAATATTCTTCTGGAATAGTTACTTTGGATTCCAACTCTTCTATCGCAAACACCTTTGAACTACCCACAGTCATGGCAAAGACTGCTATGAGTTCTTGCACTCGGTTGTTATTGCTAGTTTCATCAATACTAATACCAATTTCGCCAGTATCGAAATAGCGCAGGTTCACGCCTCTTATTTCAGCATTCTCGCGTAGTCTGTCTTGTGTTATCTTTTTGGGAAGTTCAACTTTCAGCGTGTCAAAAAACACTTCGTTGGTTTGATTAAATCCTAACTCTTTCAATTCATCTGAAACTAATGAAGCTGTTGAATGAATGCGTTTTGCTATCGTCTTTAATCCTTCGGGTCCGTGATATACGGCATAGAAAGAAGACATAGTTGCCAACAGAGCTTGAGCAGTACATATATTAGAGGTTGCTTTGTCGCGCTTAATGTGTTGTTCGCGTGTTTGCAATGCCATTCTATAGCTTTCTTTACCATAGGCGTCTTTAGATATTCCTATGATACGTCCAGGTACTTGGCGTTTGTATTCGTCTTTAGTAGCGAAGAAACCAGCCGATGGACCACCAAAATACATGGGTATACCAAATCGTTGGCTACTACCAAAGGCTATGTCTGCGCCCCATTCTCCGGGAGGAGTGAGCATAACCAAAGCCATCAAGTCTGTTGCTACTGCTACTTTACAATTTACAGCATGAGCTTTTTCTACAAATTCTTTGTAGTCTTCAACTGTTCCGTTGCTATTTGGATATTGTACAATTGCTCCAAAATAAGTATCGTCAAGCTCAATTGTTTTATAATCGCCCACTTCCATATCAATGCCCACATAATCCATACGTGTGCGGATAACGGCTAAATTCTGCGGGAAAAGGTTTTCGTCAACAAATAGTTTGTTCACGTTGTTTTTTATTTGATCCCTGCTCATCAAGTCATACATCATTGTTGCAGCTTCAGCTCCTGCAGTGGCTTCGTCAAGAAGCGAGCTGTTGGCAAGTGGTAATCCTGTCAACTCACTTACAACTGTCTGAAAGTTGATAAGGGCTTCTAATCTGCCTTGTGATATTTCAGCTTGATAGGGTGTGTATGATGTGTACCAACCTGGACTTTCGAACACATTACGGTATATGGCTGCTGGAGTGATAGTGTCATACCATCCCATGCCTATGTATGATGCAAATACTTTGTTTTTAGCTGCTAAGGCTGCTATTTCCTCGGCATATTCTTGCTCGGAAAGTGCTTTTGGTAATGACATAGGCTTTGGAAAGCGAATGTCTTTGGGAATAGTCTGATCTATCAATTCATCTAATGTGGCCACTCCAAGAGCGTTTAACATGATTTGTTGTTCTTCAGCACTAATCCCAATGTGACGAGATTTAAAGTGTTCCATTTCCATAATATATATTTTATTGTATGTGCGTTAAATATTTCTGTTAGTTTATGTGTGGCGAGTGCTTATTGTAAAAAAGGATTGGTTCTTATCTCTCCTTTAATGTTTGTGGCAGGTCCGTGTCCGGGATATACCACTGTATCTGCGGGCAAAGTGAGTAGTTTTGCTTTAATACCCTCTATCAATTGCTCGTGATTTCCTTGAGGAAGATCGGTGCGTCCAATGCTGCCATTGAAAAGCACATCGCCCGATATGGCTGCTTTTTCCTCCTCATTGTGGAAGACAATACTACCGGGCGAATGTCCGGGTATATGTAAGATAGAAAGTTTTTGAGTGCCAAATTCTATTGTATCGTTTTCATCGATGTATTTACCTAAAGAGGGAACAAGATTACCATTTGGTGTAAACCCAAACATTGCCAACTGCTCATTCATTGATTCGAGCAAAAACTCATCGGCTTTGTGTGCTTGTATTTTCTCTCCAAATTGCTCCTCTACAAAGTTAGCACCAAACACATGATCGAAATGCAAATGGGTGTTCAATACATGTTTTACTACTAGTTTTTTGTCGTTGATAAATTTGGTTAGTGCCTCTTGTTCAAAAGGATAGAAGCAAGCTGGGTCAACAATAACACACTCTCCTGTTTTGTCATACAAAACATACGTATTTACTGCTATGGGGTTAAACTCAAATATTTTTATTTTCATTGTATTTTAAATCCTTTGTTTGTAGTGCTATAATTGTGTTAAACATATTGTATCCTACAAAAATAAGATTTTCTTTCTACTTCGAGAAAGAAACTATCTCCTTTATACTTTATTAATTAATAGGTAAATAGACTAGTTTTTTAGTTTCGAAAAAAGCTTCTGAGAAATAGTGTGTTAGCGGAAATTCTTCGGCTTTGTTTTTAAATGGTTTCAACTCGTCGGTCAAATCTCCTCCTTTTAAGCAAATCAAACCATTGCTAAGCGCATTCTTGTGTTTTGGAGAAATGTTTTTTCGTACAAGCTTCACCAATTCGGGCAAAGGCATTACGGCACGACTAACCACAAAATCGTATTTACCCTTTTCGTCTTGTGCTCTTCTATGATGGGCTTCTACATTGGCAAGAGACAAAGCTTGGGCCACTTCGTTTACAACTTTTATTTTTTTGCCAATGCTGTCTATCATCACAAACTCTAGTTCGGGAAAGAAGATGGCCAATGGTATGCCCGGAAATCCTCCTCCTGTACCTACATCCAATATGCGGGTTTGTGGTGTGAAATCTATAAATTTGGCTATTGCCAAGGAGTGCAACACGTGATGCACATATAGGTTTTGGATATCTTTGCGCGATATCACATTTATTTTTGCATTCCATTCGGTGTACAGATCAAGCAGGGCTTCAAATTGTGAGGTTTGATTGGCAGTAAGCGAAGGAAAGTAATTTTGAATTGTTTTCACTATGTAATTTTATTGTTCTACTAATTTTGAAACTAGGGTGTTTTTCTTCAACAACATTCTCACCTCCTCAAAGGTTATAAGTATCTCTGGCGCATCTAATAGGTAAGCCGAATATTCTCCTTTGTTGAAGATATATGTTATGCCATTGGCATCTATAAGGAAGTTTCTGTTGGGCATTATCTCATCAATACCAAAGTAGCCTAAGTCTTCTAAATCGGAAATAGTATTCACTCCGTTTTGCAACATCAGGTTTGCAGCAAACAATTGTTGCAATGCCACATCGTAGCCTGGAGTGAAAATGTCGTTCTCTGTGATTAGGTTGCCTGTTTGCAGGTTTATCACATAGTTGCTAAAAGTACTATAAGCGGCTGAGCCTCCTTTATTATTTGATCGATGTACTTGAAACGACAATATATTGCTTTCGTTGAAAAGCACTTTGTTTGTCAAAGTCTCTTGATAAGAGTAAAAATCGTTACTCTGCATCTCGTCTTCATGAAGCATGTCTAGGTTTTGTGGAATAAGATTGGGATGGCTCTCTAGATCTAACAGTTCATCTTTAAAGATACGAGCATCTGCTTCATAGTTTCTCAAAAAAGCTTTTGAGTATCGTTCCACAGCCTCTTCGGGTGTAAAGTCATCGTAAGTTTGTCCCAGTGTGTTGCGTATGAAGAGTTGCTGTAGTCTTGACAAGTCGTTTTTTGTGCTTTTTATGGGATAGACAAAGTGCACATTCAAATCGCAAAAAGGATTGGCTGTATCGTTGTTTAAGTATTGTTTGTTATGAACTATCAAGGTGTCAAACGTAACATGATTATCTTTTGATAGCGTTTTTTTAATATCTGTGTTGCAACTCACAAAAAGTATTGAGAGCAATGCAATAACTGCTAGAGTAGTTCTGTTTGTTTTCATTTACAATCCGAAAAAGAATGATTTTGTATGACAAAAGTACGATTTATTTTTTGTTATCTTGGGGTAGATTCACCAATATCCCAATTTGTATAACGCTTTAATGAGGGTTTTGTTGCTATTATATGACTATCTATGATTGAGTGTTTACTGTTGACAGCGAGTTCTCCGATGATGTTAAAATGATGTCATTACGACCACTGGCGTACTTTTGACGATTTTTGTTTTTTAGAAAGGACAGGTCTCGACCTGTCCCTATTGCTGCATTGCTGCTAATTATCATTTTTCTCATCTTTATTACCAAGCAAATTCTCCCTGGGAGTAATACCCAATTCTGCAGCTTTACCCATCAAGAATTGATAGGCTGCTTCGTATTCATTGGGAATTACACCATCAAGAATGGCATCTTTTATGGCAGACTTCAATCTGCCTACTAAGGGGGTTTGACCTAAATCGAATAATTGCATAATTTCGTTCCCATCAATGGGGGGTTCAAAATTGCGCACACGATCTTTCTCTTCAATCTCTTTGAGCTTTTGGCGCACAATTTTGAAGTTTTGAAGAAATCTACGCACTTTGTTAGGATTCTTAGAAGTGATGTCTGCTTCGCAAAGCTTCATGAGATCATCTATGTCATCGCCCGCTTCAAAAAGAAGACGGCGAATGGCCGAATCTGTTACCTCCTCTTCCACCAACTGCATTGGGCGCATATGCATAGCCACTACTTTTTGCACATACTTCATCTTCTCGTTTAAAGGTAATTTCATGCGACGAAATATCTGTGGAATCATCTTATGACCCACAAAATCGTGATTGTGAAATGTCCATCCAAGCTTTGGATCCCATCGCTTTGTGGCAGGTTTGCCAATGTCGTGCAGCAAGGCTGCCCAGCGTAACCATAGGTTGTCGGATGTTTTTGATATATTGTCGAGCACCACTAGTGTGTGATAAAAATTGTCTTTATGCCCTACTCCATCTTTTGTTTCGGCTCCTTTGAGGGCTATCAACTCTGGAAAAATAATATCGAGCAAGCCGGTTTTCTCTAACAAAATAAAACCAACAGAAGGCATTGGCGACAACATTATTTTGTTGAGCTCGTCCACAATGCGCTCTTTCGATATGATATTAATCCGCTCTTTGTTACGTTCAATAGCATCAAAGGTATCGGGAGAAATATCGAAACCTAATTGTGCTGCAAACCTTATAGCTCGCATCATGCGCAAGGGGTCGTCGCTGAAAGTTATATCTGGATCGAGAGGCGTTTTGAGAGTAAGATCCTCCATATCTTGCATTCCATTGAAAGGGTCTACAAGCTGTCCAAATCTATCTTTGTTGAGACAAAGAGCTAATGCATTGATGGTGAAATCGCGGCGATTTTGATCGTCTTCAATTGTACCATCCTCTACAATGGGGTTGCGAGAATCGTGTGTGTACGACTCTTTACGAGCGCCCACAAACTCTAGTTCGTATTGCTTATATTTGATTTGTGCCGTTCCAAAATTCTTAAAAACGGTAATTCTTACATTTTTACCCAACTTTTTGGCTACTGTCTTTGCCAATTGTATTCCGCTACCCACAGTTACTATATCTATGTCGTTGGACTTGCGATATAGGAATATGTCACGGACAAAACCTCCAATCAAATAGGTTTCTAAGCCTAAGTCGTCGGCTGCTTCAGACAATATGCTAAATATTGGCTTGCTTAAGTGCTGATTTATAACTTCTTGTGAAATGAACATCTTTTGAATATCTGTTATGTTTTGCAAAAATACAATAATTAGGCTGTTTGCCCATCTTTTTGCCTTAAATTTGTACTATAAAACTATTTTTAGCGAAAAGAATGAAGATGATATTTTGTAACAAAAAATATATGTGGCGTTTCCAACTTGTTTTAATTGTGATGGTGCTATTTACATCATCGTGCAATAGTAAAACTAAGAAAGCAAAGCATTATCTGAACCTTGCTGAAAAAGCCTATGCTGAGGGCCAATACGAGATTGCAAAATCAAATATTGATAGCATCAAGATAGCCCATCCAAAAGCTTTTGAAGATATTAGGGCAGGTTTCGATTTGTTGCAACAAGTGCGCAAGGCTGAAAACAAAAGAAACATAGCCTACATAGATTCGATGATTGATGCAAGCATCTTAAAATTTAAAGAGCTTAAAGTAAACTTCGATTTTGTGCGCGATGTAAACTATCAGGAGTTTGGCAACTATATTCCTAAACTCACACCATCAGGCAAAACATTAGAGCAAACCACTCTACGCTCTGGAGTAAGCGAGAAGGGGATTTTATTTTTAGAGAGTGTTATAAGTGGAGTGAATCTCAATCACCACAAAATAAAAGTTTCAATACCGGACGGCTCATATGCTGAAAGTTTGACGGTGACTGCCGATGGTTTGAATTATACATTCAAAACACTCAACAAGACATACGAAATAGTTCGCTTCTTTGGAAACGACGAAAATGGAATAGCCGAATTTATATATACCTTTCAAGACGCTCCTATCACACTTGCCTTCATTGGAAAAAGGACCTACACCACATCTTTGTCTAAGACTGAAAAGAGAGCTGTAGGTCAATCTTTTGAACTATCTAGAACCCTTAATGAATTAGAGGATTTGAAGTATGAAAAGGGCAAGACTGAGGCTTTGTTGCGTTATCTTGAAAGAGGAAAAGAGCCTTCGAATTGATAAAGCTATCGCTAACAACTAAGACCATTCTTTATTAAACACCTCTCCATGTCTTAATGCTCACTCTCAGAAAAAAGAGTTCTACTATATTTTTCAAATGAATCATTAATAATGTACTTTTGTTGATATAGAAAATTAGATTAAGAATTAAAACACATATATAATATGAAGAAGTTTATTGGCGCACACATCAGCGCAGCAGGAGGTGTAGAAAACGCACCCGTAAACGCACACAATATTGGAGCTAAAGCTTTTGCTTTTTTCACAAAAAACCAACGTCAATGGAAAGCGGCACCGCTTACCGAAGAGAGCATCCAACTGTTTAAAGAGAGATGTCAGGAGTTCGACTTTAACATGGACTATATATTACCACACGATAGCTACCTTATCAACCTTGGCCATCCGGAAGAGGAGGGGCTGACTAAATCGCGCAATGCTTTCTTAGATGAGATGCAACGTTGTGAACAATTGGGTATAAATAGATTAAATTTTCACCCAGGCAGTCACTTAAAAAAAATAGAGGTTGATGCTTGTCTTGATCGTATTGCCGAATCAATTAATATTGCATTAGATCAAACTAAGGGAGTGACCGCGGTAATTGAGAACACTGCAGGACAAGGCACCAACTTAGGCCACACTTTCGAGCAATTGGCACACATTATTGATAAAGTGGAAGACAAATCGCGTGTAGGAGTTTGTATTGACACAGCGCATACATTAGCGGCTGGCTACGAAATAAGAACTGAAGACTCATTTAAAGAGACTTTCCAATCGTTTGAAGATATTATAGGTTTTAAATACCTGAAAGGTATGCACATAAATGATTCTAAAAAAGAGTTAGGCACTAAAGTTGACCGTCACGACTCCATTGGAGTAGGTGTGATGGGTATGACCCTTTTTGAATTGATTATGAAAGATAGCCGATTTGACAAAATGCCCCTCATTCTAGAAACACCCGACGAAAGCATATGGGCGGAAGAGATAAAAATGTTGTACAAACTGGTTTAACTGTTCTTTGATAAAAATAGAAATTTAAGAGAGCTACTGCTAATAAATAAGGCGGGAGCTCTTTTTTTATTCAACAAATGAATCTTTTTATCGTATTCATCACACTCAAATCGCTTCCCGAAAAGTCAATTTTGAACTCATATCAAGCAAACCTTAAAAATAATCGAATATATTTCAAGTTTTATTTTATTCGCAATCATTTCAAATAATAAGATGTAACTCATTGGATGTAAATAAGTAGATATTACTGCAAAATAGATTCTAGACCTAAACCTAAAATAAGAAACGAAGTAAGTGATAGTTTTACACCGTGATTTTTTGGTTAGTAAAAAAAATGTTTTACCTTTGCATCGCTTTTGAAAGAAAGCACTATAGGTAGATTCGCTAGCTCAGTCGGTAGAGCACATCCCTTTTAAGGATGGGGTCCTGGGTTCGAGCCCCAGGCGGATCACTAAAAACGTGAGAAACGTTTATAAAAAAGCTGTCTTAAATGAGACAGTTTTTTTATTATATACTTAATACCATATTCTTTTGGTTAATAAAAAAAATGCTCTATCTTTGCACCGCTTTTGAAAGAAAGCAATACTGTTAGATGAAAGCATTACAGTTAGATTCGCTAGCTCAGTCGGTAGAGCACATCCCTTTTAAGGATGGGGTCCTGGGTTCGAGCCCCAGGCGGATCACCAAAAACGTTTGAAAAATAAAAAAAGCTGTCTATAATGGACAGCTTTTTTTTGTGCTTTACGGTGGAATATTGGAAGATACACGGATCAGCAGTAAAAGTATGTGTTTGACTTAGTTTTTCTGTTCAACCATAAGAATAACTTGTCACATCTACGAAGCTCCAGGCAGTGTCAGCCTTGAATTGCGTTTCAAACGCTAAATCATAAACTCCTCGTTGCAAACAAGGAGTAGAATTCTCTGTCATTCAGAACGTAGTGAAGAATCTGTATGAAGAGTAATGAGTGAGTGAATGCAGATTATGGCCAATAGCCAAATAAGTCACGTTCCTTGAGCTTGTCGAAA
>JARICS010000117.1 GCA_029264035.1 Dysgonamonadaceae bacterium | reverse complement strand
TTCGAAGGAAGCATTATGCACCGCGACACACTTGGTAATTCAGTAGAAATAAAGCCTGGAGCTGTTAATTGGATGACAGCAGGGAAAGGCATTGTTCACTCCGAACGAACTCCTGAATATTTACGACAATCCATCAAACAGATGCATGGATTACAAATATGGGTGGCGTTGCCTAAAGAATTTGAACAAATGGAACCCTCTTTTTCTCATATCGAAGAAGATCAAATTCCGAGTTGGAATGAAGGAGATTTGCAATTCAAGCTTGTGGCAGGTGAAGCCTTTGGAAGAAAATCACCAGTTCCTGTTTTCAGCAAACTGTATATGATTGAAATAAAAAGTAAAACAAAGCAGACGCTCAAAATTGGCGATCAAGTGTATGGCGAATCTGGCTTGTACATTCTTGACGGAGGCATTGAAAGCGAAGGCAATATTTATGAACCTAAACAGCTGTTAGTGGCAAAAGATAGCAGTCTCTGCACATTTACAATTCAGGAAAATAGCACCATCTATATTTTTGGTGGTGAGCCATTTACTGAAAAAAGATATATTGATTGGAACTTTGTTTCATCAAGCAAAGAGCTTATTGATGAAGCCAAGCAGAAATGGGAGGCACAATCTTTTCCTAAAATCGAAGGAGACGATTCAGATTATATTCCCTATCCAACACGTAAATAATAATAAAACCAGAATATAAGATTATGAGCAAAATATTAGGACTACATCACATCACAGCTATAGCAAGTGATGCTCAACGCAATTACGACTTTTACACCCAAACATTGGGTTTTCGATTAGTGAAGAAAACCGTTAACTTTGACGACCCCACAACCTATCATTTCTACTTTGGTGATGAGGTGGGAACTCCAGGAACAGTTCTCACTTTCTTCCCTTGGGCTGGTATAAGTAAAGGACGAATAGGCAATGGCATGGCCACCGAGATTGGTTACTCCGTGCCTCATGGAAGTTTAGATTTCTGGAAAGCTCGTTTAGAAAAACTCAATATCCGTTATGATAATGGCAGAGAAGTGTTTGGAGAAAAGCAACTTTCTTTTGAAGATCCTGATGGACTGAAGTTAAAATTAATAGAATCGAAACAAAAAGATGAACGGAAAGGTCCTGAAACAGCTGAAATAAAAGCCGATGTTGCCATCAAAGGGTTTCACACTGTTACTTTGTCTCTCCACAATATCAAAGCTACAGCTGCAATCTTGACCGAAGTATTCGGCTATAAACTGGTTGAGCAGAAAGATAATCTATACCGCTATCAAACTAATGCTGTAGAAAACGCAGCTCTGGTAGATTTGCTGGAAATGCCACTTACCACAGGTGGTGTTAATGCAGGAGGAACCAATCATCATGTGGCATTTCGTGTGAAAGATGAAGAAGACTTGATGGCAATTAGAGAAAAAATAGTAGCGAGAGGGCTTCACATCACTGAGAAAATAAACCGCGACTATTTCTTTTCGCTCTATTTCCGTGAGCCAGGAGGCGTATTGTTTGAAATTGCGACAGATAATCCAGGGTTTGCAACTGATGAAACCGTTGAAAATTTAGGCAGTTCGTTACAATTACCCAAACAACATGAGCCTATGCGTGCACAGATTGAAAATGCATTACCAAAGCTTCAAACGAAATAATAAACAACATTGATATGCACAAGAAAAATATACAAACAGCAGGTAAACCTTTAAAAAAAGCCGATAAGGCATTGATCTTAATACATGGTCGGGGAGCTGATGCCCGCGATATTTTAGGACTTGCCTCACAACTAAATGTGTCTGAATATTCCTTGCTTGCTCCAGAGGCTACCAATAACAGTTGGTATCCTTATTCATTTCTGGCAGAACCTGAACAAAATGAACCTTGGCTTTCTTCTGCTCTTGATTTACTCAAAGAGATTGTAGATGAAGTAACTAAACATGGTATTTCCACAGAAAACATATATCTCCTTGGTTTTTCACAAGGAGCTTGTTTAGCATTAGAGTTTGCTGCTCGTCATGCTCAAAAAATGGGAGGTATTGTGGCATTAACTGGTGGACTTATTGGTGATAAAATATACCAAGAGAATTATACTGGCGACTTTAATGAGACCCCTATCTTTCTTGGCACTGGAAATCCCGATCCGCATGTTCCAGTAGAACGTGTAAAAGAAAGTGCCAATATTTTGGAAAAAATGAATGCACAGGTTCATCTAAAGGTGTATGAAGGTCGTCCACACACAGTATCACAAGATGAGATAGATGTGGCAAATCAATTGATTTTTAATTAAATTTTGAGGGGAAAGAAGTTGAGTTCATCACGGTTCATCAATATTTGAATACGGATTTTAAAGAACAACCAATTTATGGGATTATTAGACAATATATATCAAGCAAGAGAACGAATAAAAAACGTTGCGATTCATACCCCTTTAATGAAGAACGAAAACTTGAGCGAGGAATTCTCTGCTCAAGTTTATTTGAAACGGGAAGATTTACAACCTGTACGTTCTTATAAATTAAGAGGGGCTTACAACAAAATAGTGTTGCTTTCCGAGGAGGAAAAATCAAGAGGAGTGGTGTGTGCAAGTGCAGGCAATCATGCACAAGGAGTGGCTTTTGCCTGTAATAAATTAAACATAAAAGGTACAATATTTATGCCTGTAACTACGCCTCCACAGAAAACAAAACAAGTAAAACTCTTTGGAAAAGACAAAGTAGATATTGTTTTAAAAGGCGATACCTTCGATGAATCATCAGAAGAAGCAAACCAATATTGCAAAGAGGTGGGAGCTGTTTTTATTCATCCCTTTGATGATGAAAAAGTGATTGCAGGACAAGGAACCGTAGGCTTGGAGCTTATAGAAGACACTACCAATCCTATTGACTATTTATTTGTACCCATTGGGGGCGGAGGCTTAGCTTCTGGCATAATCACGGTATTTAACCAATTGAGTCCACAGACTAAAATAATTGGTGTGGAACCTTACGGAGCTGCATCTATGAAGACCTCTATTGAAAAAGGTGTGAATACTGCCTTAAAACATATTGATAATTTTGTTGATGGAGCTGCCGTTAAAAGGGTGGGAGATCTTCCTTTTGAAATTTGTAAAGATAACTTTGCAGATATAGTTCTTGTTCCTGAAGGAAAGGTCTGTACAACAATATTGCGCATGTACAATGAAGAAGCCATTGTAGTTGAACCTGCAGGAGCATTAACAATTTCGGCGCTCGATTATTACAAACATCAAATTAAGGACAAGAATGTAGTCTGTATTGTGAGCGGAAGCAATAACGATATTACACGAATGCAAGAAATAAAAGAGCGTTCATTGCTATACGAAGGATTGAAACATTATTTTTTAGTGCAATTTCCACAACGACCAAGAGCATTTAGAGAGTTCTTAAATGATATTTTGGGTGACAATGATGATATTGTTTATTTTCAATATTCAAAAAAGAATAACCGAGAAAGCGGACCAGCAGTGGTAGGAATTGAATTGAAAGATCCAAATGACTTAATTAAACTGGAAGAACAACTAAGACGTAGAAAATATGAATATCTCTACTTAAATGACAAAACCGATTTACTTACTACTCTTTTATAGTAATTAAATTAGATCTTACAAATAGATACTTTCAAATTAGCAGCATGTTAGAACTATGTGTTCTAATTACGGCATTTAGTCTGTAACTTTATGATTAAATAGCACTTATCAACCATTTTAGAAAAGGCACAGTTGAATATAATTCGCTAAATACCCGTTGAACATATTTAGATATTTCAATGTTATAAGTTTTGTATTAACGGATGTTGAATGATTTAGGCATCTTTGAAATGAATTATTTAAATTAATTATCAATAGATGCCAACATTAGCTGCCATATCAAAAATAGACTTTCCATTTAGGATAGAACAAGAAAAAGTGAAGAAAATAGCTCAAGAGTTATTCACCCCATCTTTTCCGAAAATAGAGAGAATGCTGAATGTTTTTGACAATACAGAAATTAAAACCCGAAATCTGTGTAAACCTATCGAGCATTATTCCTCTATCCACAGCTTTCAAGAACAGAACAAAGAATTTATTCAAATATCACTCGAATATTCTGTAAAAGCAATTGAAGAGTGCATAGCTACTGCTCATATAGAAAAAGATACCATAACAGACATTATTTTTATTTCTACAACAGGTCTTGCTACACCCAGTTTAGATGCACTCATCATCAACAAAATGAAACTGCATGAAAATATCAACCGTATGTCCATTTTTGGTTTGGGATGTGCAGGTGGTGTTGCTGGTTTTGCAAAAGCAAGCACGCTGGCAAAGGCCAATCTCGATGCTATTGTGTTGCTTGTGGTAGTAGAATTGTGTTCGCTTACATTTTTAAGAAACGATTTAAGCAAGAGCAATTTCATTGGCACAAGCCTCTTTGCCGATGGTATTTCGGCGCTTATTATTAAAGGAGACAACCATACGGACAAAGCTCAAAGCAAGGTTTCGTTTCTTGCTGCGCAGAGCAAACTTTACAAAGATACTTTAGATGTAATGGGTTGGGAGTTTTTAGACAATGGTTTTAAAGTCCTTTTTTCAAAAGACATTCCAACAATCATCTCCAACAATATATCGAAAGATATAATCTCTTTCTTGGAGAAAAATCAATTGAAAATATCCGACATTAAGAATTTCATTTTTCATCCCGGCGGTAAGAAGGTATTAACCGCTTATGAAGAGGCCTTGAAAGTGGAAGGTGATTTCTTGAAAAACACGAGAGAGGTAATGAACGATTACGGAAACATGAGTAGTGCAACCGTTTTGTACGTGCTGCAAAGATACCTAACACAAGGCTTTGAAGACGGATATGGATTAATGGTATCAATGGGGCCTGGATTTACATGCGAAATGGTATTACTTCAAATGAAAAATAATTAATATGATTTTCATACTCTTTGTCTGGTTTGTTATTCTACTTCGCATTGCAGAACTATATGTAGCAAGAAGAAACGAAAAATGGATGGTGCAAAATGGGGCAGTAGAATATGGCAAAAAGCATTATCCGTTTATTATTGCACTTCACAGCCTCTTTTTTGTATCGTTGATTATTGAATATTCAATGCAACAAACTCCATCCTTTAGTCTAATATTTCTACTCATTTATCTCCTGCTTATCGCATTTAAAGTGTGGATTATTGCATTGCTTGGTAATTTTTGGAACACCAAAATATTTCGCATCCAAAACTATCCTTTAATCAACAAGGGGCCTTACAAATACATTAAACACCCCAATTATATAATTGTAATTGCAGAAATTGCACTCATTCCGCTCATATTTCAATTATATTACACTGCTTTGATTTTCACATTGCTCAATGCAATAATGCTCACTGTAAGAATTAAAGAAGAAAACTTAGCTTTGCGTAACTAAGATTTTAAAGTGCAGAGTATGGGAAAAAACATATATCTTATAGCTCTGATACTATAAGATATATATATAATTATTCATTATTCAATTGAGGGGGGCTGTTTTATCTATTGTTTTTTTTGTAAAAAGAAACTTTATTCTTCTAATTAGCAGACGTTCGGCCCTTAATGAAACTCACAACAATCGCTATTAATGCTACGACTAACAGTATATGAATAAGTCCACTGGCAATCTTCAATGCAAAGAATCCAACAACCCATCCGATAATAAGTATTATTGCGAGTATAAAAAGTATGCTTCTCATAATTTAAATTTTTTAATTAATAATTCTAAGTGCTTTAAACTTTAACAATCAATTCTGAAATTTGGTTCACAACTTTATGAAAAGATATTTCAGTAATCTTGTTTAAGAAGTTTTTTCTATGAGCTTGAAAAATGTGATAGCCTTTTCTTTTTGTTTTGGAACCATTGAGAGGTAAAATGAATATAAAATAAATAGTGTGGGATAGACTTTTAAAAAGGGCTGTCCCGCACTATTTAGTTGTTAATATTTGTTGATCAGAAGCTAAGTCTATGAAGACTTATGTCTACTTTACAACCTATTATTCAAGCTTTGCTTAAACTTTTCTTCCCTGAATCAACCTTAGTATAATCGCAATTACTGCTATCACTAACAGAATATGAATAAGCCCACCTGCACTGTAACCAATAAATCCAATAGCCCATCCAATAATAAGTATCACTGCAATAATGTAAAGTAAATTTCCCATAATATTTTTCTTTTAATTAATAATTATATATGCTTTAAAATTTGCATAATGTTACAGCTATAACGGTTTAATCTGAAATTTGGTTCACAGCTTTGTAGAAAAGTAACATCATTCATATATTTTAACGAAGATCCCTTTAGAAATAATTATTAAAAAACAAGGTGATATTAAAGGATAAAAGAATAGTTTTAATAAAGAGAGCGAAGCACAAAAGTATACCAACTTTCACTACACTTTTTCACTTATTTACTGTAGTCTGTTCAACAATCTATTTAGATGAGGATATATTTCGCATGCAACGCAATATTCAAATGCAGTTTCCAGAAATGAAAAGAGAGCAAGTACAGCAGCTAAAACAAGTGCTGTTAAATTAAATCCAATTAACGAGAAAATACATATAGCACTGCTTACTAACAATCCAATGCGTGCTGCAAATATTTTAGGACCTGCATTGATAAGATTTTTCTTTAGCTGCAATAGTTTGACTATTTTATTTGATAGGTAAGCCATGGGACTGAACTTAGAAAGATTGATACTACGCATCAGAAAATCGAATGCCAAAAAAGCTGGAATAAACCACAAGCGTGTAATTATAAAAAGTATGACGAGCAAAAAGGTGAATAAACCATTTAGCCTTGCTACGCGTTTATTGATTCTATTAGTGGAGATGGGGCATGTTGCATATGAATTCATAACGCTTGAAGATAAATATATATATATGTTGTAATTTCTATCTGTTTTTGACAAAAACACCAAAGATAGAATAGAAAAAGGAGTTTTATAGCAATAAGCTACATAAAACATATAATTGTACTGTTGAACCCATACAAATCAAGACATCAAAGCACAAGTAAAGAATTGATAATTTAGGAAATAGAATAGGATGAACTTATTTAATCATTCCATAGACATGCACAAGAATTGGCTTCCCTTTGATGGAACTGTCAATTATTACGGCCAACTATGGACAGAAGATGAGGCAGACATATACCTCAATAGATTATTGAAGAATATTGCCTGGCGAAATGACGAACTGATTATGTTTGGCAAAAGAATCGTTACCAAACGAAAAGTAGGGTGGTATGGTGAGAAACCATTTAAATACACCTATTCCAATACCACTAAGCAAGCTTTGCCATGGACTGAGGAATTGATGGAGCTAAAAGCAAAAATAGAAAAGAAGTCGGGCGAAACATTCAATTCTTGCCTACTCAATCTTTATCACAGTGGCGAGGAGGGAATGGGTTGGCACACCGATGCTGAGCCTGAGTTGAAAAAAGACGGAGCTATTGCATCACTGAGTTTTGGAGCAAATCGGAAGTTTGTATTTAGGCACATAGAGAACAAAGAGAAAGTAGAACTTATTTTAGAACACGGTAGTCTTTTAATCATGAAAAACACCACACAAACTTTTTGGCAACACACCCTGCCAAAGACTAAGAAAGTGACTTCACCTAGAATCAATTTGACATTTAGAACTATTGTGGAATAAAAAACCTACAATTCATAGTTATCATTATCACTCTTATTTATAAATACTTATAATTAAGAGTCTGTTATATTTATTTATAGAGGATGCAGATTAATATCGGGAAGAAATCCTTATATTGAAGCCTATTAGGAATGAGGAATATCAAATTTCCCAGAAATAGTATATAGTACTTACAAAAAAATAATCGAATATGAAGAAAAAGTTTTTTAATGCGAAAATTTATCGCAACGATACAGCAACCGAGATGGTGGTTGAGAATGGAAAAATAACTCAAATTGGAACTAATCTACCCAAATGCGAAGAGGAAATTGACCTGCAAGGAAAACTCGTTATGCCTCCTTATGTAGATCCCCACTTGCATTTAGATTATGTGTATACCCTTTCTGAACTCGGACAAGAGGGAGCAGGATCAGGTACTCTGTTTGAAGCCATTGAGTTGTGGCCTAAGTTTAAAGAGACATTGACGATTGATAGTGTGAAAAAACTGGCGCTTAAGGGAATTAAAGATGAGGTTTCGCAAGGAGTGCAACACATTCGCACACATATAGATGTTACAGATCCAAACTTCACGGCTCTCAAAGCCATGTTGGAAATGAAAGAAGATCTAAAGCATACTGTAGATATTCAAATTGTTGCTTTTCCACAACAAGGAATGTACACTTATAAAGGTGGACTCGAATTAGTAGAAGAAGCACTTAAAATGGGGGCCGATGTTGTTGGAGGAATTCCTCATTATGAACCAGCAAGAGAATTTGGAGAGAAATCAGTTCACGATATAGTAAAGCTTGGCTTGAAATATGACAAGCTGATAGATGTACATTGTGATGAGACAGACGATACACATTCACGCTTTGTAGAGCTGCTGAATGCACTTGTGTTAATGGAAGATTATGGCACACGAACTACTGCAAGCCATACGTGTTCGTTTGGTTCGGCAGACAATTCTTATGCTTTTAGAATGTTAGACCTATTCCAAAAAAGCAAGATGAACTTTATATCTTGTCCAACAGAAAATGCCTATTTGCAAGGTCGTCAAGACACCTATCCTAAACGTCGTGGCCTAACAAGAGTAAAAGAATTAATTGAATATGGTATTAATGTTGCATTTGCACAAGACTCCATCAACGATCCATGGTATCCAATGGGAAATGGCAACATGATGAACATTCTTGACAATGGAATTCACTTAGCGCAAATTATGTCAGCAAAAGATGTAGAATCAAATTTTGATCTGATTACTTACAATGGAGCTCGTTGTTTAAATATTCACGATACCTATGGTTTAGAAGTAGGAAGAGCAGCCAACTTCATTGTATTAAACGAAACTACAGTTTATGAAGCTATTCGCAAAAGAGTAGAAGTTTTAGCATCCGTTCGTAATGGAGAGTATCTCTTCAAGCGTAAAGAAGTTGAGTATGATGTTGAGTTAGGATTATAATTTTAATATCACAGAATATGAAATAAAAAAAGGCTGCCAATTGGTAGCCTTTTTTTATTTTAAATTGAAACTATACAATAAAATCTAACTATAAAATTATTTTGCTTTCGCTAATGTCTTTTTAGCAGCAATTGCCAATATAAGTCCAGGTACTGCCAGTGCTATTGCCAAAAGTGGAAGGCTTGTAGCTAAGTATTTGCTAAGCAAGATACCACCTAAAGAAGACGCTATCATAATAGAGAAATTAAACATACAAGACTGAATAGAAGTTGCTATATCTTTTGCTTTATCTACTTGACGTCCCACAGCAGCTTGAAATAGTGCAACTAAAGGACCAAATGATATGCCCCACAGGAAAAATCCAAAATGAGATATTCCAAAGGCTCCTCCAAAAATATAGAAAATGGCCATTGCTACTACTAAAAGAGCAAACATTAAAATGGTGAGAAGTTGCAAGTGGTTGTCGGTATATTTTATTGCCATTACAACAGAGAACAGAGAACCCAGTCCAAACATAATCAAAGCCATTTCAATACCTCCTGCTATTTCAAGCGTTCCTACTAAGCTTGCAATATATACATACACTCCGTAATGAGCTACAACTCCCAACACGGTGAAAAGTATGACCATTTGCACAGCTTTTATTTTCAACATGGCAAAAGGAGATACTTCACTGGTCAGTTTCTCCCCTTTAAGCGATGGTAGTATTAAAATACTTAAAATACCGATTACCACAATTATTACTGCAATGGCTATAAATTCGGTTCTCCAACCATAATTATCTCCAATCCATGTCATTAAGGGCATTCCCAAACTGATACCTAAAGTTGTACCTGCCATAATTACTGCAACTGCTTTGCCAGTTTGTTTTGGCGATACCAACCGCATGCCATAGGCTGCAATCATTGGCCACATTATGCCAGCGCAAATACCACCAACAACCCGCATAGAAACAACTACAGCATAATTACTAACGAAGGCTACAATTAAATTAGAAATTGCAAAACCTCCCAACAATAACAGTAACAACAGTTTGCGATTGTAGTGCATAGTTACGGAAATAAGCGGAATCGAAAATATGGCTGATGCCAAAGCATAATATCCAACAAGATTACCTCCTTGCACTTCGTTCAAATTTAGATCTTGCATCATTTGAGGAAGCACCCCTGAAGGCATTAGCTCCGATAGTATGCCTACAAAAGTTACCGATGACATTAATATCATAATAGCCCAAGGGAAATAATCCTTAGCTATGAGAGTTGTATTTTCTTCTTTCATATTTTTTTCAAGTTTAAATTCTAATTTTAGGTTTGGCAATTTAGTGATATTTTCAAAGATTGACACCATATCAACAACGTTTTAATGTTTAATAATGGTATGTTTTAGAGTAAGCAAAAAATATATTGCTGTTTTCATTATAAATCACTTTTTTATGATAAACAAAATTGTAAAATCATGCGTAAAAAGTAAACAAAATAATGTTTATTTTTAATCTAAATATCTACTCATTTTATTGTATCTTTGAAAAAGAAGAAATAAAAGCGATATAAATAAATAAAAACTATTCACATAAGATCCAAAAACCTAAAAAAGAATTTTATATGGAAAAGAAAAAAGAAGAAATGGATATGAAAAACCCAATGGATAAAAACAAATTGGGCGATCCTATTCCAAGTAGAAATCAAACTAAAGGGCAATTTCCTGGCATAACCACAGCAGCAGGAGCTCCAGTTACAGACAATCAAGACACTATGACATCTGGCAAAAGAGGCCCCGTGTCTCTTCAAGATACATGGTTTCTAGAAAAGATGGCGCATTTCGATCGCGAAGTTATACCAGAGCGCCGTATGCATGCAAAAGGATCGGGTGCTTTTGGTACATTCACCGTAACGCACGATATTACTCAGTACACCAAGGCATCTATTTTTTCAGAGATAGGTAAGAAGACCGAAATGGTTGCACGTTTCTCTACAGTAGCTGGCGAAAGAGGTGCAGCAGATGCAGAAAGAGATATTCGCGGATTTGCACTCAAATTTTATACCGAAGAGGGCAATTGGGATTTGGTAGGAAACAACACACCCGTGTTTTTCTTTAGAGACCCCATGAAGTTTATTGATCTCAACCATGCCGTTAAAAGAGATCCTCGCACCAATATGAGAAGCCCCAATACCAATTGGGATTTCTGGACTTCACTACCAGAAGCACTCTTGCAGGTTACCATCATAATGGGCGATAGAGGTATTCCGTCTTCATACAGACATATGCACGGTTTCAGCTCACATGCCTATAGTTTCATCAGCAAAAGCAACGAAAGAACATGGGTTAAATTCCACTTCCGTTCTCAACAAGGTATCTTGAACTATACAGATCAGGAAGCTGGAAAAGTAGTAGGAATGGACAGAGAGTCTCATCAAAGAGATTTATATACTGCTATAGAGAAGAAAATGTTTCCGAAATGGAAAATGTATGTGCAATTAATGACAGAGGAGCAAGCCGATGCTATGGAAACCAATCCTTTCGATTTAACCAAGATGTGGCTCAAAAAAGATTTCCCATTGATACCAGTGGGCGAATTTGTGCTGAATAGAAATCCAGACAACTACTTTGCAGATATTGAGCAAGCTGCTTTTAATCCTGCCAATGCAGTTCCAGGTATTAGTTTTTCTCCCGACCGCATGTTGCAAGGACGACTATTCTCTTATGGCGATGCACAAAGATATCGATTGGGTGTAAACCACAACCTGATTCCCGTAAATTCACCTAAAGCAGTAGCACATCCACACAGTTTTCATCGCGACGGCGCTATGCGCACAGATGGTAATTTGGGTAGCGAGTTGCATTACGAACCCAATAGCTATGGCAATTGGGAAGACAAACCAGAGGACAATCTGCCTATGGAAAAAGGTGGTGATGTATATAGGTATGACTTTAGAGAAGACGATAGTGATTACTTCACTCAGCCAGGATTATTGTTTAGGGCTATGACAGAAGATCAACAGCAAGTACTCTTTGACAATACTGCAAGGAATATGGGCGACTCAACCCTTCAGATAAAACACCGACATATATATCATTGTTATATGGCCGATCCTGATTACGGAAAAGGTGTTGCCAAGGCAATGAATATCTCTATTGACGATGTAGACTTGAATTTGCCAAAGCGTAACTCTCGCGAGAATCAAAAGAAAGCAAACAATTTGCATCCAGATCTGAACAGACCTACCACACCGGCTGATCCAGGAAGAGAAATTCACACCAATACACATGATTACATTGAACCTGAGAATGACCCATGGTTATTGTAAGCAAGGGGTAAGTAATTTGTAAGTTTTATAAAAAAAAGGAATCAATCTTGTTATTGGTTCCTTTTTTTTAATTATACATCATTGAAATCAATTGATAGTGAATGGATTCAATAGGTTTGTTGTTATAAGAAAATCATAACTTCTTTTTTGGAAAATAGAAAAAACGACTTTTACTCGTCTGAAAGCCCTGATATAATTTATTTGCGAATTATGACTCTCCGAAGTCCTAAATAAATTTTATTCACGATTTACGACCCTCCGAAAGTCTAAATAATTTTTATTTGCGATTTACGACCCTCTGAAAGGATAAATAATTTTTATTTACGATTTAAAGACGTCCGATTGCCTAAATAAAATTTATTTGCACTTTCAGAGCCTATTTTGGGGTAAATCCCTTTTTTCTGCCCTTTGTTGCAAACGAAGGGCTTATTCTT
>JARICS010000097.1 GCA_029264035.1 Dysgonamonadaceae bacterium | reverse complement strand
AGAGAAGAACTCACAACAAATCAAGTACTTAGAGTTATACACTCTATTTTTAGTTATTAATTAGTTCATGTTTTTCGAAAGTAGAATTAATCATAATCACTTTTCTTATTCCTTTAAGTGAGTGTATCCTATATTGAAATCTTTTGAACTTGTTATAAAAAAACTTGTTATTAAAACTTGCAAATAAAGCAGATTTTAAATGGTACTGAAATGGCTTACTTTACCACATAACCCTCATACTTGACCTCAAGCAATATCAATTTGTAAATAATAAGCAACCTTTTCTTTCAATTCAAACGAAAATGTGCCATAAATAAGTTGGAAATCAAATTCCCCGCTGTAGATAAGTCAAACATGTCATGAAAATTGATTCTACCACAGTAGATTGGACAATCATCTCATAAAATATGAATCTACCGCAGTAGAAATGTTTTGAATCACTAAAATTGCTCATTTTAGAACTAATATTGAAGAAAAATGGCTTACAGAGACAAATTGTAGCTCGAATTAGAAAAATCAACTAGTGAAGTAAAAATTATACGTCGTGAAATAAATTTTTATGTTATAAATGTCTCAGAAACGGGCAACAAAAGGAAAATAATGACATTTAGAACATTTCTACCCTCGTAGATACGAGTTTCAACAAATTGAAAACTTTTTGCATGTGATTCCAATTTAATAGCGCGTTTACTTCTGTATCGGTTCTATTTGAACGATGAATGTAAGAAACCTTTTTTCTAACTGAAAAAATAATTACTTTTGTATAGTTACTAAACACACAAACAAATTACTATTGTGTCTTTGAAACAAACAAGACCAATTAAAACATACAAATGCAAAAAGAAAAGAACAATATACTCAGCTATGCCATGCAAGCGGGTTTTGGATTAGGTGGATTTTGGTTTTTTAAATACCTCTTCGTAATAGGTGCTACACAATACTCAGCATTAGAATACGTAAACTCATTTCTCATCTTCTTTACTCCTCTATTACTGCTTTTTTATTTAATTCGTTTTAAGAATGTAAGCCCAGACAACAAATTGAAATATTGGACAGGAGTAAGATTAGGCATTTTGCTCTTCTTTTTTGCAGCAATCATTGAAGCTGCCATTGTCATTGTACACGTAGTGTGGTTAGATCCAAGTTACATCTCTGTTGTAAACGAGCAAACGATAGAACTTGCAAAATCGCTCAATTTTAGTGAATCAATGATGGACGAATTAAAAAAACAAAGTTCTTTTTCGCCCACAACTTATGTCTTTAGGCAAATGATGAGCAATGTAGCCATCGGATTAGTACTCTCATTAATGCTCACACCGCTTGCATCAAGAATAAATATAGACATTAAGAATTTAAACAAATAAGATTTAATAATAGCCAGTATGGATATTTCTGTAGTAATCCCTTTGTACAACGAAGAAGAGTCAATTCCCGAACTGCATAGTTGGATTGAAAGAACAATGGAAGAGAATGGCTTTTCGTACGAGATAATATATGTGGATGACGGAAGCACTGACAATTCTTGGGAAATTATCACACAACTAAAAGAGAAATCAGACAGAGTTAAAGCCATTAAGTTTCAGCGAAACTATGGTAAGTCGCCTGCTCTGCATTGTGCCTTTCAGAAAACTAAAGGAGATGTTGTCATCACTATGGATGCGGACTTGCAAGATAGCCCCGACGAAATCCCCGAGCTATACAGAATGGTGAAAGAGGATAACTATGATTTGGTTTCGGGTTGGAAAAAGAAACGATATGATGGAACTTTCACCAAAAACATTCCCTCAAAGATATACAATGCTACTGCCAGAGCAGTTACAGGCATTAAGTTGCACGACATGAATTGCGGTCTTAAAGCGTACAAACAAGAGGTAGTGAAAAATATAGAAATCTACAACGACATGCATCGCTACATTCCCGCATTGGCAAAGAATGCAGGGTTCACAAGAATAGGAGAGAAAGTAGTGCAACATAGCCCTCGCAAATATGGCAAAACCAAATTTGGAATGAGCCGTTTCTTTAATGGATACTTAGATTTGCTTACACTTTGGTTCCTTTCGGTTTTTGGAAGAAAACCAATGCATTTTTTTGGCATTCTTGGAAGTTTAATGTTTTTAATTGGCTTTATAGCCATTATATTTGTAGGAGCTTCAAAATTATATGCAATGAAACATGGTCTTGGCTATAGGTTAGTAACAGATTCGCCCTATTTCTTTTTATCCCTCACAGCAATGATAGGCGGAACACAGCTTTTTTTGGCAGGATTTCTTGGTGAACTTGTTTCACGCAACTCGGCCAACAGAAACGACTATCATATTGAAGAAGAATTTTAAAACAAATAGAATATTATGAGTATTGATAAACTATTTTTGGAACGAAAATCAGTGCGTTCATTCTCAAATAAAGAGATAAATAAAGAGACTATTTCAGAGTTGCTGAATGCTGCTCGCTTAGCACCTTCAGCTGTAAACTATCAGCCGTGGCGCTTCTTCATATGCACTACCGATGATATGAAGCAACGAATTGTAGAAAGTTATCCACGCAAATGGTTCAAGAGTGCACCACTCTACATTGTTGCGTGTGCAGATAAATCGCAATCATGGAAACGTGGAGCCGACAACAAAGATCATGGCAATATTGATGTTGCCATTGCTGTTACACATCTCATGCTGAAAGCAACCGAATTGGGTTTGGGCACTTGTTGGGTATGCAACTTTGATGCAACTATACTCAATGATGCGCTTAATTTAGACAGCGTATTAGAGCCTGTTGCTATTATTCCTATAGGTTATCCCTCAGAAACTATTTCTACTGAAACAGAACAACCCAAGAAAAGAAAGTCGATAGACGAATTTACTGAATGGATGTAAATTTTTACTGCTGTTTATAACATTACTTATCACCCACTCCACCACTTATGAAACATCTCAACAAAGCCTCTAAATATATTATTTTCTTTTTTATTGCTACTTTACTTATTAGTTGCAATTCAGGCAACAAAAAAGAAGATAATACTTACCAACAAGAAAGCGGCGAAATATTTCACACCTACTTTCACATTAAGTATCAATATAATACCTCTTTGAAAGAGGAGATAATGCAATCTTTGCAAAAGTTTGACCAATCGCTCAACCCTTTCAAAGAAACTTCTATTATTGCGAAAGTGAATAACAATATACCTGTAGAATTAGATTCGCTCTTCATTGAAGTATTCAACAAATCGATGGATGTATCCCGTAGAACAAATGGCAAATTTGATATTACTGCTTCACCCTTTATCAATGCATGGGGATTTGGTTTTAAAGACATGGACAATGTTACACCCGATAAGATTGACAGCATGAAGCCTTTTGTTGGATATGACAAAATCAGAATTGAAGATGGAATAGTTGTCAAAGATGATCCTCGTGTGCAGATAAACACTTCAGCCATCGCCAAAGGTTACTCTTGCGACATTGTATCCCACCTATTAGAAAGCTACGGAATCGAAAACTACATGGTGGAAATTGGTGGAGAAATTACAATGAAAGGAACAAATGAGAAAGGCGATTGCTGGCGTATAGGAATTGACAAACCAACAGACGACTCATTGGCAATGCAACGCGAATTGCAAATCATTTTATCGGTTTGTGATAAAGCGGTAGCAACCTCTGGAAATTATAGAAATTATTATGTGAAAGATGGTGTAAAATATTCGCACACTATCGACCCACAAACTGGATATCCTTCTGAACAAGATATACTTGGAGCAACAGTAATAGCCGACGACTGCATGACTGCCGATGCTTATGCAACTGCATTTATGGCAATGGGTGTAGAGAAATCTGTGGAAGTAGCAAAGTCAATACCCGGACTTCACTACTATTTCATCTATACTAAATCCGATGGCGAAGTGACCGATATGTTTTCCGATGAGTTTCACCAATTCATAGTAGAATAGGTATATCTAAGATTTGCAAGTTAATAGCAAGAATCAGATTGCTGGTTTCTAATATATAGTGTAGCTTTGGAGTGATTAAAAAAAAGAAAAAGTATGAACACTACAAGAGCAAACATCGATTTCAAACGCATTGAGCAAGCTATAAACTATATTCGCACCCATTTTAAAGAACAACCCAGCTTAGATGAAATTGCAGCGGCAGTAAATTTAAGTTCTCACCACTTTCACCGTCTTTTTACACAATGGGCAGGAGTTAGCCCAAAGAAATTTCTTCAATATACCACTTTGGAATATGCCAAAGCTCATCTGAAAGAAGAGAAAACATTGTTTGATCTCTCTATCGATGCGGGGCTGTCGGGCACAAGTAGGCTACACGATCTATTTGTGACAGTAGAAGCCATGACACCTGGAGAATACAAAAATAAAGGGAAAGACTTAACAATTCATTACTCATATCCCGAAACTATCTTTGGCTCATCTTGCGTTGCTTCAACCGATAAAGGTATTTGCTATTTGGCTTTTGGCGATACAGCAACTGCCTATAAAGAATTGGTCGAGATATTCTCCCGTGCCAATTTTATTCACCAAGAAGATCTCATTCACCTTCAAGCAGTTGCTTTTCTACAAAACCCGAAAAGCGCACTCAATCCATTGAAGCTACACATCAAAGGAACTGACTTTCAACTAAAAGTATGGGATGCCCTTCTCAAAATCCCTTTGGGAGAACTCACAACCTATGGAAATATCAGTAACCATCTCAACAATCCCAAAGCTAACCGTGCAGTTGGGACAGCCGTGGGCTCAAACCCTATCTCTTACATTATTCCCTGCCATAGAGTTATTCGTTCCAGTGGAGAATTGGGAGGTTATCATTGGGGATTGGATTTGAAAGTAGCTATGATTGGGTGGGAAGCGGCGAAAAGGGAGTAACTTAAAACCTTTTAGCAGTCTGCTTGTTCATATGAAGTAATAAGATTTGTTATTTTGTTTGTTAATTGATAATTGACAAAATAATTGTGTAATTTTGCTCTAAGAAAGTAAGATAATAACCCAAAAAGAAAGAGATATAGAAAAATGAGAAAATGGCGTATTGAAGATTCAGAAGAAACATATAACATTAGCGGTTGGGGAAATAAATTTTTCTCCATAAATGAAAAAGGTAACGTGCTTGTTACACCACAAAAAGATAGTCATGGAGTTGACTTAGACGAGTTGATGAAGGAACTTGATCTGCGCGATGTTTCAGCTCCAGTATTGATTAGATTTCCTGAAATTTTAGACAGTAGAATTGAAAAAATAAGTACGTGTTTTAAAATTGCAGCTGAAGAGTACGGATATAAAGCACAGAATCATATTGTTTACCCCATCAAGGTAAACCAAATGCGCCAAGTTGTTGAAGAGATAGTAAATCACGGTAAGAAATTTAACATTGGCTTGGAAGCGGGCTCCAAACCAGAACTTCATGCAGTACTTGCAATTGATACCGATCGTGACTCAGTAATTGTTTGTAACGGTTACAAAGACGAAAACTACATAGAATTAGCCCTTTTGGCTCAAAAGATGGGTAAGCAAGTTTTTCTAGTTGTAGAAAAACTAAACGAGCTCCATTTGACATTAAAATTAGCCAAGCGATTAAAAGTAAGACCAAATATTGGTATTCGTATCAAACTGGCAAGCTCAGGTAGCGGCAAATGGGAAGAATCGGGAGGTGATGGAAGCAAATTTGGACTAAACTCCAGTGAACTCTTAGAGGCCATGGAAGTGCTAAAAGCACATAAAATGACAGATTGTTTGCGCCTCATACATTTCCATATCGGTAGCCAGATAACAAAGATTCGTCGCATCAAAACAGCATTGCGCGAAGCTGCACAGTTTTACGTACAACTTTATCAACTTGGCTTTAAAGTTGAGTTTGTAGATATTGGTGGCGGATTGGGAGTAGACTATGATGGCACTCGATCATCCTACAGCGAAAACAGTATTAACTATTCCATTCAAGAGTATGTAAATGATGCTGTTTTCACTTTTGTGGATACATCTGATAAAAATGAAATACCTCATCCAAAAATTATCACCGAATCTGGACGAGCACTCACTGCACATCACTCTATACTTATCTTTGAAGTGTTAGAAACAACTACTCTTCCTGAATGGGCAGATGAAATTGATATACACGAAGACGACCACGAATTGGTGAAAGAGTTGTACAAAATTTGGGAATCTCTCAATCAGCCGAGCATGTTGGAAGCATGGCACGATGCACAGCAAATTAGAGAAGAATCTTTAGATATGTTTAGCCTTGGCATGCTCGATCTGAAAACTCGTGCTCAAGTGGAGCAACTTTATTTCTCAATTATGCGCGAAATAAACGTGGTTATCAAAAAAGCAAAACATGCACCCGAAGAGTTGAGACAATTGGCAACTTTGTTGCCAGATAAATATTTCTGCAACTTCTCATTGTTCCAGTCATTGCCAGACTCATGGGCTATCGACCAAGTGTTCCCTATCATGCCCATTCATCGCTTAGATGAGAAACCCACTCGCACAGCAACTTTGCAAGACATAACGTGTGATTCCGATGGCAAAGTAGCCAACTTTATCTCGCAAGATGGGAAGCAATCGTCCTTCCTGCCCGTACATTCTCTCAAAAAGGGTGAACCGTACTACTTGGGCGCTTTTCTTGTAGGAGCTTATCAAGAAATATTGGGCGATTTGCACAATCTTTTTGGAGACACCAATGTGGTGCACGTAAGCGTGGATAAGAATGGACACAAAATAGAACAAATAATTGATGGCGAAACTGTAGCTGAAGTATTAGAATATGCTCAATACAATTCGAAAAAACTTGTAAGAACAGTTGAAACGTGGGTAATGAGCTCCGTAAAGCAAGGATTTATTTCTTCGGAAGAAGGAAAAGAGTTCTTGGCCAACTATCGCTCTGGTTTGTATGGATATACTTATTTGGAGTAAGCCTCAACGTTATTAGAAGATAATTCAAAAGCCTTTCGAACTCATTTGTTTGAAAGGCTTTTTTTATATTGTTATAAATGTTAAAACATAAAATCCTCGTTCCAAATAAACAGCAGTGATTGTTATCTACAATACTCTACAATGTACGCAAAGCAATCACAGCACAAGCTTCAGCATCGGCCAGTGCATGATGATGATTGGTGAGATTAAATCCGCAATGCGCTGCAACTGTACTCAAACGATGATTCTCTATGTCTCTGAAACGCTTCCTTGAAGCTTTCAATGTACAATGAAATTCATAGTCGGGATAATCCATTTGATATGATTTGAAGACTGCTCGCAAACAACCAGAATCAAATGTACTGTTATGCGCTACTAATGGTAATCCTTCGATCTTGGGAGCAATATTACACCATACATCTGGGAACACAGGGGAATTATCTGTATCTTTATTCGTCAATCCGTGTACCATTACATTCCAATAGCTATAATGATTGGGTTCTGGTTTTATAAGTTCATATATCTTATCTATCACAATTCCATTTCTAACAATAACCAACCCCACACTACACACACTACTACGATCACCATTGGCTGTTTCGAAATCTATTGCAACAAAATCTTTCATATCTTTTTTATTTAGGAAGAAAAGCATAAATAGGTAGCTTTTCACTTGTAAAACTAATTTGCGTGTAAATATACAACTTGACTGCGTCAAACAATGGCTTACACTGAAATATTATGTGTAGTTATTCTTAAAGATGGAAATAAAACTGATCTGTTTCTTCTCAGTTTCAATCTTTGTATGTAAATTTACAACAATCAAATCAATTAAAAACAAAAGCATCATGCAAAATATAAAAATATTGATACTCTGTACAGGCAACAGTTGTCGCAGCCAAATGGCTCATGGATTCCTGCAATCATTTGCTCCTTCATGGACAATAGCCTCGGCTGGCACTGAAGCGAGCGGCAAACTCAACTTAAAAGCAGTAGAAGTAATGAAAGAAATCGGTGTTGATATATCTCATCACACATCCGATAGTGTAGAGAAATACCTGAACGATGAGTGGGACTATGTAATCACTGTTTGCGGTGGAGCAAATGAGAGTTGTCCTGCATTCATCGGAAAAGTAAAACACAGACTACACATCGGTTTTGACGACCCATCGGAAACAGTGGGAACAGACGAGGAAATTCAAGCAGATTTCATCAGGGTGAGAGACGAGATAAGAAAAGCTTTTTATGAACTCTACAAAAAGATAAAAGAAGATGAACAACCAAGATAAAAAAGAGTTGGTGAAACAACGATATAACGAACTGGCACTCAACAACAATTCACTCAAAGTGCAATCCTGCTGTGGTACAAACCCAGCTATTCCTTCAAAGAAGACTTTCACCATCATGAGTGAAGATTATTCCAAACTAAAAGGTTATGAGAAAGATGCAGACTTGGGTGTAGGTTGCGGATTACCAACAGAATATGCAGCTATAAAAACTGGAAACACAGTTGTGGATTTAGGTTCTGGAGCTGGCAACGATTGCTTCATTGCTCGTGCCGAGGTTGGTGAGAGTGGGCAGGTAATAGGAGTTGACTTTTCACCACAAATGATAGAAAAGGCAAGAAACAATGCTACAAAAAGAGGTTACACCAATGTAAAGTTTTTGGAGGGAGATATAGAACAAATGCATCTATCCGATAACATGGCAGATGTGGTTGTGAGTAATTGCGTTCTAA
>JARICS010000073.1 GCA_029264035.1 Dysgonamonadaceae bacterium | reverse complement strand
AAGAATACTAAGAAACCTATTCCCAAGAAAAGCACTATTGAGGCAGCAAGGAAGAAGAAAGGATTGTCTTCGCCAATCACTAAATATTTAACACCCAAGAATCCTGTAATAAAACCTATACCTAAAGAAATTAATATGATACCATTGCGCAACGATACATACCTATTAGGTGTACTCTGTTGTTTTGGTTTTCGTTTAGGTGCTACTGGAGGAATGATTCCTTGCTTAATCAATCCCATCCTCTCTATGTGATCAGCATTTAACTTCTTAAATCCTAAGATTAATCCTGTAGCAACAGGCAGTGCTATTGTGGATAAAATTGCAATAATTGGTACTAATTCCATTTGTCATTGTTTTTTAATGGTGAATAATTTTGTTTACATTCATAAGACAATACCAGTTGCAAATAGGTTACAACAAAATGCATATTTATTCTCCTAAATTTTATCCAGCTAATTTACCCCTATGCTTTCTTCGAAATATTCAAAGTCTACTATCCCTAGTTTCTTTTTCCTTGTCTCTTTTTTCTTGTCTCTATCTACCGCAACACTACAATATTCTCTTCACATAGGGTCACTTTCTCCAATCCGGTCTCTGTAACAAAATAAGTATTTTCTATACCCACAGCCCCAATGCCAGGCAATACGAATTTAGGTTCGAGGGCAATAGCCATGTTCTTTTGCAATATTTCGCGTGAGCGAGGAGCAAACACAGGTGGTTCGTTAATTTCAAGGCCCAATCCATGCCCCACGAATTTGGCTTGTTGTGTGGTTCCCATAAAGTATTGTTCCATTTTATTATCAACAACCATCTCCATTGTTCGTTCATAGACATCAGAGCAAGCAATGCCCTGCTTGGCAAAGCCAATAATTTCTGTGTGAATATCAATGGATAATTGGTGAGCACGCTGTGCTTCTTCGGGCAGATCGCTTACCGAAAAGGTTCGGGTCATATCGCTCATGTAAGGGGTGTAATTGCCCGCCATGTCAATCATTATGCTTGTTCCAGACATCAATACTTTGTTTGCTGAACCAAGCGGAAGAAGTGGATCAATGCCTTTTCCTCCCAATGCAAAATCGAAAGGCGAAGCCTCTTGTGCATTGTCGCCTGCCAACAAGTTACCCATATATATGTCCATATTCTCGCCAAAGGCACGAAACGTACCTATAGACCCCTCTTTGCGCATCACATATTCTATCTCAATCTGAAAGTCGAGATCTGTCATGCCTTCACGGTATAAACTTGGTATCTGTTTGTAGACCTTGGCATGGCTCAATGCAGATTTGCGTATTTGAGTTAACTCATCGTCAGACTTCACACTGCGAAGTTCACGCATAAACCCCGATATGCTTCTCATTTGAGGCTTATCTAATGCTTTTTGAAAACGTTTCACACTATTGTATGACAACACATCGCTCTCTAGCAAAACGTTTTTTGGCATAGCCATGTTGTGCTTTGCCAATAGTTCGGGCAATTGTTCGGGTTTTCTAATATACTCTACCCTATCGCTATCAATGTACACAGGTCTTTTCACAAAAAGCATTGGTTTTTGATCAGGCAATATATACATGTAGCCATCAAAAATAAATCCGTTCAGATAGTACAGATTTACAAGTGATGAAATTACGCAAGCATCTGCTTTTTGATCCACTAAGTGTTGTTGGATTTGTTGTATTCTCTTTTTTATATCTTCTTGTGATATTATATTCATTGTTTGTTGCTTTGTTAATTGATTATTTATCTTCGGTACGGCATTACTGGTTGCACTTTACACCGTTTTTATCGTTGAAAAGGGTAAAAGGCGAGTACAAATAGTGCTTTCTAATGCTGAAAAGCATAAAAGGTGAGCACATATAGTGCTTTATAATGTTGTGAAGGCTATTTTGTGAACATTTTGTAAGTCAAATTGCTATAATACATAGCATTTTGTCACAAACCTGCTATTATTGCCAAATATCCCATGCAGCCAATGCTTGCAACTGTAACATTTCGGCTCCATTCTTTATTGTCGCTCCCATATTGCGTCCTTGTTTCAGGAAAGCAGTTTCTGTAGGATTATAAACAAGGTCGTAGAGCAAATGTTGAGAAGTGAGTGCTTGGTAAGGAATATTGGGCGAGGCCTCCACATTGGGAAAAGTGCCCAAGGGAGTTGTGTTGATAATTATCTTGTTTGCAGCTATTATTTCAGGAGTAAGTATTTCGTAGGTAAGTCCGCCTTCACATGGTGTGCGCGAAACATAAGTCCACGCTACACCCAAATCATCCAATGCTTTACAAACTGCTTTTGATGCTCCTCCAGTGCCAAGCACCAAGGCTTGTTTGTGAATATCAGGATGGATGAGAGGGGATATAGAGTTTTTGAAACCAACATAATCGGTATTGTATCCCTTCAACTTATAACCATACGTATTGCCAAAGCTGCGTTCAATCTTTATCGTATTTACTGCTCCGATTTCTCTTGCTTCTGGTGAGATATCGTCAAGAAAAGGAATAACTGCTTCTTTGTGAGGTATGGTTACATTCAGGCCTTTTAGGTGAGGATTAAAAACAAGTGTATTGCGAAGTTCATGTATATGCTCTATCTCAAAGTTGACATACTCTGCATCAATCCCCTCTTGTTGAAACTTTACGTTGAAAAACTTCGAAGAGAATGAGTGTTGCAAAGGATATCCTATCAATCCATACATTTTCATATCTCAGTGGCAGTTTTTTTGGCTAAGTAGATGGTACAAACGCCGAACATGAGCTTCCAACTCTCTACAGTTTCAAAACCACTTTTCTTTAATATGCTCACCATCTCTTCACCTTGTGGAAAAGCTTTGATAGATTCGGGCAGGTAATCGTATGCTCGTTTGTCTTTAGACAACAAGCGGGTAACGAATGGAATGAAACTATTGGAATAGACGTTGTAGAAAAACTTGAATGGTTGGTGTTTAGGCGTAGTCAGTTCGAGAAACATAAATACCCCACCTGGATTTAAAACACGAACCACTTCCTCAAAGCTTTTATCGATATCGGCAAAGTTGCGCACTCCAAATGCTGCAATAGCAGCATCAAAAGTACTATCTGCGAAAGACATATCTGCACAATCTTGGTTTTCGAAAGAAATGACGCTATCTAACTTGGCTTTTTTCACTTTCACACGACCTACATCCATCATGCCGTCCGAAATATCTATACCCTTAATCTTGGTAGGCTTCAAAATATCGTTTGCCAAGATAGCAAAGTCGCCAGTGCCCGTTGCAATGTCCAACAGATTGTCGGTTGAGAAGTTCTGTAACTTTCTGAGGGCTGTTTTGCGCCAGCCCATATCCATGCCGAGCGAAAGCCAACTATTCAGCGCGTCGTAGCGCGAGGCAATGCCATTGAACATGAGCTCTACTTGCACTCGCTTAGACTCGTCCGTTTTATAAGGTATTATCTTTTCCGATTTATAACTCACTTCTTTAAGTATTCAAGTAGATTTTCCTCGATACTCTTGGCAAGATTCTGTGTATCGGCTTTTTCGAACTTATCACCTGTAATAATCTCATACAGCTCAATATATCTTTCAGACACTTCGTTGCAATAGCTCTCGGTCATTTCAGGAACTTGTTGTCCTTCTTTTCCTTGAAAACCATTGTCCATCAACCATTTTCTCACAAACTCTTTAGAGAGTTGTCTTTGCTCTTCACCTTTTTCAAATCGCTCTTGATAGCCTTCAGTATAGAAGTAGCGCGATGAATCTGGAGTGTGTATTTCATCAATCAAATAGATAGTATCGCCGCTTTTTCCGAACTCATATTTGGTGTCTACTAATATCAAGCCCTTATCGGCAGCAATCTCTGTACCTCTTTCAAACAAAGCCAAAGAGTATTTCTCAAGTTGCTCGTAATCTTCTTTGTTTACCAATTCTTGACTGATAATTTCGTCGTGCGAAATATTTTCATCATGTCCATGGTCAGCTTTAGTAGTGGGTGTGAGTATCGGAGAAGGGAATTTCTGGTTCTCTTTCATTCCTTCGGGCAAGGCAACTCCACAAATAGAGCGTGCTCCATTTTTATATTCTCTCCAAGCACTGCCTGTAAGGTATCCTCTCACAATCATTTCTACTCTATAGGGTTCGCAACGCACACCCACCGTTACTAATGGATGTGGAGTAGCTTCCTTCCAGTTAGGAATAATATCAGCAGTAGCATCCAAAAACTTGGCAGCAATTTGGTTCAGCACTTGTCCTTTGAAAGGAATGCCTTGTGGAAGCACCACATCAAAAGCCGATATGCGGTCTGTTGCAATCATTATCAATGTGTTTTCGCCAATAGTATAGACATCTCGCACTTTGCCTTTGTACACCTTTGTTTGATTGGGAAATTGGTAATTGGTTGATGTTAGCGTATTGCTCATTATAATATAGGTTTTGTATGGTTATTTTTTAATCACTTTATCAATCTTCTTAGCTTCCTTAGCCTCTTCCATTCTTGCTTCGCTTTTCTCATAAGCCTCCACAATGCGTTGCACCAACTTGTGGCGCACAATATCTTTTTTGTTGAACTCCACTTTGCCTACACCTCTCACTTTGTGCAACACAGACATGGAGTGCACCAGTCCAGATTGCTGATAGGATGGTAAGTCTATCTGCGTCACATCGCCCGTCACAATCATCTTGGCATGCATCCCCATACGGGTCAAAAACATTTTTATTTGTGCCGTGGTTGTGTTCTGTGCCTCATCCAAAATAATGATGGCATCGCTAAGAGTGCGTCCTCGCATAAATGCAAGCGGTGCAATCTGTATGACTTTAGTTTCTAAATATTCTTTGAGCTTAAAGGGAGGCAACATATCCTCCAATGCATCGTATAGAGGTTGCAAATAAGGGTCAATCTTATCTTTCATATCGCCCGGAAGGAAACCGAGTTTCTCACCTGCCTCTACCGCAGGACGACTTAATATTATTTTCCTCACCTCACGGTTTTTTAGCGCTCGCACTGCAAGAGCAATCGCCGTATATGTTTTGCCAGATCCTGCGGGACCTATGGCAAATACCATATCGTTTTTGTCGAACTCCTCTACCAACTTACGTTGATTCTCAGTACGTGCCAAAATGGGCTTTCCATTCAAGCCATAAATAATTACATTTTTCAGTTGCACAGCCTCTGGAGTATTGCCTTTCACAATATCGATGATGTCTTCTTCTTTGAGCACATTAGTTTCTATGCTAAACTTTTCCAGCTCACGAATTTTAGCTTCAAAAATGATCAGCTCTTTTTCGTCTCCAATTGCTTTTATCACATTGCCTCTTGCAACAATTTTAATTTTCGGGAACAATGTTTTCAGCAACTGTACGTTGCTGTTATTCGTTCCAAAAAACAATACAGGGTCTATGTCTTCTAATATAATTACACGTTCTATCATTGGTATTATTAAAATGTAAGCTTAAATTGATATGTTTTATTTTCCGAACCTTCAATGTAGTTAATAAACGCATTGTTCACCACTTTGTTTCCACCGGGTGTAGGATAGTTTCCAGAGAAGTACCAATCACCTTTGTGATTTGGGCAGGCTTCATGCAAACCTTCGATGGTCTGAAATACTATCTTCACCTCGGCTCTTGTCCCTTCAGGAGTGAGCATTTCGGCAATTTTATCGGCCACTTGCTGGTCGGTAAACTGACCATATATATCTTTTACATAGTTGACCATCTCGTCAGACTTTTTATTTTTCTGCGCTACAGATTTCTTGTAAACCTCATCTATAATGCATTGCTTGTCCTCATCTTTCAACAACTCCATGGCCGCTCTAAAGGCAATAAACTCGCTCATCTTCGACATATCGATGCCATAGCAATCGGGATATCTAATTTGAGGCGAGGACGATACCACTACAATCTTCACAGGATCTAACCTGTCAAGAATCTTGATGATACTTTGTTTCAAAGTTGTACCCCGCACAATGCTGTCATCTATAATAACTAATGAATCTTTGTTGCGACGCAACGAACCATAGGTCACATCATATACGTGAGCCGCCAAATCATTCCGCGTATTGCCTTGTGCTATGAATGTGCGGAGCTTTATATCTTTAATAGCTACTTTCTCCGATCGAACTCGTTTTGACAAAATATCTTCAATCTCTTTTTTAGACAAGTTGTTGCAGTTTTCAGAAATGAGTACTGCTCGTTCATGATTAAAATGATTTTCCAATCCCTCAAGCATACCCAAATATGCTACCTCGGCAGTATTGGGGATAAAAGAAAAGACAGTATTATCGAAATCGTGATTGATAATGTCAAGAATATTGGGAATTAAGAGTTCGCCCAGTTTCTTACGTTCTCTATAAATATCATAGTCAGAACCGCGTGAAAAATAAATGCGCTCGAAAGAACAAGGTGTTACTTGCTTAGGCTCTACAATTTGAGAGAGATAGTAAGTGCCGTCCTTCTTCAACATCAATGCCTGACCAGGTTGCAACTCTTTTATATCTTCCATCTTGAGGTTGAAGGCTGTTTGAATAACAGGACGCTCGGAAGCAACCACAGCCACTTCATCGTCAATATAATAGAATGCTGTTCTTATCCCCCACGGATCGCGCATCGTGAATGCGTCACCACTACCTATCAATCCGCTCAACACATAACCACCATCCCAAAGTTTAGCAGCTCGTTTTAGCAAAAAAGGAATATCGAGCTCTTGCTCAATTCTTTTGGTCAGATCTATACCGTTGGTATAATCGTCTTTAAATTTATCATACTGATATTGCACTTCCCTATCGAGGTAATGACCCAACAGCTCGAGAATCACAAATGTATCGGCAAAGTCGCGTGGATGTTGTCCTTCCGACAACAGATGTTGAAACATCTCTTCCACATTGGTCATATTGAAATTACCTGCAAGCGCCAAGTTGCGCGATGCCCAATTGTTTCTTCTTAGAAACGGATGCACATATGAGAGCGAAGTTCTACCGGTAGTGCTATAGCGCAAGTGACCCAAGAAAAGCTCGCCTGCATAAGGCACATTCTTTTTTGCAAAGTCAACATCTTGTAGTTTCTCAAACGGGAATTGGCTAAATGCTTTATGAACATTGCCAAACACCTCAGAAATAGCGCCCGAACCCATGGCACGCTCACGAAAAATGAACTCACTGCCTGGAGCAGGGTTTAGTTTGACCGCTGCCAATCCCGCACCTTCTTGTCCGCGATTGTGCTGTTTTTCCATCAATAGGTAGAGCTTGTCTAACCCATATTGCCAAGTATTGTATTTTTTTTTGTAGAACGAAAGGGGCTTCAATAATCTCACCAAAGCTATTCCGCACTCATGTTTTATTGCATCTGCCATCTATATATCTATTAAGATGCAAATTTAAGGCATTTGCAACAAGAATGTGCATGATTCCACATAAAAAATTAAAAATCGATAACTATCAATTAGAAACCAACCAACTATTGTTAGCCAACTATTTCAAGATTATGTATCTTTGTTGTGACACATGTGTCAGTTTAAATAGAATAATAAAACAAGACTATATTTATATGCAGTGGACAAAATTGTTATCTACCAAACGCTTCGGCATGGAAAACTATTACGACAACCGCAATCACGACCGAACGGAATATCAACGAGACTATGATAGACTAATTTTCTCTTCGCCCTTCAGAAGATTGCAAAACAAAACACAAGTATTTCCGCTTCCCGGAAGCATATTTGTGCACAATCGTCTCACCCACAGTTTGGAGGTGGCAAGCGTGGGTCGCTCCATTGGCAATTATGTAGGCAAAGCTCTCAAAAGTACATATCCCAATAGCGATGCTCACTTTGAAGAGATGGGCGATATTGTGGCAGCAGCCTGCTTGGCACATGATTTGGGCAATCCTCCCTTTGGACATTCGGGTGAAAAGGCTATTGGCACTTTCTTCTCCGAAGGAAAAGGGAAAGAATTAAAGGAACAAGTAGAGAAAGAAGGTGGTCGCTGGGCTGATTTCACGCACTTCGAAGGTAATGCCAACGCTATTCGCTTGCTCACCCATCAGTTTATTGGTCGTCGCCAAGGCGGTTTTGTGATGACTTATTCCACTCTTGCCTCCATTGTAAAATATCCTTACTCATCAGAGCTGAGTGGCGCAAAGCAGAAGTTCGGCTTCTTTGCTTCTGAAGAAGAGAGCTTCCAAAAAATTGCCAACGATTTGGGTATTCTTCAAATCAATAACAACCCCCTAAACTATGCCCGCTATCCATTGGTGTATATTGTAGAAGCGGCCGATGATATTTGTTATCAAATTATGGATATTGAAGATGCTCACAAGCTGAACTTGCAATCGACAGAGAAAACAATAGAATTGTTTCTAGAATATTTCGAAGGCGAAAGATTGGAAAAAGTAAACAGGAACTTAGATTTTGTGGACGATGTGAACGAAAAGATTGCCTATTTGCGCTCAAGCATTATAGGGCAGTTGGTGAAAGAGTGTGCTCAAGTGTTTCTGCAAAACGAAAAAGAGATACTCAATGGTAGTTTCAAAGGCTCGCTCATCAGCAATATATCTGCAACTCCACTGGAAGCTTACAAACAGTGCACAGAGTTTGCAATTAAAAACATATACAAATCGAAAGAGGTTTTGGATATCGAATTGGCAGGTTATCAAATTATCACCTCTTTATTGGACCGTTTTATTGACGCCATACAAACTCCCACGCATGCCTACTCCACTATCTTGCTCAATCGTGTGCCCGAACAATACAATATGTATTCCGAAAGCATTACCGAAAGGTTGCAAGCGGTGATAGACTTTATCTCAGGGATGACCGATGTGTATGCATTGGATTTATACAGAAAAATCACTGGAATGGACGTTCCATTACTATAATAGTAACTATCAATTTGACACAATAAAAGTATTTTTGATATTTTATTGAAATTGTTTTGTTAGTATCGATTTCTTTTTTATATTTGTGATGTGGTTTTTTCATAATAGTATTAGATTTAAGGTTAACAAGTATTGGCAGGATGTCGCGATGACAACCTGCCAATTTTATTTAATGCATTATGAATGTTCTTTACAAATTTGGCCTCAATCTAATTTAAAAACCACTGCTCTCTTCAATTTCGAAGAATTTTATCTACCACTTATATTGTTTTATTAGACTCACTATTAATTTGCAAATAATATACCGTCAATACTTTCAATACACATGAAAATATGCCGGAAATAAGTGGGAAATCAAATTCCTCACGATAGATTGGACATTCATCTCATGAAAACTGAATCTACCGCGGTAGTTATGTTCTTAAAAAATAAAGTGTCCTATTTTTGTACGAATATAGGGAATATATGCAATAAATGGAGAAAATGGAGCCGAGAGTTGAAAATCCTAAAGATAGAATTAGCATTCTAAGGCGTGAAATAAGTTTTCATGTCATATATGTCCAAGAAACGACCAACAAATGGAAAATAATGATATTTACAACACTTCCACCGTCGTAGATGCGAGTTTCAACAGATTGAAACCTTTTCCCCCGTGGTGGAAATGTTTTAAATAAACAGCTGTTTTTATTTAATCGAAAGAAAACTTCTAAAAAGATTTATATGAACAATCACTATTTGCCCTATTGAAGAGAAACATATTTTGATTAAATATAAACCTTCAATACAATCTTTTATTGATTGATATTATTTAACTTTGCTCTACAATGAAATTGCATCTTATTTTAAATACGATTTATAATCTTAAAAGCAACAAAATGAAAAAGAATTTTACACTTATTTTAGGCCTTCTCGTCCTAATGGCCTGTACAAACAAAACACAACCAGAAGAAGAAACAATGACTTTATCTGGTTTAAAGAAAAGCAATTTTGAAACTGAAGTAAATGGAAAACAAACCCATTTTTTTGTGCTAAAGAACGCAACAGGAATGGAGGTTTGCATCTCTAATTACGGTGGAAGAATTGTATCAATTATGGTTCCCGATAAAGATGGAACAATGCAAGATGTAGCATTAGGCTTCGATTCTATTGATGACTACGTAAATACACCTAACAATTTTGGCGCAACTATTGGCCGATATGGAAATAGAATAGCCAATGGCAAGATCACTGTAGATGACGTAGAATATAATCTTCCTCAAAACAATGGTAACCACACACTTCATGGTGGTGATGAAGGTTTTGACACTAAAGTTTTTGATGCCGTTCAAACTAATGATCAAACTGTAGAGCTGTCATATACATCAAAAGATGGTGAAGCAGGATTCCCGGGTAACTTGACTACTAAAGTGACCATGACTCTCACTGATGATAACGCCATAGATATTCAATATGAGGCAAGTACTGACAAAAGAACTGTTGCGAATTTGACCAATCACTCTTATTTTAATTTAAGTGGTAACCCTAAAAACACAATTTTGAATCATGAACTAACGATTGATGCAGATAACTTCACACCGATTGACGAAACCTTTATGACAACTGGTGAGATAGCAAGTGTAGAAGGAACCGATATGGACTTTAGAACACCAACATTGGTGGGAGAGAGAATAAACAATTATGATTACGATCAACTAAAATATGGAGATGGATATGACCACAACTGGGTGCTGAATAATCCTGGAATCACAACTCCTGCAGCAACTGTATTTAGTCCTGAAACTGGCATAGAGTTGAAAGTTTATACAACAGAGCCTGGACTACAGGTATATACAGGAAACTTTCTTGATGGAACAGTTACTGGAAAAGATGGAGTAGATTACAAGAAAAGAACAGCAATATGTCTTGAATCACAAAAGTATCCCGATTCCCCAAACAAGCCAGAGTGGCCTTCTCCTTATTTGAATCCAGGTGATACTTATACGAGCAGATGTATTTATAAATTTTCTGTTAGGTGATAATTAAAGCCTGCTAGAAAAAGAGAAACAACAAATTAATAACAAGAGACTACTCTTTATAAAATAGACAGGTAACACCTTGACTTCTAATTTTTCATCTAATTCTACAAGAGAGGGGCAATTTGCATCTCTCTTTTTATAGATTAAAAGAAAACACCAATGACGTTATTAAAAAAAACACTGCTCATGTTTTGTCTTTAACAAGAGAATAATAGAAAAAAATTTCTTTATGGAAGAAAAACAACTATTTAGTCCATTTGCATTCAAATTTATTTAACTTTGTGATACACAAAAAGACATTGACATGAAAAAATATAAAATACTGAAATACATCTTTGTAATAGCTATTTCACTATTGTTGATTCAGTGTAATTCTGATAAAAAAAAGCTCAATCGAGAACTTACAAAAATAGCAGCAGAGTGGAATCGATCTACTCCAGTTGCTCTTGAAGCACATACTAGATTTGATAGTGTGGGAGTAACCCCCGACAATGTATTTCAGTATTATTATACAATTACTAATATCGAAAATCCACAAAAACTAATAGCTTCGTACAAAAATGAGATGTTGGAAAAGATGGATAAAATATATGCTACTGATAGATCGCTACAGTTTTTTGTTGAAAATGGAGTAACCATGGAGTACATTTATAGAGATACAATGCAAAATGTAGTAGATGTGATAACAATTGAGACCGATAAATACAGAAGAACTAAGGAATAACACCAAACACGCTAATGTTATGAACAGATATTTTTACATTGATTCAGAGGAAGTACAAAAAGGAACTTTTACGCTCGATGATTTAAGAAACGAGCCTGTGAGGAGAGATACAATGGTCTGGACACAAGGTATGCCTGAGTGGCAACGTGCCTATGATGTGGTAGAGTTGCAACCTCTATTTGATATGTCAACCAATGCACAAAAACAATTTAGTGAAACGACCCTTCCGCCACAAGTTGCAGAGCAAAGCATACCTGCTATGCCAAAGTCGTGGATGGTAGAGTCGATATTGGTAACTATATTGCCATTTGTGCTGTGTGGAAATGTATTGAGCCTAATAGGCATTGCAGCCATTGTTAATGCCTCTAAGGTAGAGTCTCTTTTCAATAGCGGTATGTATGCCCAATCGACAGAAGCATCTAACAATGCAGCACGATGGACAAAAATCACCTTCTGGATTGCTATAGGTGCAATATTATTGGCTATTATCGCAATTATTGCTTTTGTTGTATTCTTTAGGTCATTGGCTGGGATTGGAGAAGCTTTTATGTAGTCTTGAGAAAACTTCCAATACAGACATTTCTAAAAACATTATGCAACCATATTATTACTAAAAAATACATATATATTTACAACATGGAATATCCAGAAACACCACCAGCAATGCCTGTCACACCGCCTCCGTATGAGTACAACATACCTGAGCGAGCTAAAACATGGCTGTTAGAGTCTATTTTGACTACAATCTTTCTCTGTTTGCCATTTGGAATTGTAGGCATTGTGTATGCAATAAGAGTGAACTCGCTTCACGATCAAACCCGGTATAAAGAATCTAGACATGCATCTAAAATTGCAAAAAGATGGACCATGATTGGATTAACTATTGGCATACTCAACCTCGCATTTATTGCTATAATGATTTATATTGGTTCCATGTCTAATCTTAATCTATCGGGAGCAGAGCCTCTCTATTTTTAACAAGGCATTGGTGAAATACAAAAAACATATACTCATTACGGTTATAGCTTTACTGGCTGCAACCGTATTTTTTGTGTTCTTTTATGTAGATCCAAATGTCTATCCATTCTTTCCAAAGTGTCCTTTTCTTTTATTAACAGGGTTAAAATGCCCTGGATGTGGATCACAAAGGGCTATACACCAATTACTTCACCTGAATATTGCAGGTGCGTTCCATCAAAATCCACTTTTGGTACTTTACGTGCCTTATGTTTTGGTTGGGCTCTATCTTGAATATTTAGGAGGAAACGGAAAACACTACCACTTCCGAAATATTCTCTTTGGAAAAAATGCTGCAATAATCATACTCTTATCCATTATTCTTTTTTGGATTGGAAGGAACATTCTTTAATCACATTAATTTAAAATACTATGCAAGTTTTCAATTACTTCCTACTTATTTTTTTATATACTTTTTCCATTGCTTGTGGAAATACAAATACGCAACAAGAAATGAAAGGAACTCAAACACTAAAAATAGCTAGTTACAATGTGCGCAATGCAAAAGGGATGGACCATGTAGTCGATTTTGACAGAACAGCCAAAGTAATTAACAATATGAATGTTGATGCTGTAGCTATTCAAGAGTTGGACAGCGCCACTCAGCGAAGCAACGGATTAATAGTGTTAGACGAATTGGCGAAGCGAACAAACATGTTTGCGTCCTTCAATGCATCAATTGAGTTTAGCGGAGGAAAATATGGCAATGGCATGTTAACCAAAGAAAAGCCTCTAAAAGTAGAAGCAATTGCATTGCCAGGTCGCGAAGAAATGCGAAGTATGCTTGTTGTAGAATTGCAAGACTATGTGGTTTGTTGCACACACTTGTCACTCAACGAAGAAGACCGACAAGCGTCCATCAAACTAATTCAGCAATTTACTGAGAAGTATACATCGAAACCTGTTTTTTTAGCTGGCGATTTTAATGCATTACCCCATTCTGAAGAAATAAAAGGTTTATCTAATAAATGGATCTTACTAAGTGATTCTACACAAGCAACTTTCCCATCTGATATACCCACAGAGGTAATTGACTATATATTTATGAAAAGCAATGACAAACTTAATCATATTATCAAAAGTGCTAAAGTTGTTAATGAGCAAATGGCTTCTGACCATAGACCTTTGTGGGTGGAAGTGAATGTTGAATGAATTGCTTATATTCTTTTAAAAAGCTAGAAATAAACTGACACTCCATAGAACACTCCCGAAGTGTAGGGAGAATTGACATCTTGTATCAAATCATAATACAACATGGCATGTGCTCGGCCAAGACGAAGACCTGCTCCTATTACAGCAGAAGGAACAAGCACATCTCTTTTATTGTAAGTCCCTTGTGCATCCTTAGAACTTGTCCATATATAATTTGCTTCTGGCTGTATCGAAATAGCTAAAAAACTAGTCGGATATAAATACCCAAAAACATTTCCACCTAATGAGTTTGTATTATCTGTTACTCTAGTATTACTAATATAGCTATTGTACTTGGAGTGATAATAACTCATTCCAACTCCAGCCATCACGTATTTATTGAATTGGTAACCTACTTGTGGAGCAAGTCGAAACAATGAGTAGTAATTACTGAAACTTAGTCCAAGATTCAATCCATACCTCATGTTTTTTGCATCAAATACTTTTTTAACTGATGAAGATGATGGGGTTGAAATTCTTTTTCTTTGTTGGTCTTGCATTTGTGTTCGCAGTTGACCTTGATGTATATTACGGGTATCATCTTTCGACACACGAATTGTATCGTATCTAAATGGCTGCTGTGAGGATACCATGGTAGAGATGACTAAAAAAAGGGATAATATTAATTTCTTCATAATGCTATAATTCTATTTAAACAAAAATAGCAAAAATATTACTGTTAACCATACAAGAATATAGATAAAGAGATTTTCCAAGGATATCACTGATTAAATCCTCTCATGCAGGAGGCATGTTATGCATGTAAACATTACTGTTAAGACAAGACCGCATAATTCATGCTTTTATCTTTAAATAAATGCAAACTGTAGAAATCTGCAGATATATCAATCTATTTGAATGAGTTTGCTGAAGACACGGATGCATTAAGGTAAAAGTGAACTCACCCAATGCTAGAGATAAAAAGGAAAACTTAAAAGTAAATTTATTAGAGATCTATAAACTTTATACGATGTATTAGAAATAATGTTATGAATAAAGTGTGCTAAAGCAATCTCTCAATAGTATACAACGAAATAAAGGAACCGAGTCACTTCGATTCCTTATTCATATTTTTTTGTTTTCAATATATGTTACTCTACTGGTAACTCAGGTTGTTGCTCAGCAGGAGCAGGCTGAGTTGGTAGAGGCATGTTTGGAGTTACATCAGGAGCAGTAGTAGGATTGAAAGGTGTTTGTGGCAATTCAATCTGTGTTTCGGGCATTGTACCACGTTTAACAGTAAACTTTGCTGTCAAGATGCTTAAAACAAGAATTGTTACAGCCAATCCCCAAGTAGCTTTTTCAAGAAAGTCAGTTGTCTTTCTTACTCCCATTATTTGGTTTGATGAAGAAAATCCAGCAGCTAAACCACCACCCTTAGAGTTTTGCACCAAAACTATAAGAATCATACAAACTGCTGCGATTAGAATTAAAATTGTGATAAAGATATACATTTTATTATTTTTGTTTTTTGTTTTTATCGTTGTAAATTAAATATTCTAGAAATCGAATTTGGTCTGCAAAGTAAATACTTTTTTTCGGGAAATTCAAACTTAATCTTTTAATAATTGTAAGCGCTTGTTCGTATTTCTTTTGCTTTATATATACTTGAGCCAATGTCTCTGTCAAGAAAGTGTCGTCATCTAATAGATTATCAATAGATTGCGAAGACTCTGAGCTCCCTTCTTTCTCTCTATTCCTGTTAGAAAATAAAGTCTCATCACTCGAAGATTTTTCCAAAAAACTATCAAGCAACTCTTGATGTTTCATTGGTTTAGCTTCTTGGTCATGGTCTAGTCTATTTTCTTCAGGTTCAGCTTTCTCTAGATAAGCCAAATAATCAGTTGAAATAATTGAATTGCTCTCCCACTGATTTTCGATTTTGGTGGTTACGATCTTTTCACCATCATCTTTCTCTATAGATTCTAGAAAAGAATCGAGTAGTAGTTCAGTCCTATCATTATCATTCTTTATCTGAAACTCTGTCTTTGGGAAGAAACGAGCAAAGCGGTCGTCATTCAAAAAGTAAAAGAGTTTTTGTCTATCGCTACACGTTATGGCAACATTCTTTAGTTCTGACATATAATCAGGATGCTCTGTGTGCTTCATGTTTTTCAACAATAACAATTTGGCTGTCTGAAAATAAGGATATTTGATGGTCATTCGTTGCAAATGATGCAAAGAGCCATCATTGAGCGGTTTCTCCTCATTCAAATATGTGTAGAATAGTCCTTTTTCCAACATTAAATCAAGCTATCTTTTTTTTACTGTATAATTTTGCCAATTGACATTACCAATTAGACATAGTAGAGTTAAACATTTGATCGATTATCTCTTTAATCAACTCTTCTATCAGTTGATCTTGCACATCAGTAAGCATTCTGTCTGCAGGGAAGTTGCGAAAGGCCTTAATGGTCTCTTCTTTGTCTTGACCATCTACCTTATTGTTACGATAGCGCATACGAACAGTAAGAGTAAGCCTTGTCTCAGATGCAAAAGAGTCTTCCTGTACAGCAAGAGGGGTAAGTTCGTAACCCACAATTTCGCCCTCCATCTCTAAGTCAGCATTTTGGCGCACAAATTGCAAACGAGTGCTACGTGTAAAAAGATCTTTGAGCTCCTCATTGAAGCGTTGCTCTAAAGGAGGATAAACAAGAGGAGCTTGATTGGGGAATTCAGATATCAACATTGTTTTAGTTAAGTCGTAATCTATTGAGGCACCATTAAACTTGTAAGAAAATGTACAAGAGTTTAAGAGCAAGACAAGTGACACGAAAAATAGCATTTTTTTCATAAAGTCGTTTATAAGTCTTCTAATTGATATTCTTTTATTTTTCTGTACAGTGTACGCTCTGAAATCTGCAGGTCATTGGCTGCAAGCTTGCGAGTGCCTCCATGACGCTCTAGTGCTTTTATTATCATGTCGCGCTCTACTTCATGTATTGCCAATGTCTCTTCTATATATTCTGCGGCATCTTGTACATCGTCTTTGTTGTCTTCGTTTTGCTGAACTGAACCAAAAGGAGCTTTCAAAAACTGCTCACTGTATTTTACAGGAAGACGACCAGTATCTTCAGATGAATGACTACTTGGATTTTTCTTAATCATATCTCTTACCACTTGCTTTAGATCGTTCAAGTCTTTTTTCATATCAAATAGCACTTGATAGAGAATCTCACGTTCATTGGCAAAGGTCTTTCCCTCACTTTCATGGGTTTGAGAAACAGGTATCATGCCAACTTCTTGTTTAGGCAAATAGCGTTCCATTATTTCACGTGTAATCACTCTTTCTTGCTCAATTACAGATATTTGTTCAGTCACATTCTTTAATTGACGAACGTTGCCTGGCCATCTGTATGCTATGAGCAACTCTTTAGCCTCATCTGTGAGCGAAATAGGAGGCATCATGTATCTTTCGGCACAATCGCTCGCAAACTTTCTGAAGAGCAGTGGCACATCTTCTTTTCTATCGCGAAGAGAAGCAATACGTATAGGTACAGAGTTGAGTCGATAGTATAAGTCTTCGCGAAACTTACCTTTTTCTACTGCTTGTATCATGTTCATATTTGTAGCAGCTACTACTCGCACATCGCTCTTCTCTACTTTTGATGAGCCCACCTTAATGAACTCGCCAGTTTCAAGAACTCTTAGCAGGCGAGCTTGTGTTGACATAGGCAGTTCGCCCACCTCATCTAAAAACAATGTTCCGCCATTGGCCGATTCGAAATATCCTTTTCTATTTGCAGTAGCTCCTGTAAACGATCCTTTCTCGTGACCGAATAGCTCTGAGTCAATTGTCCCTTCAGGTATTGAGCCACAATTGATGGCAAAGTAAGGGCCATGCTTTCTTCTGCTGTATTGATGAATTATTTGAGGGAAGTTTTCTTTTCCCACACCACTTTCTCCAGTAATAAGAACCGACAAATCGGTAGGTGCTACTTGCAGTGCAGTATCTATAGCACGTTCCAACTCATGAGATACCCCAATGATGCTGAATCGTTGTTTTACTTGTTGAATAGTCTGTTTAGACATAGAGTATATTTAGATATAATAATTGCTTGGAATCGAAATAAGTTTATCCAAAGTTAAAGAAATTATTTGGATTTATTTAATTCATAAGTTTTAGTTTTCAAAAACTCACCAAATAATTCAAGATCTGAAAAGCTATTTTGCTTTTCTAGTGTAATGGGCTCTCCTAAAGTAAAGACTATCTCTTTGCCTTTTTTATTGTAGAGCTCGTGTCCGAGTCTAAGGTTGCGCAGTCGCCAATCTATTAATCCTAGCGAATAGAAAAAAGAGGAGTTGCCTCCCGAAATATGAATGGGTATGATGGGCACCTTGGCAAATTTGATTAGTTTCAAGACTGAAGGTTGCCAGTCTCTATCTTCTATTGACCACTTACCATTGATTCTCTTAAGATTAGATATAGCACCTGCAGGAAACAACCCTAACGGATTACCTTGTCGCAAATGAGCTATACACTCTTTTATGCCACTCAGGCTCGATACTTTATTAAATACTTCTGGATTGTAAGGATTCACAGTGATAAAGTGATCAGCCATGGTGTCAATCATTCCCAAAAGGAAATTGACCATCATTTTGAAGTTTGGCTGATAAGAACCTACCATTTCTATATATGCAATGCCATCGACATGACCGTAAGCATGATTGGAAACTGTGATAAATGGTTGATCTTTGTATTGCTCAAGAATTTCCCCATTTCGCACAGTTCTCTTCATTTCTAACCCATCTAGCAGATGGGTGCAAAAGTCAATGCCTGTGAGATGTTTTGAGTGATCATACACTTTGTTAACATTGTTCAATCCTGATATTTTGAGAGCCATCTTGGCTAGCGAATCTCCATATCTTTTTCTGAAAATAGGATGGATTTTTCTAATATCTTCCAGTACTAATAATTTATCTTTCATTTGTCAGTAAAAATGAACCGTAAAACTCTCCAATAATAAATTGGTTTAAGCTTTACGGCATAATTTAAAAGGAGGATAGAAAAACAGATTCTATAATCCTACAATATCCTTTATTTCGCTTATTATTTGTTTTCCTAAAGCTTCTGCTTCTTCTGTAGAGGGAGCTTCGGTGTAGATACGTATAATTGGCTCGGTGTTAGATTTACGCAAATGCACCCATTTGTCTTTAAACTCTATTTTCACACCATCAATATCTATTATATCTTCTTCTTTGTATTTCTCCTTCATAGCTAAGAGAAGCTCATCAATATTTATACCGGAAGTCAAATCTATTTTTTGCTTCGACATAAAGTAAGAAGGATAAGTAGCACGCAATTCGCTTACCTTCATATCTGCTTTTGCCATTTGAGTTAAGAAAAGAGCTATCCCAACTAAGGCATCTCGCCCGTAGTGGGAAGCTGGATATATAACACCGCCATTGCCTTCTCCTCCAATAATAGCATCAGTTTCTTTCATCTTTTTCACTACATTTACTTCTCCTACAGCAGCAGCAGTGTATGTTGCACCATGTTTTTCGGTAACATCGCGTAATGCACGTGTTGAGCTAAGATTAGAAACAGTATTCCCTAGCGTATTACCTAAAATATAGTCTGCTATGGCTACGAGTGTATATTCTTCGCCAAAAGGCGCTCCATTTTCACAAATTATGGCCAATCTATCTACATCTGGATCAACAGCAAAACCAACATCTGCCTTCTGCTCTTTGATAGCATCGGCAAGATCAGTTAAATTTTCGGGCAGAGGTTCTGGATTGTGAGCAAAGTTTCCGTGTGGTTCGCAGTGAATCTCCAACACCTCTTTTACTCCCAACGCTTTTAGAAGCGGAGGAAGCGCAATGCCACCTACCGAATTTACGCAATCTATGGCAACTTTAAAGTTGGCTTGTTTTATTGCCTCAACATCTACAAGATCTAAATTTAGCACTTCTTGTATGTGAGCATCTAGATAATCTTTTTCTGTAACACTCCCTAAATAATCAACTTCGGCAAAAGTAAAATCTTCTGCTTCAGCAATAACCAGTATTTCTGCTCCAGCTTCTGCGTTCAAAAATTCTCCTGTTGAGTCTAACAGTTTCAAAGCGTTCCATTGCTTAGGGTTGTGACTAGCAGTGAGTATAATTCCACCACTGGCATCCTCTTTTGGCACAGCAATTTCTGTGGTGGGAGTAGTTGCCAAACCAATATCGATAACATCAAATCCCATACCCATCAATGTGGCCGAGACCAATCTATGTACCATATCACCTGAGATGCGTGCATCTCGGCCTAAAACTATTTTCGGAGATTTGCCGTGAGTTGTTTTTTTGATATATGTAGCATAGGCGGCTACAAACTTTACTGTGTCAACAGGTGTAAGAGCGTCTCCCACTCTACCCCCAATTGTTCCACGAATGCCTGATATTGATTTTATTAGTGACATTTAGCTAGGGTTTTAAAAAAATTATTGTTCGAATCGATAATCGATCTCCTCGTAATATGCAGTTTTATATGCTGACTGATCGCTGGCAAGACCCATATTAAATGGAACAATCATTTTCACTTTTGCACGGTTGCCTACATTCTTTAAAGGTGCTACCCAAGCAACTGAAGCATAAGTAGAAGTATTACCATAGACTAACACTTCGGGTTGCAAACTATAGATATTTGAGTAGGAGATTGTATCGGTACTTGAGAGATATTTAAGTCCTTTGAAACGAATATAAAACTCTTCTCCTCCTCGAATTCTTCTTCCGTTGCCAGAGTCAACTACATTATAATAAACACCTGAAGAGGTATCGAAGAAAAACTCTTTTTCTTTGAAAACACTGTCTTTGGGGTATTCAGTCAATATTGTAAGACCGTTTTGATCAACAAAACGCTCAATTATTTTCTTCTCTTCATTTAAGCGTTGAGCATAAGTTTTACTTTTATTGCAAGACGAAAACATCGCTATTGCAACAACACTTATAAGAGAGGCTATTAAGATTTTCTTCATTTCTTGTTTTTTGTAGTACATTATCCACTAAATCAATTGCAAAATTAATCATTCCACTTTAATATAGCGGTATTTTAGAGTCCTTAATCTATTATCTATTCTTAAAATAGAGATTGTAATGCTAAATAGATGAATTTTGTAATATCTCGGCGTATTTTTCTAATCCTTCTTCAAATAATGCTATAGCATCTTCAATTTCGCCATAGAACTCACCACCCGATGCATTGAGATGCCCACCACCATTGAAATAGTCGGCAGCAAACTTGTTACATGGAAAATCACCTTGTGAACGAAGTGATATTTTAGTGAGTTCTCCATCTTCACGAATAAAAACGGAAAAGAGTATATCTTTAATACTCAGCGGATAGTTTACAAAGCCTTCCGTATCACCTTTAACAAGGGTGAATTGCTTTTGATCTTCTTTTGTCAAGTATAAAAGCGATGCTTTATGCTCAGGATATATTTTCATGCGTTGAGATAATGTGTAACCAAGCAATCTGAAGCGTTGATCGCTATAGTTGTTAAAAACATTTCTATAAATAAGGTCGCGATCTATTCCTTTCTTTAGTAACAAGCTTATAATTTCGAATATCTCGGGGTCGTTAGAGTTATAGGTAAATCCACCTGTATCAGTCATCATACCAGTATAGATGCACTCGGCTATTACTGTAGATATGTTATCTAAACCATTATCCATTTGAGCCATAAGTCTAAATACGATTTCGGAAGTAGATGAAATCTGCGAATAGGAAATAACAACATCAAAGCTCTCATCAGGATCGAGATGATGATCTATTAGTATTTTCTTTGCAGCTGATTGCTCAACTTGATCTCCTAGAACACCAATTCTTTTTAATGTATTGAAATCTAAACAGAAAATAAGATCTGCATTTCTAATCATTGCCTCTGCAACAGTAGGGATGTAGGTATTCACTACCACATCTTTAACCCCATCCATCCATTTTAGAAAATAGGGAAATGCATTTGGCACAACTACTCTTACTTCTTTGCCCATGCTAAGCAAGTAGTGATACAATCCGAGTGACGATCCCATAGCATCTCCATCGGGCGAAAGATGTGTGACTATAACAATTTTCTGAGCCTTTTCAATTTGTTTTTTAGTTCGGAGCAACTGGTCTTCTCCAATTAATGGAGTGAGTGATAAGGGTAAATTCATGTAGTTTATTATCGCTATTACGTTTGAATTATTTTTTTGATAAGTTGCAAAAATACTAAAAATTTATCGAGAAAGCACCCGAATTAGAAATATCATGAAAAGCGATATTCAACTTCTTGCATTCATTTTCTATTTTCTCTGCCGCATATCTACCAATGGAAGAATCTATAATCACCTTTTTGGGGAGGTAGAAAGTAATCAGTTCTGTTATAGAGAAACTATTGTCAGATGCTAAAATGAGATAATCGACAGGAAGCACAAAACTGCTTGTCTTAGATGTATATACATTGTCTGTGAGCAAAATAATGTTTGCCGAAGGATGTGAAATTGTCTTTAAGGAGTCTATCGATAATGCTATCCTCTGTCCATTTATGACATAGCCCATTTCGGGCTCGTTATAACTATTATAGACAATAAACTGATCAATGGGGCTTTTGAAATAAGAAACCAAATTGGTAGATAAAAATAGAGTCAATGACAATAAAAATGCAATCAACGCTTTGGCATGTTTATGAAGCATGAAATAAGAGAAAGACAACACAGTGGCAAAAATTAAGAATAACTGAAGCGTAGTGATATGATAACCTTCTAAAACAGACATAGGGAGAGACTCAAAGAAAAAGACAATTTTCAATACCGTATTGATGAGAAACTGTATAAATGCTGATAATATTTTAATAAGTAAATGTACGAAGCCATAGTTTAAGGATGAAAGAAGTGTCAGAAAAGTGAGACCTACCGCTGAGTAAATGATGACACCAATAAAAGGTAAGACAAGGAGATTGGTTATAAAGAAATAAGTGGGAAAAGTGCCAAAGTAATACAGAACTAAAGGAAACACCCCTAGTTGGGCTGACAATGAAACAGTAAATAACCTCCAAATATAACCAATCACTTTGTTCTTGGCAACGTAATGATTTGATATCTTTGGCTGAAAAAATAAAATAGAAGAAACAGATGCGAAACTTAACTGAAACCCTAGATCAAACAGATGAAATGGATTGATGATGAGCGTAAAAAAAGCTGCGACTGCTAATGTGTTGTAGTTGACTTCATTTCTATTGAGCATATTACCTATAGATAAAAGAGACAACATGATAGCCGCTCTTACCACAGACACTGGCATACCTGTAATGAAAACATATCCCCACAAACAAAGCAATATAAGTAGTTGCTTTATAACAAGAGCAATCCCACGTTTGCCAAGAAAAGAAAAAAGAGAAATGATAATAATGTAGATAATTCCGACATGCAAACCACTAACGGCCAAAACATGAGAGGTGCCTGAAGCACGAAAAGCATCTTTTAACTGATCGGTCAAGTCGGCTTTATAGCCCAATGTAATTGCAGAAATAAATGAATAAGCATCGTTGTCTAAGTCAAAGGATTTATAAATATCTAATATTTTCGCTCTCACACGGAGTGCTTCTGTTTTTAATGAATAACTTCGCTCACCCGTTCTGAACCAACTACTAGAATTTGTATAAGCACTGCCAGAGAAGCCTTTGTTTTGCATAAATCTCTCATAATCGAAGTCATCGGGATTACCTAGATTTTTGAAAGGTTCAACACTTGCATAAACTACTAGCTGATCGCCAGGCTCAAGCGTTTTACTATTTGTATCTGGTTCGAGATACAACATTATCTTCTTATCAGTAGGGTAAATCAAATGCACTTGACATGCTACTGAACGCTTTTTGTTTTGCGGAAAATCTAAGACCTCTCCTATATAAGAAGTGGCTTCAGAAGGAAAATCGTACAATGCTTGTGAAGCTCGATACTGATAAAACTGTGCAGAAAGAGAAAAAAGGAAAAACATTGATCCAAATCCGAACAACCAACGTAAAGCAAAATCATTTTTCTTAGGAGTGAAAAAGGAGAGAAGCATTATTGCCAAGCCTATAAGTCCAAAATAAAACATAGGGATCGGTGGAGAGATATACCTACAAAAAAGAATACCACTAATCACAGAGATTAAAATTCTCAGAAACGGTGTTTGTCCCATCTCATTTATAATGAAAAGATTTCGAAGTTTTTCTACCGAACAGTTTTTTTGTAATGCTAAAAGAAAACTACAACATTTTGAGTTGATGTATTCTCTCTTGAGGGTTTTCTGATGAAAACACAAAACTACCAGCAACTAAAACATCTGCACCTGCATCAACTAGGAGTTTTCCTGTTTCCAAATCTACACCACCATCAACTTCAATGAGTGTGTTAGCATTTTTCTGAAGAATTAGATTTTTCATATCTTCCACTTTCGACAATGTATTAGTGATAAACTTCTGTCCTCCAAATCCTGGATTTACAGACATAAGAAGCACCATATCTAGCTCTTGAATAATATCTTTGAGTAAAGCAACAGGCGTGTGAGGATTGAGCGTTACACCAGCCTTCATTCCTTTGGCTTTTATGGCTTGCACCACACGATTAAGATGAGTGCAAGCCTCATAGTGCACATTCATTATATGTGCTCCCATAGCCGCTACTTCATCAATAAACTTCTCTGGCTGTACAATCATCAAGTGCACATCAAGTGGTTTATTGGTGATGCTTTTCAAAAGATTCATTATTGGAAAACCAAATGAAATATTTGGAACGAAAACACCATCCATTACATCCAAATGTAGCCAATCGGCTTCACTATTATTGAGCATTTCAACATCGCGTTGCAGATGTAAAAAATCGGCTGATAACAAAGAAGGAGAAATTAAATGGCTCATAGTTATTTTATTTTTATTTCAAAGATACAAGATATTTATTTAAAAGAAAGAAAGAGTCCTGTTTTTCCATTTAAGTTATAGGAAATTGTACTTAATAGAAATTAAACATTATCACTGATGCAGCCTTATACAACAAAACAATGAAAAATTAGTAAAAACAAAGAACAAATTTATCATTGTAATGTTTTAATATCTATCTTTGCGATAGGTTTTTAAACATAAAAAAAAGTTTACAATGAAAAAGTTTCTATTCTTAAGTGCAATAGCTGTTATATTTACAGCATGCCAAAACAAAACTCAATATACCATTAATGGAACAGTTACAGACCCTATGTATGAAGGTCAGAAAGTTGTTTTGGTCGAGTCAACTGACAACGAAATGACACCTGTTGATTCCACTATTATTTCAAATGGTAAATTCAAAATTAAAGGTGAGACAGAAAGCTCTGTTCTTCGATTCATCAGTATAGGGGAAGATGCAAACAAAGTTAGATCCATTATAATGGTTGAACCTGGAAAAATAAATGTTGTCTATGACTCAGCATTTCATGTTACTGGATCAGAATTGAACGATCGTTATTCAGATTTTAATAATGTTCAAAAAGAACTCAATACTAAAGCTCGTGCACTATCGGAACAGTACAACAATGCTATGGCTGATGGAACTATAACCGAAGATTTAGAAGCAGAAATATCATCGGCTTATGAAAAGGTTGCAGACGAAGCTAAGGCAAAGAGTTTTGATTTTGTAAAGGCTAATATTGATAACGAATTAGGTCAATATACTTTTATTTCAACGTCAGGTATGTTTACAACTGAGCAACAAAAAGAGATTCTTGCTATGACTAGCGAAGAATTTAAAGAAAAGAAAAATGTAAAACGTATTGTTGATCAAATAGAAGCCATGGAAGCTGTAGCTATAGGTAAAGACTTCATTGATTTTACAATGAAAAATCCAAAAGGCGAGTATGTTTCTTTATCTGACTATGTAGGTAAAGGCAAATATGTATTCATAGATTTCTGGGCTTCTTGGTGTGGTCCTTGCATTCAAGAGATGCCAAACGTAGTAAAAGCATACGAAAAGTATAAAAATAAAGACTTTGAGATTGTTGGCGTATCATTGGATAAGGACGAGGAAAAGTGGTTGCAAGGTGTGAAAGACTTAAATATGACTTGGCCTCAAATGTCAGATCTTAAACTTTGGGAAAGCGAAGCGGTAGGATTGTATGCCATTAAAAGTATTCCTCACACTGTCTTATTAGACAAAGAAGGTAAAATAATTGCTAAGGATTTACGTGGTGTAGAACTAGAAAACAAATTAGCTGAACTAATGGAATAATATAGACATAGACTTATATATTACAAGTATAACAAAAACTGCAGTTTTTATAAAACTGCAGTTTTTTTATATCTATGTAGAGGTTAAAATCAACTGTAAAGCATCTTTTTCCAATATCTAAGCTTAAATGAACGTAGCTATTCAAATATTATAATTATTTTTGTAAAAAACAAAGGACATCATGAAACGAGAGAAATCATTCTTTTTTGCTATACTAATCCCGTTTCTTCTCATGGGTTTTGTTAATACTTCTTTTGCACAAAGAAGTCAAACATTTACTGTGGTATTAGATCCAGGTCATGGAGGGAAAGATCCAGGAGCACTTGGAGCTATTTCCAAAGAGAAAGATATTGTGTTAAGCGTAGCAAAAAAACTAGGCGAGAAAATTAATAAAAATCATAGCGATGTTAATGTGGTTTTCACCCGCACCACGGATAAATTTATTCCATTAAACGAACGTCCAAAGATTGCAAATAAAGTAAATGCTCAACTATTTATATCTTTACATTGTAATGCATTAGATAGACGAAAAACATCTCCACAGGGTGTAGAAACTTACATTTTAGGGTTACATCGCAGTGAGGACAACCTTGAGGTAGCGAAAAGAGAAAACTCAGTAATTGTATATGAAGAAAATTACGAAACAAAATACCAAGGTTTCGATCCAAAAGAACCAGAATCATACATTATATTTGAGTTTATGTCGAATAAGTTTTTAGAACAAAGCCTCAACTTTGCAACACTTACTCAACACGAACTAATAAATGTTGCAAAAAGGACCAATAGAAATGTAAGACAGGCAGGTTTTTTAGTGTTGCGCGAAACTGGAATGCCTAGCGTATTGATAGAGTTGGGCTATATAAGCAATCGTACTGAAGAAAAGTTTTTGAACAGTACCCATGGACAAAACGTTTTGGTAAATTCTATCTACACTGCTTTTACACAGTATAAAAAAGAATACGATAAAAGAAATAAATATGCCACTTTGGGAATCCCGAACGCTAATGCAACCTCTGAGACAAATCTCTATGAGCCTGTGCCTAATGAAAGTATTTCAGAAATACAATATAAAATTCAATTTTTGACAGCCCCTAGAAAGTACAATGCCGATGCACGTGTATTTAAAGGGTTGAATAATGTGGAATACTATAAAGAAGGTAATACTTACAAATACACGTATGGAAGTGGCAAAAGTGAAAAAGAATTATTTTCATTATTAAGAGAAGTAAAAACAAAATTTAAAGATGCTTTTATTGTCGAATTCCAAGATGGACGACGCGTTAAATAAAGAATCTTTTAAAAGACATAAATAAAATAGAAATATGAAAGCTTGGAATAGAAATGTAAAAATAGGCATTGCTTTTTTAGTAGGCCTTGTAATGGTTTTTTTTGGTGTAAACTTTTTGAAAGGTGTAAACATCTTTAAATCACAGAATACCTATATTTCTGTATTTGACAACGTAAACAACCTCAACGTATCTTCGCCAATATTAGTGAATGGTTTTCAGGTAGGATTGGTCAACTCCATCACCATGATGCAAAACGACTCTATGGACTTTGCAGTTGAAATAAGACTTGACAAGGGTTTTAGAGTGAAAAAAGGAAGCAAACTAGAATTTAGCTCTGACTTTTTAGGCTCATCTTCTGTAAGTTTACAAAACAATCCATACACTACAGAGTTCTTATCGCCAGGAGACACTATATTAGGTACAAGGGCGGTTGGCTTGATGGACGGAGTGGCACGAGTTATTCCTAAAACAGACTCTATAATGTCTAGATTAGATTCTGTATCAATTGCTCTTCAAACCATAGCTACTAATCCCTCATGGATTTCTGCAATAGAGTCGATGAGCAAGACAATGACGCAACTGGAATCTTCAAGTGTTAGTTTAAGAAAGGTAATGTCTGACCTCGAAAGTGACATGCCGACAATAGGTAATAACTTTGCAGAGATTTCCACTAACTTTAAAAAAGTAAGCCAAGATTTAGCAGAAATAGATGTTCAGAACACATTTAATTCTCTTGACTCTACATTAGCAAATCTCAAGCACTTATCTGAAAGCCTAACAAGCCCCAATAGCTCTTTAGGAAAACTTACCAACGACACTCAACTTCATGACAGTTTAACAAGTACTATCAATAGTGCAACTCAACTTCTTGAAGATATCAGAAAGAATCCAGAGAAATATCTTAGTGTTAGAGTACGATTATTCTAATTGTACATAGCATATCTGTCGATTACATTAAATAAATAATAACATCTGCAATTTTACATTGTGCTTTGGCATGATGTAAAAAAAGCAGATAAACCCCACTCTAGATGCACTATTTGATATCAGAAAAGCAACTTTAACAGTATCAATAAAAACATAGAGTGTCAAAGGTTCACTTACGAATATTTGCAAAAACGTCCTTTTTTATCCTAAACACAATCCTCCAAAACTCTTATTTAGAATCTTTACAAATAAGATTTTTTGATTATGAACAAATTAAGTGCTGACTATAAACCTATTTACATGATATTTTAAGCACTTTTGAAAAGATACGCAACTATTGTTGATAACGTTTGCATCTCGCTGATAATCAGCATTATTATTGTTGATAACATTTGCAATCTACTGTCTACTAACATGGTATAATTAGCTTATTGATTACTAAAGAACTGTTCAACTTACAAGTTTGAAGTAGAATCATAGATTTTGAATTGTCGATTATTTTCGCAAAATTTGTATTGCAATTAGAAAATCACACACAACAATTAAGTCATCTCAACCCTAAAAATGAAAACTGATTTTAAAAGTTTATGGAATAACTGTCTCGAAATTATCAAAGATAATATTTCTGATGCGGCGTATAATACATGGTTTGCTCCTATTACGCCTATCAGTTATAAAGACAAAGTGTTCACTGTACAAGTTCCAAGTCAATTTTTCTATGAGTATCTAGAGGAGAAGTTTATTGATCTTATACAACAAACACTTCACCGTGTTATGGGTGAAGAGACTATTTTAAACTACAGAGTTGTTGTGGCATCTGCTACCAATACGGCAGTTGAGATAAGAGGTGAATCTAAAAAACAATCATTTCCTAAACCTACTGTTGCACAAACAAACAAAGTACCTAGCCCTTTTAATAGAGTTGAACCACAAGAGTTTGATTCACAAATAAACACTAAGTATTCTTTTAAAAATTTCTACGAAGGAAACAGTAACAAGTTAGCTCGCACAGCAGCTGAAGCAGTAGCTGAGAATCCTGCTAAAACCGCTTTCAACCCTCTTTTCCTTCATGGCTCATCGGGTGTAGGTAAAACACACTTGTGCCATGCTATTGGCACAAAGATTATGGAGAAATTTCCTGAAAAGAAGGTTCTCTATCTATCTGCACACCTCTTCAAAGTACAATACACAGACGCTACACGCTTTAATACAGTAAACGATTTTATCAATTTTTATCAAGGTATTGATATTCTAATTATTGATGATATCCAAGAACTTTCGGGGCTTACAAAAACGCAAAATACTTTTTTCCATATATTTAATCACCTTCACCAAAACAATAAGCAACTTATAATGACTTCTGACCGTGCTCCTATGGACATGGTAGGTGTTGAGGAGCGATTACTCACAAGATTTAGATGGGGCCTTACAACACGCCTTGAACGCCCAGAGAAAGATTTGAGAAAGATCATCTTAAAAGAAAAAATTACTGCGGATGGCCTTCAAATTTCGGATTCTGTTATCGATTACATTGCTGAGAATGTTACAGACAATGTGCGCGACTTAGAAGGAATTGTAGTTTCTTTAATGGCTCACTCCATTATAAATGATACAGAGATTGATCTCACACTTGCGCGAAGAGTAATTGATCAAAGCATTAAATTTGAGGTTAAGAAAATAACTGTTCAAAAGATTCAAGAAGTTGTTTGTGACTACTTCAACATTAGGAAAGATCTTATACAATCTAAATCAAGAAAGCGCGAGATAGTGCAGGCAAGACAAGTGGCTATGTATTTTACCAAGGCTCACACCGAGTTATCACTTGCTCAGATAGGATCACATATTGGTAAACGCAATCATGCAACGGTTCTTCATTCATGCAACACAGTGAGAGGACTCATAGAAGTTGATAAAACTTTCCGCTCAAATGTTGAAGAAATAGAACGGATTCTACACATATAATTACCCTATTCAATAGCTAATTATTTTATTAGCTACTGTCTTCTACTTGAAAGGTGAAGATAAATCTTTATATTTGTATAAGATTTTACAATCAACCTTTTCACTATGCGCAAAATATTATTCTCCCTATTCTTATTCCTAACTTTTAGTATAGCTGCACAGCAATCTCTAAAGATTGCTGTAATAAGCGACACACATTACCTTTCACCAAAACTAGTTAGCTCAGGGACTGCTCTTCAAAACTTTGAATCGGCTACAGGCAGAAATACCAAAGAACTCCACCAAGTTCTCTCTCAAGTATTTTCTAATTTACAGATCTATCAACCTGATATTCTTTTGATAACAGGAGATATTACTAACAATGGTGAACGAGACAGCCACACAGACTTTGCAGCCATACTAAAAACATTGGCGAATGGTGGTACACGTATTTTTGTAGTTCCAGGAAATCATGATGTGAATGTACCCAATGCAAAAGCCTTTATAGGCGATAAGCCAACATCAACCCAAAACATATCTACACAAGAGTTTGAACAAATATATGCACCCTACGGCTATGGAAAAGCTACAAGGCGAGATAGCGCATCGCTAAGTTATTTAGCAGAATTGAACGACAGCACTTGGCTTTTGGGAATAGACAGTAACAGATATAAAGAACACATTACGACTACTATTTCAGGTGGCAGAATACATCCAAAAACCATGCAATGGGCTTTAAAAATATTGCAAGAAGCTAAATCAAAAAACATTTTGGTAATGGGTATGATGCATCATGGCTTGGTTGAACACATGCCCTATCAAGCTACTTTTATGCCCAACTATCTGATTGAAGATTGGCAAAGCAATGCAGAGATACTGGCTGACAGTGGATTGAAAATAATGTTTACAGGCCACTTCCATTCAAATGATATCACATTGCTTACCACACCACAAGGAAATACTATCTACGATATAGAAACTGGAAGTTTGGCAGGATATCCCTTCCCCTACCGAATGATGACACTGCAAGACAAAAAGCTTACTATTGAAAGTGTGTTTATAGACTCAATACCTAGCATCCCCAAATTACAGGAAGAATACAGACTAAAAACCGAGAAGATAGCTCGTCGGATAGCGTATTCAAAAATAGAATCAATGTCGTTGCCCATTCCTGAAGAAATGAAAAACACATTGATAGACTTGATTGTGAAAATGCAAATTCTACACATGAAGGGTGACGAGAAGATGGATGATGAAATGCTAAAAATAATAGAGCAACTAAATGAATTAGTTGGCGATCCCAATGCAGACTTCTCTTCGTTTAAACTCGATTTTCCACCTGCAGATAATTTTGAAGTGATAGAATTATGAGGAAATTAGCAGAAAAGAGACCTCTCTCCATTTACATGCAAGAAGGAGTAGTAGAAGCAGGTTGCGATGAAGCAGGTCGTGGGTGTTTGTCAGGACCTGTGTTTGCAGCTGCTGTTATATTGCCACCCGACTTTGAGTGTGAGGCTCTCAACGACTCTAAACAACTGTCGGAAAAGATGCGCAATGAACTGCGCACAGTTATTGAGCGAGAAGCCACCTCTTATGCAGTTGCAAGTTGCACTCCAATGGAGATAGATGAGATAAATATTTTGTGGGCATCGGTCGAGGCAATGCACCGTGCAATAGCGAAGCTAAAGCAAGTGCCTCAACATATATTGGTAGATGGCAATAGATTTAAGCCATATAAAGATATTCCCCATACCTGTGTGGTGAAAGGCGATGGCAAGTTCATGTCAATAGCCGCTGCATCTATATTGGCTAAGACTCATCGAGACGAACATATGAAAAACCTACACCTCGAATTTCCTGACTATGGATGGGATAAGAATAAAGGATATCCCACACGTGTACATCGTGAAGGAATAGCAAAATGTGGCATTACTTATCATCACAGAAAGAGTTTTAATATAGTGTCAAATCGTATAGACAAAGAAGAATAATCTATTGTTCTAAATAAACAGATTCCCTACTCCTCTACAGCTTTCATAGATAACTGAACCCGCTTGCGATCAATATCTACCGACATCACTTTCACTTTTACATACTGATGCAGTGAAACTACTTCGGTAGGATTAGACACAAACCTATTGGCCAGTTCTGAAATATGTACCAATCCATTCTCTTTGATGCCTACATCTACAAAGCATCCAAAGTTGGTGATATTTGTAACAATGCCTGGCAAAACCATACCTTCACTCAAATCATTGATAGTTTTAACAGCTGAATCAAATTCAAAAGTCTCCACTTTACTACGAGGGTCGCGCCCTGGCTTTTCAAGTTCTTGCAGAATATCGTTTAATGTTTCCACACCAATTGTCTCCGATGTATACATCTTAACATCAATCTTGTCTTTCAACGATTTATCGTTGATCAACTCCTTGACTGTACTATTTAAGTCTTTGGCTATTTTCTCCACCACATGATAACTTTCGGGGTGAACTGCCGAATTGTCCAATAGGTTCTTAGCATTGGGAATGCGCAAAAAACCAGCACATTGCTCAAAAGCTTTTGCACCCAATCGGGGTACTTTCATCAATTGCTTGCGCGATTCGAAAGCTCCATGCTCGGTGCGATAGTCCACAATATTTTGTGCTAAAGACTCGCCCAAACCAGAAACATACACAAGCAGGTGCTTGCTGGCAGTATTCAAGTTTACACCCACAAGGTTTACGCAATTCTCTACAGTTTGGTCTAGTGATTTTTGTAATTTACCTTGATCCACATCGTGCTGATACTGCCCCACACCAATAGCTTTAGGGTCAATCTTTACTAACTCAGCCAATGGATCGCACAATCTTCGACCAATAGAGACAGCACCTCTAACCGTTACATCATAATCGGGAAATTCTTCACGTGCAATTTTAGAAGCCGAGTAAACGGAAGCTCCATTTTCACTTACCACAAATACTTTCACATCTGTTTCGAAACGCAATTTGGTGATGAAATGCTCGGTTTCTCTACTGGCTGTACCATTTCCAATGGATATGGCATCAACCTTATATGTAGATACCAATTTTACTATTTTATTGCCTGCCTTCGAGAATTCATTTCTTGGAGGATGTGGATAGATAGTTTCGTTGTGCAATAAATTGCCTTGCTCATCCAAACAAACCACCTTACAGCCACTTCTGAATCCTGGATCGATAGCAAGTACTCGCTTCTGACCCAATGGAGGAGCCAATAATAGCTGACGCATATTTTCTGCAAAAACAGCAATTGCCGCTTCATCGGCTTTTTCTTTTGATAGCGTGGCAAACTCTGTTTCCATAGATGGTTTCATCAATCGTTTGTAACCATCCTTCACTGCTGCTTCTACATAATCGGCGGCTTCTGAAGAGTTGACAACAAAACGTTGTATCAATCTATTAGTACATTTCTCATCGTCTGGAGAAATAGAGACTCTCAAAAACCCCTCCGACTCGCCACGGCGTATAGCCAATAACCTGTGAGAAGGGCAACGAGAAAGCAAAGAGGAAAAATCGAAATAGTCGCTATACTTTTCTCCCTCCTCTTCTTTTCCTTTTATCACCTTAGAAGTTATCTCTGCATCTCTCTCGTATATGCGTCGTACATCTTGTCGAGCACCTGCATCTTCGTTTACCCATTCAGCTACAATATCAGAAGCACCTTTCAAGGCATCTTCTGTAGTTTCCACTTCGTCAGTAAGAAAAGCTTTAGCTTTATCAGTTGGCAAACCATGCTGTTGCTTCATCAACCAAGTGGCTAAATCTTCCAATCCTTTTTTACGCGCCATCTCTGCACGAGTTTGTCGTTTGGGTCTATAGGGCAGGTATATATCTTCCAATTCTGTAATGTCCCAACAGTTTTCAATCTTCTCGCCCAGTTCGGCAGTTAATTTATCTTGCTCTGTAATGGTTGCTACAATAAACTCTTTTCTCTTTTGGAGCTCTTTGTAGTTTTCATTGAGCGTCTTGATGTTTTCGACAGCTACTTCATCCAAACCTCCTGTAACTTCCTTGCGATAACGACTAATGAAAGGGATGGTAGCACCTTCTTGCAAGAGTTTGATGGTGCTTTCCACATTTCTTACTGACAGATTCAGGGATTTCGATATGAGTGAAGATATAATAGACATAGTTCAATTAAAAAAATGGGTTGTTAAATAGTTCTCTATGCAAAAGTAAAGAAAAACCATCAATTAAAATATTCTTTCTTAAACGACTTAATAATTATGATTACCTTTGTTAGAATAAGAAAATCAAAGTATGGCAAAACTAAAATCAGTATATTTCTGCAGCAACTGCGGCAATGAATCCCCTAAATGGATGGGCAAATGCCCTGCCTGTGGCGAATGGAGTACCTATGTAGAAGAGTTGATACGCAAAGACGGAGCTGCAGCAAAACAAGAAGACACCCGCTCTTTTTTGAGTGGCAAGAACGAACCTCAACTTTTAAGAGAGATAAGAGCCGACGAAGAGCCTCGCATAGATATGCAAGACAATGAGCTGAATCGTGTATTGGGTGGAGGCCTTGTGCCTGCATCACTGGTGTTGATTGGTGGCGAACCTGGAATTGGTAAATCTACTTTGGTTTTACAAACCATATTGAAACTACAATCCATCAAATCGCTCTATATATCGGGTGAAGAGAGTGCACGTCAGCTAAAATTAAGAGCTGAGCGACTGAACATAGATAACGATAACTGCTTAATTGTATGCGAAACCAATCTCGACAAGATATTTGGTCATATAAAGAATACAGACCCTCAATTGGTGATTATCGATTCCATCCAAACCATGTATCTTGACTCTATGGAGTCTTCTCCCGGCAGCATTTCGCAAGTACGAGAGTGCGCCTCGGCCATACTCAAGTTTGCAAAACAATCGGGAGTTCCTGTGTTGATGGTAGGACACATCACCAAAGATGGCAGTATTGCAGGTCCTAAAGTATTGGAACACATTGTAGATACTGTATTGCAATTTGAGGGAGACCAACACTATATGTACAGAATACTGCGCAGCATAAAAAACCGCTTCGGTAGCACGGCAGAATTAGGCATATATGAAATGAATCAATCGGGATTGCGCGAAGTTAGCAATCCATCGGAAATGCTTCTCACCAAGAATCATGAAGAGCTAAGCGGAGCAACTATTTCTGCAACCATCGAAGGAGTTCGTCCTTTTTTGATAGAGACACAATCTTTGGTAAGCTCAGCTGCATATGGCAATCCGCAACGATCTGCTACAGGGTTCGATATTCGAAGAATGAATATGCTATTGGCCGTTTTGGAAAAACGAGCAGGGTTTAAATTAGCACAAAAGGATGTTTTCTTGAACATAGCTGGAGGACTCAAGATAAACGATCCAGGGATGGACCTCTCGGTTATTAGTGCTGTACTATCTTCGAGTTTAGACATTTCAGTTGCCAAAGATACCTGCTTGGCAGGCGAAGTTGGCTTGTCGGGGGAGATTCGCCCTGTGAATCGCATAGAGCAACGTATCTTTGAAGCAGAAAAATTGGGGTTCTCGCGCATTATTATACCTGATAACAATCTGAAAGGTTTCACCTCTAAAGTTACTATCAAAATAGAGACAGTACGTAAGGTGGAAGAGGCTTTTAGACTCCTATTTTCTTAGTGAAGGGTTACTAAAACAACAAGTTTCTTGTTTTTAAAAGTAAATAAACCACTTATATTTTTTTTAATATAGAAAAAAGAGTATCTTTGCAACCGCTTTTCAAAAGCACCGGTACCTTGGCCGAGTGGTTAGGCAACGGTCTGCAAAACCGTGTACGGCGGTTCGAATCCGCCAGGTACCTCTCAAAACAATAGTGAGTCCCTTGTAAGTTTATTGCTTACAAGGGATTTTTTTGTGCATGAAAATCACTCATTCTGTAATAAAAGAGAACAAGGATCAACATCAAAATTATATGTTTAACTTTAGGTTTCCCGCAGATGCAAGTTTTAGAGTTATGTCAGCTGTTGTGATATAAGACAGAGATGGTGTTAAAGGTACCTAATAAAGTACCTGAGTTACAGATCGAAATCATGGACCATTTTACTACTTTACAATCAAACCCAAGCTCAAACCAAATTGAGAAACTGTGTTTTCGTCTCTTTCAATGAGTTTTATCAGCCCCTCACATTATCGTTACGTTTCCACAAGTTTCAGTTTGTAATTATTAGTGAGTTGTTTTATACAATTTACTCGAAAATGTGGTATAAAAGAGTTGGAAATCCAATCCACCGTTGTGGATTGGACGTTTATCTGTTGAAAACGCAATCCACCACCGTGGAAATGTTTTGAATCGCTTAAATGTCACTTTTTTGAGCAACTATGGGAGAAAAATGTCG
>JARICS010000068.1 GCA_029264035.1 Dysgonamonadaceae bacterium | reverse complement strand
AATCGATATATAAATAGATAAGAATGAAGAAAATAAACATCGCTGTAGATGGCGTTTCGTCTAGTGGCAAAAGCACAATGGCCAAAGATTTGGCCAAGATTATTGGTTATTTATATATTGACAGTGGCGCAATGTATAGAGCAGTTACGCTCTATTGTTTGCAAAACGGACTAATAAATGATGACAAAACAATAAACGAAGAGAAGCTGAAAGCTGAACTACCCAACATACACATTCATTTTGAGTTGGACACTGAAACGGGGCGCCCTATTACCTTTCTCAACAATGAAAACGTGGAGGCTGAGATTCGCGGCATGGAGGTGTCAGCCCTAGTGAGTCCAGTGAGCGCTATTGGTTTTTTGCGCAAAGAAATGGTGAAACAACAACAAGAGATGAGCCTGAAGAAAGGTGTAGTGATGGATGGACGCGATATTGGTACAGTTGTTTTTCCAAATGCAGAGCTAAAGATATTTGTGACTGCATCGCCCGAAATAAGGGCTAAACGGCGAGTGGACGAGTTGCGCACTAGAGGAAACGAAGATACCACCTATGAAGAGGTGCTTGAGAATATAAAATATCGTGACCACCACGACCGCAACAGAACAGAAAGCCCACTGCGCAAAGCAGATGATGCAATAGAGCTGGACAACTCAAGTATAAATATTGAACAGCAATTGCAATGGGCTGTGGATATGTATCACAAAACGATAGGAAAGCAGGATGGCAATAATAGAGATAGATAAAAAATCGGGATACTGCTTTGGTGTAACAAGGGCAATAGCCAAAGCCGAAGAGGAACTGAAGAAGGGAAAAACACTTTACTGCTTAGGCGATATTGTACACAATGCCCTAGAAGTGGAGCGTTTGACCAATATGGGTTTGATAACAATAGATTTGGAGCAATTTAAGAATCTTAAGAATGCGCGTGTATTACTACGTGCTCATGGAGAACCACCCAGCACTTACGAAATTGCGAAACGGAACAACATAGAGTTGATAGATGCTTCGTGCCCTGTGGTGCTGACCCTGCAAAAGAAAGTGAAACGAAAAGATAAAGAATCTGTTGACGGCACCCAAACCGTGATATACGGAAAAGAAGGACATGCCGAGGTGGTAGGGCTTGTGGGACAAACCGAGTCGAGAGCCATTGTGATAGGGAGCAAAGAGGAATTGGATAAACTAGATTATACAAAAGATATACATCTGTTTTCGCAAACCACCAAACCGTTGGACGGTTTCAGAGAAATATCAGAATTAATAAAGAAGAAAATGCAGGGTGATGCCGAATTCATATCGTACGATACTATCTGCAGACAAGTGTCTAACCGTGTTCCCAACCTGAAAGAGTTTGCGAAGAAACACGACATCATTTTATTTGTGGCAGGCGTAAAAAGCTCAAACGGAAAAGTCCTTTTTGCTGAATGCAAGAAATACAACCCCAATTCTCACTTTGTATCTAATCCTCAAACATTTGACACAACAGTGGTGAAAGACAACATGAGTGTTGGTATTTGTGGGGCAACATCTACCCCCAGATGGCAAATGGAAGAAGTGGCTAAAATAGTAAAATCGTTGAAACCTAACTTATACTTAGATGATTCGGTAACATTTTAAACAATTCTTATTTATCTATGTCGGTTTATTTTTTTATCTTTGTGGTTCAAAATTTCTTTAAGAACTACAAATAAAAAATCATATATGTTTCAATCTCTCAAATGTATAGGCATCCTCACTTCTGGAGGAGATGCTCCTGGGATGAATGCTGCGATAAGAGCAGTCACACGAACAGCTATTTATAACGACATAGAAGTAAAAGGTATCTATAGAGGATTTAAAGGTTTAATTACGGGCGAAATAGAGCCTTTCAAAACAAATAGCGTTAGTAATATTATTCAACGTGGTGGAACAATTTTAAAATCGGCTCGTTGTGAAGAGTTTTTAGACCCTGAAGGACGAAAAATAGCTTATGACAATCTTGTGAAACACGGAATTGACGCACTTGTAGTAATTGGCGGAGACGGCACACTTACAGGAGCAGCAGTATTTGCTCGCGAATACAACATACCCGTTGTGGGACTTCCAGGCACTATTGACAATGACCTTTCGGGAACCGATGTTACCATTGGCTACAACACTGCACTTAACACTATTGTGGAAGCTGTAGATAAAATACGCGACACAGCTAGCTCGCACGAAAGACTCTTCTTTATAGAAGTGATGGGGCGCAACTGTGGTGCTTTAGCACTGAACAGTGCAATTGCTGCTGGAGCTGAAGCTGCCATTATTCCTGAAATAAGTATAGAGAAAGACCAATTGCACGAGTTTATTTCGCAAGGTTTCAGAAAAAGCAAGAATAGTAGTCTTGTACTAGTAGCCGAAAGCGAGATTACTGGTGGAGCATTACTATTGGCCGAAAGAGTGAAAAGCCAATACCCTCAATATGATGTGAGGGTAGCTATATTGGGACACTTGCAAAGAGGAGGTTCGCCCACTGCGCAAGACCGTATATTGGCTAGTCGCATGGGCTATGCAGCCATTCAAGCACTATTGGAAAGTCAGCGAAATATAATGGTTGGTGTGAGAAACGAAGAGATAGTTTATGTCCCCTTCTCGCAAGCCATCAAAAAAGAGAAACCCATCAATCCTGACTTAGTGAAGATATTGAATGTATTATCAACTTAATACCTTCGATGTGCTATTTATGGCATAACCGGGGCAATTGAATATACCGATATTGCAAGAGACTATTTATCCTATATAGGATGATAAAAAAATATTATACAAATAATTTTATAAACAACTTAAATAAATAACTTTATGAACATTACGCATATCGAACACATAGGTATTGCAGTACGCAACATTGAAGAGCAACTACCTTATTACGAGCAAATTTTAGGCCTGAAATGTTACAACATTGAAGTAGTAGAAGATCAAAAAGTAAAAACGGCTTTTTTCAAAGTGGGAGATACTAAAATTGAACTTTTAGAACCAACAAGCCCAGAGAGCACCATTGCCAAGTTTATCGAAACCAGAGGCGAGGGAGTTCACCACATTGCTTATGCTACAAAAAGTGTGAAAGATGCACTGAAGAAGGCAGAAGAAAATGGAGTACAATTGATTGACAAAGAGCCCCGAAAAGGCGCAGAAGGACTAAACATTGCATTTTTGCATCCAAGGTCAACTGGACGCGTTCTTACCGAACTTTGCGAACACCCTGAGAAATAATAACTCAAGGGCCTGTAGATACTATTGTAATTAAAATTAATCATAAAACTGAAATAAAATATTTATATGAGCAAGCAACTCGAAAAAATTAAACACCTCATTCAGCTACGCGAAAAAGCTAGAATGGGTGGCGGTGAAAGAAGAATTGAAGCGCAACACAGTAAAGGTAAGTACACAGCCAGAGAGCGTATTGATATGCTTTTGGACGAAGGTAGCTTCGAGGAGTTCGACATGTTTGTTGAGCATCGTTCGACTAACTTTGGGATGGATAAAACAAAATTCCTAGGTGACGGCGTTGTAACAGGCTACGGAACTATTGACGGACGTTTGGTTTACATTTTTGCACAAGACTTTACTGTGTTTGGAGGTTCACTATCAGAAACTCTTGCACTCAAGATTTGTAAGGTAATGGATCAAGCTATGAAGATGGGCGCTCCAGTTATTGGTATCAATGATTCTGGTGGTGCCAGAATTCAAGAAGGAGTGAACTCTTTGGCTGGTTATGCCGAGATTTTCCAACGCAACATTCTTGCATCGGGTGTAATTCCTCAAATATCAGGAATATTTGGTCCCTGTGCAGGAGGTTCTGTTTACTCACCTGCGCTTACCGACTTCACCATCATGACTAGAGGCACGTCATACATGTTCCTCACAGGTCCTAAAGTAGTGAAATCTGTAACTGGTGAAGATGTAACGCAAGAACAATTGGGTGGTGCACAAGTGCACAGCACCAAGTCGGGGGTTGCTCATTTTGCAGTAGATACTGAAGAGGATGGACTGTCGCTTGTTCGTAATCTACTCAGTTTCTTACCTCAAAACAATTTAGAGGAAACTCCACTTAGAAAAACAGACGACCCTATCGATAGATACGAGGACGGACTGAATGAAATAATTCCTGATAGTGCTAACAGACCATACGATATGTATGAGGTAATTGGTGCTATTATCGATGGAGGAGAGTTTTTGGAAGTACACGCTGATTATGCGAAAAACATTATTGTAGGTTTTGCTCGTTTCAACGGACAGTCGGTTGGTATTGTAGCCAATCAGCCAAAATACTTAGCTGGTGTATTAGATATTAATGCTTCACGCAAAGCCGCTCGTTTTGTTCGCTTTTGCGATGCTTTCAATATTCCTATTGTAACGCTTGTAGATGTTCCCGGATTCCTTCCAGGTACTGCTCAAGAGTATGGAGGCGTAATTTTGAATGGCGCTAAATTGCTTTATGCTTATGGCGAAGCAACTGTTCCAAAAATAACTATTACACTCAGAAAATCTTATGGTGGTGCTCACATTGTGATGAGCTGTAAACAACTACGTGGCGATATCAACTATGCATGGCCAACAGCCGAAATTGCTGTGATGGGAGCCGACGGAGCTGTAGAGGTATTGTACGGAAGAGAAATTGCCGCAGAAGAAACCCCTGAGAAGAAAGCAGAAGTGACACAAGCCAAAAAGGACGAATACACAGATCTTTTTGCCAACCCATATCAAGCTGCTAGTTATGGTTACATTGATGATGTGATTGAACCAAGGAATACTCGTTTCCGTGTTATTAGAGCTTTGCAACAACTTAGAACCAAGAAATTGGTGAACCCTGCAAAGAAACACGACAACATGCCTTTATAATAAAGAACATATAGAATATGACAGATAAAATAAAACTATCCATCCTTGCAATATCGTTATTATTATTTGGGGCCTGTAACGAAAAGTTTGACAGGTCAGATTTAGTAATTAACGAAGTGGTGGTGGAAAATATAGAAGGATTCACCGACGATTTTGGAGAGAGAAGTGCTTGGATTGAAATATATAACAACACAACTAGAACACTAGAGTTGTCGAGTATATTCATTACCAACGACCCCAATGATACGAAGAAGTATGCCGTTCCGCGTGGAGATATCAAAACGCAACTAAAACCTCATCAACATGCAATTTTCTGGGCCGACAATAAGCCTTCGAATGGAACATTCCATTTGAACTTTAAATTGGATCCCAACAAAGAAAACTATATTGCCTTGTATGAGTCTGATGGCGAAACGTTGATTGACGAACTGACCATACCTGCCGGAATGCTGGCAGACCAGAGCTATGGCTACGAACAAGATGGTATAAAGAATGACAAGTCGGGATACTTAGCCACTATATTGACACGTGTTACACCGAGCAGCAATAACTTTGTGGAAGGTGAAAACCCGAAAATAGTAGCACTGAAAGAAAA
>JARICS010000037.1 GCA_029264035.1 Dysgonamonadaceae bacterium | reverse complement strand
CAGGCCATCGACCTGGGCAGCTTTGAAGCCCTGCCTTTCACGGTTCCGCACGATGCCCGCGAACCGTTGCAGCTGCGCTGCAGCGATGGCGCGGCGCACCTGGGCCTGCTGACCGACTTGGGGCATGCCAGCGCCCATGTGCTGGAGCACCTGGCCGGCTGCCATGCGCTGCTGCTGGAGTCCAACCACGACCCCCAGCTGCTGGCCGCGTCGCGCTACCCACTTTTTCTGCAGCGCCGGGTGGGCGGAGACTATGGGCACCTGGCCAACGCGGCGGCCGCCGGCATTTTGCGCGCTGTGCGGCACCCCGGCCTGCAGTGCGTAGTGGCCGCGCACCTGTCTCTTTGTAGGCCTCTTGATGACTACAATTGTTGTATATATAATAGGTCAGTTCTTTGCCATCTTTTATACCACGTATACGACAACCAATAGAAGTTTCACCAGTGTAGTTCTCACCTAGTTCACCTGGATCGGGCAATACAGCTTTCAAAAATTGAATAGGAACAATCTTTTGTCCATTATACTCCACTTCGTCTATACGGGCCATGCCAATGTTTTGAATCACACGCAAGTGCGTCAGATACTCCTGACCAAATGTCATCCAAAAGCGTGCTTGCTTAATGGTGGGGAAGTTTTTGACCAACGACTCCAACTCCTCATGATAGATCAAATAAGACTCTTTTTCACCAATTTCAGGATAAGTCAATGTTTTGTGAATCTCGTGTGGCTCGGTTTCAATCCACTCGCCATCTTTGTAGTATTTACCTTTTTGCGAAACTTCGCGAATGTTTATCTCCGGATTGAAGTTCGTTGCAAATGCCTTGCCATGATCTCCACCGTTGCAGTCCACAATATCCAAGTAGTGAATCTCGTCGAAATGATGCTTAGCAGCATGCGCTGTGAAAATACTAGTCACACCAGGGTCAAATCCACAACCAAGAATGGCTGTCAAGCCTGCCTCTTTAAATCTGTCGTGATATGCCCATTGCCAACTGTACTCATATTTAGCCTCGTCCAAAGGTTCATAGTTGGCCGTGTCCAAATAATTTACACCCGCTTCCAAACAAGCATCCATTATGGTAAGGTCTTGATAGGGTAATGCCACATTTATTACTATCTCTGGCTTAAATTCATTGAATAGCTTCACCAATTCGGGCACATTGTCTGCATCCACTTTAGCAGTTTCGATGGTCACGCCTGTGCGTTTCTTCACATCTTCTGCAATCACATCGCACTTACTCTTTGTACGACTGGCCAACATGATGTCTGTAAACACATCTTTGTTTTGAGCTACTTTGTTAGCTACTACAGTTCCTACGCCTCCAGCACCTATTATTAATACTCTTCCCATTTTTATCTATATTTTTATTGTTGTTATTTTTTTTCTCTTTCTACAAATATAATACGAATCTTGCAATATTACTAAATATAAGGTGGAAAATTTAATCAATTGAAAATAGCGATTGGTTAAACATATTCTTATCCAATTGCAGAGCTCAATTTTAAGGGCTTATTGCAAGCTTTCATTTGACTTTCATTAGTTATAAATACTTTCGATTCAATAGGGTGAAATGTGGATAAATTTGCGGTGTTATTATCAAGGGAAGTGATAATTCCAATACCTACTAGGTCGTTCTCAACTTTCACATTTCAATCTATTAAACTTCAAATGGTCATCATCTGCCGAAATACTACGACATATTGACATAAACCTCTTCTATTCTTAGCTTATAATTTTCATCTTTCAATTTTTAACGCTCATTTTGACATTTAACGCTCAAAAAATTATCAAAACAGAGATATTATCTATAATTTTGTGTTCAGTTTAGAGAGAAACTGTTTCTTTCTTCCAAATTTACAAACAACACTCATATATGCGCAATGATAAGCCTGCACGATTAGTACTCGAAAATGGTACAGTTTTTCATGGAAAATCGTTTGGTTCCGACAGATCGAGTTCGGGAGAGGTCGTTTTCAATACGGCCATGGTTGGTTATCCTGAGAGCCTAACAGACCCGTCGTACGAGGGGCAAATACTTACAATTACTTATCCAATAATCGGAAATTACGGAGTCCCACCTAACAGTATGACGCAAGGAGTTTCCGATTTTTTTGAGTCAGAGCGTATCCATGTCAGAGGACTGGTAGTACTGGATTATTCGCACGACTTTTCACATTGGAATGCTGAAAAAAGTCTGTCGCAATGGTTGATAGAAGAAGACATACCCGCTATATATGGTATCGACACACGTCAGTTGACAAAACTGTTGCGCGAAAACGGATCAATGAGCGGGAAAATTATTATTGACAACGAAGACGAAGAGAGGGACGAAAGCGAGATAGCGTTTTACGACCCAGCAAAAGAAAACTTGGTAGCCAAAGTGAGCTGCAAAGAGATTATCGAATATAAGAATGGTGAGAAGAAAGTAGTATTGGTAGATTGTGGTGTGAAACACAATATAATTCGCCATTTGCAGCGTAAGAATATTCACCTCATTAGAGTGCCTTGGGATTACAATTTCAACTCCATAGAATATGACGGATTGATAATTTCGAACGGAGCAGGCAATCCAGAGTATTGTCAAGTGACGATAGATAACATTTGCCTTGCCATGAACAAAAACAAACCAATATTTGGTATTTGCATGGGAAATCAATTGTTGGCTATGGCGGCAGGAGCTAAGACTTATAAACTAAAATATGGACACCGCAGCCACAATCAACCTGTGAGAAGAGTAGGAGAAAACACCTGCTACATCACTTCTCAAAATCATGGCTATGCAGTAGATGCCAGCTTGTTGAATGATGAGTGGGAACCCTATTTCGAGAATATGAATGACGGCACCAACGAGGGTATAAGACACAAGACAAAACCATTTTCGGCTGTACAGTTTCATCCCGAAGCTGCAAGCGGTCCTACCGATACGGAGTATCTGTTTCAGGATTTTATAGATATGTTATAGTTGCCCCCTAGCGGAAACTAATTACAACATCCATGATAGGCGTGCAAGCGCAATGTGATAAAAGATATACAAGAAAGAAAAAACAAATGACAACAAATAAGACATCCGTTAAAAAGGACTTAGCATATTCACGTGAGGACATGAAAAAAGTACTCATACTCGGTTCGGGCGCTCTCAAAATTGGTGAAGCTGGCGAGTTTGACTATTCCGGTTCGCAGGCTTTGAAAGCACTGAAGGAAGAGGGAGTGCAAACTGTTTTAATTAATCCAAACATTGCCACCGTTCAGACTTCTGAAGGGTCGGCCGATAAAATTTACTTCCTGCCCATTACGCCTTACTTTGTAGAAAAGGTGATTAAAAAAGAGAAACCCGATGGTATATTGCTCGCTTTTGGTGGGCAAACTGCGCTAAACTGTGGGGTGAAACTATTTGAAGCTGGCATATTGGAGAAATACAATGTGCAGGTGATGGGAACTCCCGTGCAAACAATTATGGCTACTGAAGACCGTGATTTGTTTGTGAAAAAACTAAACCAAATTAATGTAAAAACCATTCAGAGTTTCGCTACAAGCACTGTAACAGAATCGTTGGAGGCGGCCGAGAAATTGGGTTATCCGATAATATTACGTGCAGCTTATTCTTTGGGAGGTTTAGGGTCGGGCTTTTGCAACAATCCTGAAGAGTTGAAACAACTGGCTGGGAAAGCTTTTTCGTATTCCGATCAATTGTTGATTGAGAAATCGCTTAAGGGTTGGAAAGAGATTGAATATGAAGTGGTTCGCGACCAATATGACAACTGCATCACGGTGTGCAACATGGAGAATTTCGATCCACTGGGCATTCATACTGGCGAAAGTATTGTAGTAGCTCCATAGCAAACGCTTAGCAACTCTGAGGTCAATAAACTGCGTAGTCTTGCCATACAGATTGTGCGCCATCTGGGCATAGTGGGTGAGTGTAATGTGCAGTATGCCTTAGACACAGATTCTGAAGATTATAGAGTAATTGAAGTGAATGCGCGTTTGAGCCGTTCATCGGCATTGGCTTCTAAGGCAACAGGATATCCGTTGGCTTTTGTGGCTGCTAAGTTAGGATTGGGTTATGGATTATTTGACTTAAAAAACTCTGTAACTAAAACTACCAGTGCTTTCTTCGAACCCTCTTTAGACTACATAGTAGTGAAAATACCCCGTTGGGATCTTGGCAAATTTAGCGGAGTTACCAAAGAGATTGGGTCGAGCATGAAATCGGTAGGCGAAATCATGTCCATTGGTCGAACGTTTGAAGAGGCCATTCAAAAAGGTCTGCGCATGATTGGGCAAGGCATGCATGGCTTTGTCGAAAACAAAGAACTGAAAATAGATGATATAGACAAGGCCCTCAATGAGCCAACTGACGAACGCATATTTGTGATAAGCAAAGCTTTCAGAGTGGGCTATACGGTTGATCAGATTCACGACTTGACGAAGATTGATAAATGGTTTCTGCACAAACTCTACAACATACTTGAAACTGCGCAGAAGATAGAAGCATTACCCCCACTGGATGTTGATCTAAGCAAATCTGAAAACAGTAACTTCGACCTACTTTTGAGAATTGCAAAGAAGCAAGGCTTCTCCGACTTTCAGATTGCACGCGCAGTGTGGAAAGAAGAAATGCCCGATGATGGATCGGATAAGATTCGCGCATACCGCAAGAGTCTGAACATAGTTCCAGTTGTGAAACAGATAGATACATTGGCTGCCGAATATCCTGCTCAAACCAACTATCTGTATTTGACTTACAATGGCTCCGAAAATGATGTGCAATACGTGGGCGACAAAAGATCGGTAATTGTGTTGGGCTCGGGAGCTTACAGAATTGGATCGTCGGTTGAGTTTGACTGGTGTTCGGTGAATGCCCTCAAAACTGTGAGAGAAGAGGGTTATCGTTCGGTGATGATTAATTACAACCCCGAAACCGTATCTACCGATTATGATATGTGCGATCGTCTCTATTTTGATGAGTTGACCTTCGAAAGGGTGATGGATATTGTAGAGCTCGAAAATCCACATGGTGTGATACTCTCTGTGGGTGGTCAAATACCCAACAACCTGGCAGTAAGGCTCGATGACTATGATGTAACCATACTGGGCACACAGGCCGATAAGATTGATAATGCTGAGAATCGTCACAAATTCTCGAGCATGTTGGACGAATTAGAAATTGACCAACCACGTTGGAAAGAGTTGACCTCGCTTAGCGATATCGAAAGCTTTGTTGATGTTGTTGGCTATCCCGTTTTGGTACGTCCATCGTATGTACTATCTGGTGCTGCCATGAATGTATGCTCTAATTATGACGAGTTGAAAAACTTCCTTCAATTGGCTGCAGATATTTCATCGAAATACCCAGTAGTAGTGAGCGAGTTTGTTGAGAATGCTAAAGAGATAGAGTTTGACGCTGTTGCTGATAGAGGCGAGATTGTTACTTATGCAATATCTGAGCACGTAGAGTTTGCAGGAGTCCACTCGGGCGATGCTACCATTCAGTTCCCTCCACAGCGATTGTATGTAGAGACTGCTCGCAAAGTAAAAAAAGTGGCTAGAAAGATTGCCAAAGCATTAGAGATAACCGGCCCGTTCAACATTCAGTTTCTAGCCAAAGAAAACAAAATTAGAGTGATTGAGTGCAACTTGCGTGCATCGCGTTCCATTCCGTTTGTGTCAAAAGTATTGAAGATAAACTTCATAGATCTGGCCACTAAAGTGATGCTAGGTTTGGAAGTAGAGAAGCCCAGTAAGAATGCGTTCGATTTGGATTATGTGGGTATCAAAGCCTCGCAATTCTCTTTCTCTCGTTTGCAAAAGGCCGACCCAGTATTGGGTGTGGATATGGCATCGACTGGCGAAGTGGGTTGCTTGGGCGATACATTTGATGAAGCGCTGCTCACATCGATGTTGTCTGTAGGGTACACAATTCCTAAAAAGAACGTTCTGTTTTCCACAGGACCTGCTAAATCGAAAGCTGAATTGCTAGAGTCTGCAAAATTGTTGCACAGCAAGGGTTTCAACTTGTTTGCTACAGGTGGCTCACAAAAGTTTTTGAAGAACAACGGTGTACCTGCAACATTAGTATATTGGCCAAGCGAAAACAAAAGCCCCAATACACTTGAGTTGCTTCAAGATAAAAAGATAGATATGGTGGTCAATATCCCCAAGAACCTAAGCGTGAGTGAGCTCAAGAATGGATATATGATTAGACGTACATCTATTGATTTCAATATCCCATTGATTACCAACACACGATTGGCAAGGGCTTTCATTGAAGCATTTTGCAATATGGATGTGGATGACATTGAGATTAAGAGTTGGGATGAGTTTCACTAACTTCGTAGTTAAAAATTAAGAATTATGAGTTAAGAAGATTTGATAGTATTTGATGTCCTATACTCATCGTTTGAGATTTAGATAAATATTAAAATGCCCTTTAAATGATGTTTCAACATCGTTTAAAGGGCGTTTAATTTCAATTAAATCCAGCATTTGCAATTATATGGCCTCTTCGAACACCTTTCGAAAGAGCTTCGAAGAGTGTTTGAACGTTTGAAGTATCAGCGGTATGACCCCTTTGGGGGTCACATGTTTATAGTAATACCATGTGCTATAAACATCCGACCCCGAAGGGGGTCGAATAAGAGACACATACTAAGCCCAAATCAAGTTGAAAATAACAGCTTATCGAAACATAGGATAAACCAACAAAGACAAAAGAGTAATCACAAGTTCCAATGTTCAAGAAAGCCGAAACAGTTATCCCACTGCTTCGGCTTTTAATTTTAATCTTCTCTATTATATTAGCAACTATTTTAAATACTTTGATAGAAATCCAAGCATTGTAGCATAAAAATCTAAACTGTTCTCTTCACGATAGAAACCGTGACCTTCATTGTATTTTACCATATAAGGCACCTCGAATCCTCTTGCACGTAATTTTTCCACAATTTGATCCGACTCATTAATATTTACACGTGGGTCATTTGCTCCTTGCACTACAAATAGAGGTTTAGTTATTTTATCCACTTGAAATACTGGTGAAACTTCACGCGCTATTTTTGCCTCTTCTGGGTCGTCCAAGTCATACCAAATAGCTTTCACCATTTCGGTAAGAGGTTTCCAATACTCTGGAAACGAAGAGAAGAACGTTTCAATATTAGACACACCCACATAATCTACACCACATGTATAGAGGTCAGGTGTTTTTATCAATCCCATCAATGTAGCATATCCTCCATGACTACCTCCATAAATGGCAATTTTATCTTTATCTACCCATCCTTGTTCCAATACATACATTACACCATCTTCCACATCATCCATCGCTTTACGTCCTATCTGTTTAAACCCAGCACGTAGAAACTCTTTACCATAACCACCCGAAATACGGAAGTTTACTTGCAAAGTAGCATAGCCTCGACTAGCGAAAAGTTGTGTTTCGGGATTGAACCCCCAACTATCGCGTATGCCCTGTGGTCCACCGTGAGGATTCACAATCAAAGGAACTTTCTTTCCTTCCAATGCTGCTTTGGGTAGGGTGATATATCCGTGAATAGTCAAACCATCTCTACTCTTAAATGTGATGGGGCGCATTTCTGCCATATCCTCTTCTTTTAGCTGAGGCATAAGGTCGTAAAGAAGGGTAAACTCCTTTTTGGCTACGTCGTATGTGTAATAAGTGCCGTATAGTTTATCGCTTTGAACAATAACAAGGTAAGTCTCTTCATTATCATCAAAATCTATTCTATATACTTCTTTATTGGGGAATGCTTTTTTTGCTGCTTCGTCAAATTCTTTAAAAGATTCGCTCACAGGAATCAATACATTCTTTTCTCCATTGTAAGAAAAGTAATCAATCTCATAATTTCTTTTGCGAGAACGAGCCATATTACTCACATCATAATCGGGGTGTGAGAATACCTCTTTTATCAATTCATTCTTTTTCAAATCGTACAACACGATTCTTGCTTTATCGCCATCCAAATTAGTTACTACATATGCTTGGTCTTTATTGCCCGATGCATAATCAAATCCCATAATACCGAAACTGTCATCCCAGTTCATTGTTTTCATCAGCTCAAATTCGCCCGAAGTTAAATCTTTGTAATACAACTCCATTTTGATACCATCTTTCATCTTGGTAAAAGCTCTCAATTCACCATCTTTATCAAAATCGTAACCTTGAATGGGGTTCGCTGGGTCATCATTGCTATAGAGTTGCTCTATTTCTCCTGTAATGATGTTCAGTTTGAAGGGCTCAAATACTTGTGGATTGTTTTTATTCATCGACACGATGATGTAGTCCTTTTGGTCTTTTAAGATATCTACTATCCCTGCCTTAACGCCATCATACGGGGTAAGATCTTTGGCATTACTACCATCAATATCTGCTGCATAAATATGGAAGTTTTCATCACCACCTTTATCCATAGCGTAGAATAAGCGTTCGTCATTTATCCAACCATAACCTTTTATTAGTTCGTCCTTCTCTTCAACAGCCCTATTTACATTGCCTGTAGCTATTTCTTTAATGTATACATGACGTTTTTTATTGCCCGATGGATCACTTTCCATATACGACATATACTTACCGTTGGGCGATAGGCTAAATGAAGATGCTTTTGGTTTTGCAAAATAGTCGGCTACTTCATACTTATAATCTCCTTTGTCTAAAGCGGCTAATGCTTTTAATTCTTCAACACTACTAACTAATTCGGGATTTCCGGGTAGTGTTTGTTCAAACTTGGTTAGAACAAGTGGAAACTTCTGACCCATTTGCTCATATTCTGCTGTAATGGTGTTGCTATCAAGCGTTCCCGTAACAGTTGTTTGTGCTATTGGAATAGCAAAAGTAACGTTTTGCCCCTCCAATTCTGTTTTCTCAACAGGTATTCCCATTGCTTTCTGAAGAGGAACATCCATGGTAGAAGTGTAGCCTTCATCAGCTTTTTCTACATGAAATACCAATTCTAACTCCATTCCTTGAACAGTCAATGTTCCTTTCCAATCACCTATCAGTGATTGTGCATTTACAGTTATTGCCATAATAATTATAGTGGCTAGTAAGCCAATTCTTTTTAAATTCATAACACAAGTGTGATTTTAATGTAACATAGATATTTATTAGCTTCTAATAAACAATTTAATTGCATATTAGTTTAGTATTGCAAGGCA
>JARICS010000085.1 GCA_029264035.1 Dysgonamonadaceae bacterium | reverse complement strand
CAGAGTAGGCAGTGTTTTTGATTGGGAAATCTTTTTTATCCACAATCACATCTCTGTATATATTAGTAACAGGAACTTCAGCTGTGGGGATAAGGTACAAATCGTCTACTTGTGCATGATACATTTGGCCCTCTTTATCGGGCAATTGTCCTGTGCCAAAACCTGAGTCTGCATTTACTAAATAAGGTGGTTGAATTTCGGTAAAACCATTTTCAAGAGCATTGTCTAAAAAGAAATTGATAAGGGCGCGCTGCATGCGTGCTCCTTTACCTTTATAAACAGGAAATCCTGCTCCAGTAATCTTAACGCCCAGTTCAAAATCTATCAGATCGTATTGTTTAGCGAGGTCCCAATGCGGTACTGCCCCTTTGGGAAGTGTAGGCATATCGCCCCCCGAACGCTCAATCAAATTATCGTCAGCACCTTTTCCTTCGGGAACTGATTCGTGAGGTACATTCGGAATGCTTACTAAAATTTCTTGAAGCTTGGCTTCAGCATTAGTCAAAACCGATTCGTGAACTTTAGACTCGTCCTTTAGTTTAGTAACAAATAGACGCGACTTTTCTGCTTCCTCTTTTTTCCCCTCCTTAAAGTAAGTACCAATAAGTTTGGATGTGGAATTGACTTCAGCTAGAATGTTATCTAATTGAGTTTGAGCATCTCTCCTTTTTTCGTCAAGGCTTAATACTTCGTTTATCATGCTCTCGGCATCGAAGTTTCTTTTACGTAAACCATCGATAACCGCTTGAGGATTATCGTAAATTGTTTTTAATGTTAGCATTGGAAATTTTATTTACAACTTTTTTCAGACGCAAAGGTAGTAAAAAGTTATAGCCAAAAGATTAGATTGTGTTCTATATTTCTAATATGTTAGTAGAAAAGCAATTAAAATAGTTGAAAGTGAAGAAACTCAAGGGCTTCTTTTTCTCTTTGTTTTCTATGTTTATAATTACGCACAACTAAATAGGCAAATCCGGCAAAGGTGGCTACCAAAAGTACATCTTTTACAACACTTGTTTTCATATTATGTATAGTTTTAAATTTAAAATATTAAGTTTCTAGTTCTCAATTAACTAACGTGGACTATATAATATAGACAATCAAAAGCTGAATTAGTTGCATGAAAGTAGTGATTAATTGTACACCCACACACGTTTTTAACTTTGTTTAGCAAAACTAATGGTGTAAACACTTTTTGTGGCCTCGGTAATTCTAAATCTGTTATCAGATCTATGATTAACAATCCACACAATGTCATCTCCCGAAAGTAAGACCCATGTCTCTTCTTTTTCAAACATAGTGAACTTATTGTCGGTAAAGAAGTCGCTAATCTTCTTTTTGCCTTTCATTCCAAATGGGACAAACCAATCGCCTTTTCTCCATCTACGTAAGGTTAGAGGAAACGAAAGTTTGTCTATGTCACACTGTAAAATACCTTTTTTTCTGACAATTTCAAATTGAGGTGTGTATTTTTCAGTCTTAAAGGTTAACTCGATAGGAGATTCCAGATGATTAGAATCAGGATAAATATGAAACTCATTATATCTATCTTCTTGTTTCTCAGATTTGTTTTCAGAAATCACCAAATAGTCTCTGTCCTTAAGCAATCTGTAGTTATCTGCCAGATATATCTTGCCAGGGATAGAGTCTAAATTGCTTGCAATGTCTTCTATCACAGAGGGCGTATAACCTAAGGGTGACAATATCTCAAACAAAACAGATTGGGGTGAATGTGTGTGCAAAAGCTTTGCAATATCAATTAAATTGTCTTGCATCACTATTTCAATAGCCTCTATTATATAACGATTGTATATCTTTTCAACCTCTTTCAGATTGTTGGCAGTGTTGATGATAGAGTTTTTAACCGATGGGTTTATTTTTTCAAATATCGGTAATACTTTTAGCCTAAGTATGTTGCGGGTGTACAATTCTTCTTCGTTTGTATGATCCGTTACGTAAGGCACTTGGTTGACAGATAAATACTCCATTATTTCTCGTCGAGAAATAGCAAGCAAAGGGCGTACAATGTGTTTGTTTATAAGAGGTATTCCTGTTAGTCCCTTTATACCCGTTCCTCTAATTAAGTTGATGAGTATGGTCTCCACAGAATCGTCTTTATGGTGAGCTATACCTATAACATCTGCGCCTTTCTCTATTCTTAACTCTTCAAACCAATTGTAGCGCAATTCTCGAGCTGCCATTTCTATTGATATTTTCTTAGTGGATGCATATTCATAGGTGTCAAATTCAATGATGAAGAGAGGTATATCATTCTTTCTGCACCATGTGTCTACAAATGCAGCATCGTTATTAGAATCTGTACCACGCAAATGAAAATTACAATGCGCCGCAATACAATCGTATCCCAATTGCATAAGAATATGAATTAAAGCCATTGAGTCGGGACCTCCACTGAGTCCAACCAACACTTTGCTTTTTTTCGAAAAAAGTTTGTGATGCGCTATGTATTCTTCTATTTGAGTAGTCATGTTTTCTATGTTATAGTTTGATACTAGCTTTCACCTAAGAAAGCTAGAAGACAAGCTCCTGCAAGTTTTTCAACTGTACAGCTTGTGACTAAAAAACAAATTTACGATTACTTTTTCATTCAAAAAAGATACTTGTCTATATAATTACCAATTCTTTTAAATTAAAATGTGGCAAATAGCACAGAAAAGTGTAATTTTGTAATTAAAATATCAAACTAAAGAAAAGCAAAGACCAAGAATGATTGATAAAATATTTAGAATACTTTCTGAAATAGATAATCTGAAAGCTAGCAACCCCGAAGAGTTCGAGGCATTACGCATTAAATACTTGAGTAAGAAAGGAATTGTAAATTCGCTGATGAGCGATTTCAGAACTGTACCTCCAGAACAGAAAAAAGAGGTAGGTCAAAAGTTGAACCTGCTCAAAACTGCCTTGCAAGATAGAATTAGCGAACTGAAGAAAAACATTGAAAGTTCAAATGTGCAGTTGGCTGAGTTCGATTTGACGCGTACATCCTATCCCATAGCTTTGGGTACACGTCATCCAATATCGTTGGTAAAAGAAGAGATATGTACTATCTTTAGAAGATTAGGCTTCTCTATTGCTGAAGGCCCCGAGATTGAAGACGATTGGCATGTTTTCTCCTCATTAAACTTTGCAGACGACCATCCAGCACGTGATATGCAAGACACTTTCTTCATTCAACGTAATCCTGAAGTTGTTTTGCGCACTCACACCTCTTCTGTACAGACACGTGTGATGGAAAAGACACAACCACCCATTCGCATTACTTGTCCAGGTCGTGTTTATAGAAATGAAGCTATATCTGCCAGAGCACACTGTTTGTTTCATCAAGTCGAGGGTCTTTATATTGATAAAGATGTTTCGTTTGCCGATTTAAAACAAGCTCTGCTGTTCTTCACAAAAGAACTATTTGGCAAGGATACACAAATTCGCCTGAGACCATCTTATTTCCCTTTTACTGAGCCAAGTGCCGAAATGGATATTTCTTGTCATATTTGCGGAGGCAAAGGGTGCAATATTTGTAAACATACAGGTTGGGTAGAAATTTTAGGCTGTGGCATGGTAGATCCATCGGTTTTGGAAAACTGTGGCATTGACAGCACAGTATATTCTGGTTATGCATTTGGGATGGGTGTTGAACGCATAGCTATGCTAAAATATCAAATAAACGATATTCGTTTGTTTTTCGAAAACGATGTAAATTTCTTACATCAGTTTCAATCGGCGTTTTAATTATTATATTAAACAACAATGAACACAAAAATAAAGATTATTGCAGTTGCTCTACTTCTATCAGGCGCATCGCTCAATGCTCAGATGCCAATTAGGCAAAATGCTCTCAAGAGTAATAATTATGGAGTAGTATATAGTTTGCCAATAACGCAACTCGATTTTGAGCTTTCAATAAGCAAAACAACATACAAGAGAGGTGAATTCTACCAATATGCTAAACAATATTTAAGCATCGATAATCCTATTTTGGAAGACAGAGTTGTGTACAACCTTGAGAGTGTGTCTGTTGAGAATACAGGAATCCCCAACAAACACAACTCATACCTTATAGAGTTTAAGCAAAACTCTGCCGAGCCTTTTGTATATTTGACAAAAGATGGTTTACTTTGGTCCATCAATACCGATGCACCAATTATTGATAAAGCAACTACTAGCAAGCCACATGTGGAAATTGAATCTACCGTAAATGCTCAATCTTTATTAACAGAAGAAATACTACTGGCAGGATCTAGTGCAAAACAAGCTGAACTAATAGCTAAGCAAATATTTGCATTACGTCTAAGTCGCACAGACATCCTTACTGGCGAAGCCGTAAATATGCCTCCCGATGGCGAAGCATACAAATTGGTGATGAACCAAATAAATATGCAGGAAAAAGCATTGATAGAAATGTTTTCGGGTAGCGTGAAAACTGAATACAGCACATCAAAAGTCTCATTGATTCCCGGTTTAGAGAATATTGATAGAGAAATTCCTTTTCGTTTTTCCGAAAAATTAGGACAAGTTCATGCAGATGATTTAGCTGGCGAACCAGTTTATCTGAGCTTGATAAATAAAACTCCAGAACCACAAGTAGAACTCTCTGATAGAGATATCCGCGATTTGCAGAAAAAGTTTTCTGAAGGAGTTGTTTACAATCTTCCTAGTAAAGCTCAACTAACGCTAAGTTTTAGAAACAACACATTGCTAAACACCGAAATTGATGTGGTGCAATATGGCACACAAGATGTGTTAACCAAACGCATGTTTGATAGCAGAAAGCAACCCATAAAAGTTGAGTTTTATCCTCATTTAGGAGCCATCAAACAAATTACCCAATAATAGTAAATCAAGAGATAGATTAGATTATGAAAAAGCAGAGTTTTTTTATTGTTGCATCAATGATGCTTGTTGGGATATGCGTAACATCGTGTTTCAAAAAAAACGATGATCTTAAGTTTGATAAACTTGAATTGAAAGAAAGAGTTTATCTCTTTCCAGTGAATGATACTACTAAGCCTTTTGCTAATGTTGAGATTGAATATAATTATCCCTCAAAATTTAAAAGCAAAAAAGACTTAGCAAGATTGCAACAAATATTCAACGGTACATTCTTCAACAATCAATCTTATGATTCTCTCTCTCCAAAAGATGCCCTAAATAAGTATTTGGAAAACTACACTGAAGAATATAGAGAATTAGGAAATCAGTACTACGAAGATATGGGAAATCTTGAAGAGGAAGACAGTCAGCCCTCTTGGTATTGGTATCAACTGCACAAAAGTAACGAAATAAAATTTGAAGATGCCAGTGTGTTGAGCTACTCTGTTGAGCATGCCGATTATACTGGTGGAGCACACGGATCATTGCAAATGCTCTATTATATTATTGACTTAGAGGCACTTACCACAATTACTGAAGAAGATATATTTAAGCCTAATTACCATCATTTATTAACTACAAAAATAGTTGATCAATTGATGAAACAATACAACATTGATACTCCCGAGAAATTGCTCGGTGAAGGTTTTTTCGATATAAACGATATAGCACCCAACAACAACTTTTGGATCAATAATGAAGGAGTGCACTATGTTTATAATCAATATGAGATAGCCCCCTATTCAATGGGTCCCATTGAGGTAACCATTCCTTACGAAGACATTAAATCAATTATTAATCCTGAGAGCATTATCGGAAAATACATTGATTAGTTTGTGCTGAAAGTTGAATTTAGAACTTATTTGTTTATTAGAAGCATCTTATATATTTGATAGACAGCAGTAATCTAGATTCTATGGCAACATAGCCTGATTTCAAAATAAACAAAACAACCTACACAGCTGTTATTACAGCGGTTATTATAAAACGATATTCACGTTTATCATTAATGGTGAATACACTTAGTAAATATCAAAACATTATGCAAGAATCAGATCAAGATAAAATTTTAGGGGAATTAACGTCAACCGATTATAAATATGGGTTTTCTACTGATGTTGATACTCATTTTATAGATAAAGGTCTCAATGAAGATGTTGTAAGACTTATTTCAGCAAAAAAAGAAGAGCCTGAGTGGCTTTTAGAATATCGATTGAAAGCTTACAGACATTGGTTGACCATAAAACAACCCGAATGGGCACATTTGACAATTCCAGAAATTGATTTTCAGGAAGTAATATACTATGCCGATCCGCGTGGAAAGAAAGATGGTCCACAAAGCTTAGAGGATTTAGATCCAGAACTTCTCAAAACATTTGAGCGTTTAGGTATTTCTCTCGACGAGCAAAAACAATTGACAGGTGTAGCTGTAGATGCAGTTATGGACAGTGTTTCTGTGAAAACAACTTTCCAAGATGTATTGGCCGAAAAAGGTGTCATCTTCGGTTCTTTTAGTGATGCTGTTAAGCATCACCCCGATTTGGTGAAAAAATATTTAGGAACTGTAGTTCCATATAAAGATAACTTCTATGCTGCTCTCAATTCTGCAGTATTTAGTGATGGTTCATTTGTCTATATCCCTAAAGGAGTGCGTTGCCCCATGGAATTGTCAACATATTTCAGAATAAATGCGGCTAACACTGGTCAATTTGAACGTACACTTATCATTGCCGATGACGATTCGTATGTAAGCTACTTAGAAGGTTGTACTGCTCCAATGCGTGACGAAAATCAATTGCATGCTGCAATAGTTGAAATTATTGCAATGGACAATGCAGAAGTAAAATACTCTACAGTTCAAAATTGGTACCCTGGTAGTAAAGATGGTAAAGGTGGAGTATTCAACTTCGTTACCAAACGAGGAATATGCCAAGGTGTGAACTCTAAAATATCGTGGACGCAAGTAGAAACAGGCTCTGCCATTACTTGGAAATATCCATCATGTATTCTTGTTGGAGATGGCTCCGTAGGAGAGTTTTACTCTGTTGCAGTAACTAATAATTGGCAACAAGCAGATACAGGTACAAAAATGATTCACATAGGTAAAAACACCAGAAGCCGTATTGTAAGTAAAGGTATCTCTGCAGGAAATAGCCAGAATACTTACAGAGGATTGGTGAAAGTTACCAAGAATGCCGAGAATGCCCGTAATCACTCGCAATGTGATAGTTTGTTGCTTACAGACCAGTGTGGTGCACACACATATCCTTATACAGATATTCAAAATCCTTCTGCAATGCTAGAGCACGAAGCTACAACATCAAAAGTTAGTGAAGATCAAATATTCTATTGCAATCAAAGAGGTTTAGGGCCTGAAGAGGCAGTAGGTCTTATTGTGAATGGCTACGTGAAAGAGGTGGTAAATAAACTCCCAATGGAGTTTGCAGTGGAAGCACAAAAGCTACTTCAAATAAGTTTAGAAGGTAGCGTTGGTTAAAATATTGATTTATCACAAAATCAAATCTCAAAAAAAACGATTTCTTATTAATGAAGAAATCGTTTTTTTATTGCTAATACTGAATTTTGATGTTGCTTCAAAAGCTATTTGGTCTTTTTATATCACCATTCGATAGGTTTTTTGTTGTGCTCAATCAAATATTCATTTGCTTTGCTAAAGTGTTTGTTTCCAAAGAAGCCGCGATGTGCTGAAAGTGGCGAAGGATGGGGTGACTTAAGCACTAAGTGTTTGTTCGTATCTATGTTTTTGCCCTTCTGTTGCGCATAATTGCCCCAAAGGAGGAATACAAGATTATTGCACTCTTCTGACAATGAATCTATTACCTTGTCTGTAAATTGCTCCCATCCTTTTCCTTGATGCGATCCGGGAGTGTGAGCCCTCACAGTGAGTGTAGCATTCAAAAGTAGTACACCCTGCTCGCTCCATCGCTCTAAATTTCCTGATTGTGGAATGGATTTACCCAAATCTACATTGATTTCTTTGTAAATATTTACAAGAGATGGAGGAATCTTAATTCCTTCATTTACCGAAAAGCTCAAACCATTGGCTTGCCCAATATTGTGATATGGATCTTGCCCAATGATAACAACCTTTACTTCACTGAAAGGACATTTATCAAAAGCATTAAAAATTAATTTGGCAGGAGGATATATTTCTTGTGTGCTATATTCTACGTGAATAAAATTAGTGAGAGATTTGAAATAACATTTTTCAAACTCTTCTTGCAACTTCTCTTTCCAACTATTCTCAATTTTGACGAACATAAATGCTGATAAATAGATATAGTTTAAATTAAGAAAATTCCATTCTTGCGAGCTGTCGATCGCATCTCTTTAGGCCATATGCTCGATTGTATCTCACCAATGTGCGCTTTGCGCAAGTAGAACATGCACAAACGAGATTGGCCAATACCTCCACCAATACATAAGGGAAGTTCGTCATTCATCATTTTACTGTGAAAATATAGAGACAGCTTTTCATTTTGGTTTTTAATATCCAGTTGTTTTAGTAATGCTGCTTTATCAACTCTTATTCCCATAGATGATAATTCCATGCTTCTTTCTAGTACATCGTTCCACACAAGTAAATCGCCATTTAATCCTTCTTGGTTTTCTTCATTTATTGTTGTCCAATCGTCATAATCGGGCGATCGTAAATCGTGTGGTTCACCATTTGATAGGGCTGCACCAATTCCTATAATGAAAACAGCACCAAACTCCTTACAAATAGCATCTTCTCTTTCTTTCGGGCTATAAGTAGGATATTTTTGCAATAAATCTTCTGCATGAATGAAAGTGATTTTTCGGGGCAGGATGGGCTTTATTGCAGGAAACAATTCATACACCATGAATTCTGTTCGCAACATGGCATCATATATTCTACCCACAATTTCTCTCAGAAAACTGATAGTCCTTTCAGATTCATCTACTACCAATTCCCAATCCCATTGATCAACATATAGAGAGTGCATATTACCTAACTCTTCATCGGCACGAATAGCATTCATATCGGTGTAAATGCCAAAACCTTTTTCAATTTCATATTCGGCTAAGGTTAGTCGTTTCCATTTAGCTAAGGAATGTACTATTTCAGCGCTTACATTATCCATATCTTTTATAGGGAACTGCACTGCGCGCTCCACACCCGTAAGATCATCATTGATACCTGTTCCTTTTTCAACAAAAAGAGGAGCTGTCACTCTTCTCAAGCGTAACTCAGAAGCAAGATTGAGTTGAAAAAAGTCTTTTATGCTTTTAATACCAAGTTCCGTTTGTTTCAGATCGATTATTGGATAATAATCTTTGGGTATAGTTAGTTTTGACATATTGAAATTTGAATTATTTTATTTTTAAAGAATTACAAAAGTAGCATGTTTTTTTCATTTTGTCAAAATAATAGACAAAAACAATGCTTAATGGTTGGTATTTTCGTTAAAAACAAAACAAAGATAAGTAAAGCTTGCTTATTTGTAACAAATGCATTTTAATAGTCTAGTTTACCAATCAAATCGTTAATAGAATCAATATTGTGTCTGTCCATATAGTCTAATATGCCATCCACAACCTCTACAGATACAGCAGGATTGATAAAATTGTATGTTCCTATCTGTATAGCAGTAGACCCTGCAAGAATAAACTCGATGGCATCTTCCCAATTGCTAATACCACCCATACCAATGATAGGAACCTTCACAGCTTTATATACCTGCCACACCATGCGCAAGGCAATGGGCTTGATGCAAGGGCCTGACAGGCCACCTGTAATGGTAGAAAGTCTGGGTCTTCGTTTCTCAGCATCTATAGACATCCCCAAAAAGGTATTTACGAGTGAGATACTATCAGCTCCTTCAGCTTCAACAGCCAAAGCAATTTCTGCAATATCAGTTACATTGGGCGATAATTTTACAATCAAAGTTTTGTCATACACTTTCCTCACTGCTCTTACCACCTGAGCTGCCGATGCACACGATGTGCCAAAGGCCATGCCACCTTCTTTTACGTTAGGGCACGAAACATTGAGCTCTATAGCAGGAATTTTATCTAAACCCGTCAAAGCCTCTGTACATGCTACATAATCTTCCAAAGTCGACCCCGATACATTCACAATAATATTAGTGTCGTATTTTTTTATTACAGGATAAATATCCGATACAAAATAATGAACCCCTTTATTCTGAAGGCCTACTGAATTGAGCATCCCTGAGGGTGTTTCGGCCATGCGTGGGTAATCATTACCTTCTCTTGGTTCAAGTGTAGTTCCTTTCACAAGAATGCCTCCTAAACGACTCAAATCAATAAAGTCAGCATACTCTGTGCCATATCCAAAAGTGCCAGAGGCAGTCATCACTGGATTTTTCAATTCCAATGCTCCTATGTTTACTTTTAATCTATCCATTGTAGTTCATTAATATTAAAAACTGGACCTTCAGTACAAACACAAATATTGCCTCTTTTTTTTGTTTTTTCAACACAACAGAGACACGCGCCAAAACCACATGGCATGTGATTCTCCAAAGATGCTTCGCATTCAATATTGTTTTCTGTTGCATATCTAGCAATGGCAATCATCATAGGTTTAGGTCCACAAGTATATATATTATCAAATTGTTTTTCTTTTAATACAGGATGATGCGTAACCAATCCTTTCACATCTTTACTACCATCTTCGGTAGTGATATGAACATCACCTAGTTTCTCAAAATCTTCTAACTGTGTAATATCCGATGCTGTTCTTCCCCCTAATAAAAATTCAGGGTAAAAACCTTCTTCTTTGAGTCGTTTTCCCAGAAAAAGTAATGGAGCTGTTCCTACACCACCACCAATAAGCAAAGCTTTCTTATCTGGTTTGGGTAGCGAAAATTTATTACCCAATGGGAATAGAAGATTAAGCTCTTCGCCCACCTTCATTTCGGCTATTTTATTTGTGCCTTTACCAACACGTTGAATTAATAGCCATATTTCATTGCTTTTTTTATCTATATAATTGATGGATATGGGGCGTCGCAAAAAAATTGCTGATGAGTCTTGAACTAAAACTTGAACAAATTGTCCAGGATTCAACTCTTGCAAAGTTTCTCCATTTACAGGTGATACCTTTAACAAGTAAGAATTTTCGTTCAAAGCTTCATTTGAAGTTATTATAAAATCTAATTGTTGTTTCATCCGAAAGTATATATTGAAATTATATTGTGTACGAATATGAATTGCAAAGTTACAAAAAGAAAATCAATGCGGTGTAAAGGTTTCAAATGTGTTATCGGTATAATATATAATTATTTGCCTTACTTTCCGATTACTGCTAGGGCTGTATGATATATCCTGATTATCAGTGGGTTTATCAGCTTGTTGAGAGCTCTTAAATGCATTTTCCTTGGCATATTCAGATTGTGTCTCACTATCGATCGCTTTTGTAGCCTCTGCGTTGAATAAACTTCGCTCATTTTCATCAATGGGAGAAGTGAATCCATCTTTGTACATTTCTCCAGTTCCATTCAACAACCAGTCAGAATTTATATAATTCATTTCTGAAAGTATTTTGGTCACAACATCTAAACTGGGATTATTTCTACCATTTAAAATATGAGAAATGACAGCTCTATTAATTTGAAGCTGATCGGCGAACTTTGCAGGTGTTAGATTCGCATTGTCCATTATTTCCTTGATTCTATCTTTCATAATTAGATATGTTTAAAATACAAAACTACATATAAGTACAAATGTGGCATACAAATGTACGAAAGATAGTTTACAAATGAAAACATTTACTCAATACAAATGTAGTGTATATTTGTAAACGGAGAAAGTACAATTGTAACTAACTAAATGTATCACCTATGTAATCTATTAAAATTAAGTTGCAAAATTACTTTATATATATATCATTAATCACTGATATATAATACATTATACTACTAATAATAATATTTTTAACTAGAATATGCTATATTGTGTAGCTATCTATATCAATAACTACTGTAAAGGTTTAAATATATATGATAATACACTAATTTAAGAGGTATTGTAGTGATTCAATGGTGGTAGAATAGATTGTTAATGCAACAGAATCACAAATGTAATCTAATGACAATACAAATATATACATACAATTGTACCATTACAACTGTATGTATACGATATATATGTTGATAAAGTAGTAACATATGTAGCCGAAATGAACGGTTAACTATTGTTTTAATTATATAAACTGCTATTTAGAGGCTTACTAAATATGATAATTGTAAGAGTAGAGTTTCATTTTTATACTTTTTACAGCTTAACTCTGCTACAGTAGGATATTACCGTATAGATGTACTCACAATTATATATTTTGAAATATAAGAGGGGCTAAAACAGATTAACTAGCTTGTAGATAGTAGTATAAGTCGATTTTAGTAGATATTTTGTGTCTTCTAATATTTATTATTTATATATTTGAACACATCTATATACAACAACGTTTATAGATAGTGATGACAATAAGGATTTTCACTTTTTGAACCATCACAAACAAATAATCAAAGACTATTTACAAATTAAATAAACCAATTACGATGAAACGGAATTTTATTTTACTCAGTTTATTAGCACTATCTCTCATTATGATTCAAGCACAATCTAACTCCATACACCAGTTTAAAGTAAAAGATATCAATGGCGAGACATTCGATATGTCGTCTTTGAAAGGTAAAAAAGTTTTGGTTGTAAATACAGCTTCAAAATGCGGTTTAACTCCGCAATACAAACAGCTACAAGAACTATATGAGAAATATAAGGATACAGGATTTACTATAGTAGGATTTCCAGCTAATAATTTTATGAATCAAGAGCCTGGCTCTATAGCAGAAATTAAAGAATTTTGCACTCAGAATTATGGAGTTACTTTTCAGATGATGGACAAAGTGAGTACAAAAGGGAAAGATCAATCACCTATTTATGAATGGCTTACACAGAAATCAAAAAACGGTGTAAAAGACTCTGAAGTATCATGGAATTTTCAGAAGTATCTTATTGATGAAGATGGAAAATTGGTTGATTTTGTTGCACCCAAAAAGAGTCCAATGAGTGATGAAATAGTAAATTGGATAACATCTAAGTAAGTGATTGTAAGCATTAAGTTGCAGTAAGTAGATAATTAGAAAACAGCTGTTATATAGCTAATTTTATGCATTGGGTAGATTGCTCTCAATGCATAAAATGTTTAAATAAGTCATGT
>JARICS010000136.1 GCA_029264035.1 Dysgonamonadaceae bacterium | reverse complement strand
AGTCATTTTACGATTATACGTAAAATGACTCTTTGAATGTATAATGTAAATATTATTTACCTTATTATTTACCCTGCTTAGCGTCTTGAATCATCTTAGCATTTGGAAGAATATAAACCTCTACTCTTCTGTTTTGGCTTCTTCCAGCAACTGAAGTATTGTCAGCAATTGGTTGTGATGAACCAAATCCTTGAGAATCTATTCTTGTTCCAGAAATACCTCTTGAAAGCAAGTAGTTGTATACTGACTCTGCTCTACGTTGAGACAAAGGGTTGTTAATAGCATCGCTACCAGAACTGTCTGTGTGACCATATATTTTCACATCTGTATCAGGGTTGTTTTGCAATGAAGTAGCAAATTTGTCCAACGATGTGCGAGATGTTGCATTTAATGTACTTGAGTTAGAAGCAAATAAAATACCTGATTCAAAAGTTACTTTAATAGCTTCACCTGCGTTTACAGACTCAACCTGAGCACCTTCAATAGCTTCAAGTTCAGCTTTTTGTTTGTCCATTTTGTTTCCAATAATGGCTCCTGTTGTACCGCCAAGAACTGCACCAATACCTGCACCCCACGCTGCACCTTTACCGCCACCAATAATAGCGCCAACTCCAGCACCAACTCCAGCGCCAGCGCCAGCGCCAATACCTCCACCTTTAACAGTGTTGCTTGCTCCGCAACTTGAGAGAATTAATAATCCACTCAATAAAATGGTGGCTAAAAATGATAAATGTTTCATACTTAATAATAATTTTTTAGTTATATAATAATTGTTCTTATTTAATTGTTTCCTTACTCTTCATCGTCCTCATCAAGCGTATCACAATAGGCCAACTCACCTTCTATCACTGCTTCGATTTGCTCAGTTGACAAGGATTTTATATTAGCTTTTTTTGCATTTTTCGAAATGTATTTAATAAGGTCTTCCTCGTCAATTTCAATGTCATCATCAGCATCATCATTCAAATATCCTTTCTCTTCGTAGTATTCATATATAAGATCTACGAGATACTTTATATCATCTTCAGTTAGCTGTCCTAACAAATCTCTCGACATAGTACTCTGAATGTATTTCACAGAGTTGTCTTCATCGTATCCAAAACTTGTATCCTCTTTGTTCATAATCAATTTTATTAAAATGTAAAATACTGTATAGTGTTAAAACAATAATCAAAAAGATATGTTCATTAATTTAATTACTTTGGTATTTTCTTTGACGAATACCCCTGTAAATGAACTTTCTCCACTTCTTTTTCAAATGCTTTTATATAAAATAATAACTGTATGAATCAAAAACCAGAACTAAATGTATTAGTTCTGGTTTTCAACTTATATTATTAAAAAGAAGATTTATCTTCTTTTTTTAGAATTATCTTTTGAACGTTGTTTGGCTTGTAGCTCTTGCGCTTTCTGAGCTTCTTCTAATCGAGCCATAAAGCCCGATTTCTTTTTTGGCTTGCGCTTATTGGCTTCTAATTTAGCTAACAGCTTATCTTCGTTCACAACCTTACGGAAAGCAAGTGTAAGAAGAATCGTTATCAACGTAGAAATAAAATAGTAGTAGCTCAATCCAGATGGGTATGAATTAAAGAAAAACAGCATCATGAATGACATCATATAAGGCATAAATTTCATACCTGCCATTTGTTGTGATCCACCACTTGTAGCCTCCATATTGAATTTAGCGTAGATGATATTGGTAACTGTCATCAACAAAGTAAATAGACTTAAATGATTTCCCAGATATTTTGAAATGAGAGGAATATTGCCACCCCATGTTATTATAGCATCATAGGTTGATAAATCATCGGCCCATAGAAAGCTTTGCTGACGCAATTCAATAGCTGATGGGAAGAACCAAAATAATGCAATCAAAATAGGCGACTGCAACAGCATTGGCAAACAACCACTCATAGGACTTGCTCCAGCTTTGCTGTAAAGCGCCATTGTAGCCTTTTGTCGCTCAACTGCCTTATCCTGACCAGGATATTTCGCTTCAATTTCTTGAACCTGTGGTTTCAACACGCGCATTTTGGCAGATGATTTGTATGATTTGAAGGTAAGTGGTGATATGATTAGTTTAACTAACAAAGTCAACAAAAATATAATCAAACCCATACCCCAGCCCATAGATAGGAAGAAATTGAATATTGGAATTACAAAGAATTTATTAATCCAGCTCAACCAACTCCAGCCTAAATTAACCATTTGTTCTAAATGAAGCTGTTTGTCTTTATCAAGGTTTTTATTCAAAGCCTTCATAGATGTGTAGTGCACAGGACCTAAGTAGTATCTGAAACCAGCAAATAATTGTCCAGTCTCGTTTACAGAAACAGGAGCCCAGATTTCAGCTCCATAGTCTTTCAGATATCCTTCGTCTTCTATACTTTTAGTCGAAAGGATGGTGTTTGTAAAAGGTTTGTCTGCAATGAATGTAGTAGTAAAAAATTGATCTTTGTAAGCAAACCAATGAACGGGATCACTATACTCTTCAGTTTTATCTTTATTTTCTGACATTTTCTTTACATCCATTCCTGCATATTTGTAGTGAATGGTTGCATATCTACTTTCAAATTTACGCCCTTTCTCTTGTTGACGCAACTTTTGATCCCATTTAATGCGGAAATTTTGAAGACTTTCGGCATGCAATTCGCTGGCCATACCGTTTACCTTGATATCAAAATTGATAAGGTAGCCTGACTTAGGAAGAGTATATACAAAATCGATATATTGACTATCGGAATAGCCTAAACGCATTGTTAGGGTTCTGCCATTTTCAGATAAGATTGGAGTAAATGTTTCTGATTCTGTGTTCAATCTTACACTTCTTTTATTGAAAAGTTCTAAATTAAATCTGGCTTCATCACTTTTGAAAAGAAACAGTGTATCTTTATCGTATCTCTTAAAATCTTTCAACTCTGCAGAATACATCCATCCACCCTTGGTAGAAACCCTCAAGCGTAAGTCTTCATTCTCGATAGTTACAAATTCTTCTGGTGCACTACTGCTAACCGGTACAAAAGAAGAGACAGTATCAACTGCACTTTCTTTTCCTTCTTCTGACTCTGCACCTAAAGTAGCATCTTCAGAAATTGCAGATCCGCTTCCAAAAAAATCAGTAAGCACATCAGAAGTATCAACTTGAGACTTATTTGTTTCAGGAAGTTCCTCCATTTGCAGCTTGGCTCGTAGAGCCTCTACTTGTTGAATTGAGTCTTGCATTCTTTGACGCTCAGCAAGTTCCTCTGGATTGGGACGCTGAGTAATCATAAAGGCTATCATCACAACTGCGATGAGCAGAAATCCAATAATAGTATTTTTATCCATTTGTATTTTATAGTGCAGCTATATCACAGACAAACTGCTATTCTTAAATTGTTTCTTTATATTATTTGTTAGTTATTGCAGACATAAAACTCATAAATAGAGGATTGGGTGAGATAACAGTGCTACTATACTCTGGGTGAAACTGTGTTCCAACGAACCATTTCAATGCGGGTATCTCTACTACTTCTGCTAAGTCAGAATCAGGATTGAATCCGGTAAATAACATACCATTTTCTTCAAACTGTTCTTTAAACTCATTATTAAACTCATAACGATGGCGATGTCTCTCTTGTATAAGTTCTTTACCGTAAGCATTATATGCAATAGATCCTTTTTTGAGTAAACAGTCATATGAACCTAATCTCATAGATGCACCCATGTTTGTGATGTTCTTCTGATCTTCCATTATATCTATAACCTTGTAAGGTGTTTTAGAATCCATTTCAGTTGAGTTTGCACCTTCAAGTCCTAACACATTACGGGCATACTCTATCACCATGCATTGCATTCCCAAACATATACCAAAAGTGGGAATATCATTTTCTCTTGCATAAGTTATTGTTGTAAACTTACCTTCTACACCACGTCGTCCAAAACCTGGCGCAACAACAATTCCGTCAGCACCAGCAAGTAGCTCTGAAACATTCTCTTCAGTGATATCTTCAGATTGAATGGCCTCAAAATCGAGTACTCTATCATGATAAATAGCCACTTGCGATAATGCTTCATTTATAGACTTGTAGGCATCGGGCAATTCTGCATATTTACCTACTAACTTTATAACTACTTTTTCTGTAGCATTGCGTCTTTTCTCAAGAAAATCTACCCAGGGTTCCAATTTTGGCCTTTCGCCAACTGGCATTCCCATTTTTCTGAGTACAACCTCATCCATAGATTGTTGTCTCATCATAAGAGGAACCTCGTAAATTGTAGGAACATCAATTGATTGCATTACTGCATCTTGCTCCACATTACAAAATAGTGCAACCTTACTCAATATCTCATCATTCAACTCTTTCTCGGTTCTCAATACCAACATGTCGGGTTGAACACCTTGAGATTGAAGCTCTTTTACTGAATGCTGTGTAGGCTTTGTTTTCAACTCTCCTGCTGCTGCAATGTAAGGAACAAAAGTGAGATGAATAACCAAGCTCTTTTTGCCTAATTCCCAACGCAACTGACGGACGCTTTCTAAAAAAGGTAACGACTCAATGTCTCCAACGGTCCCCCCTATTTCTGTAATCACAAAGTCGAACTTGTTTTTTAAACCAAGTTGCTTTATATTTCTTTTTATCTCATCAGTAATATGAGGCACAACTTGAACAGTTTTACCTAAGTAGTCGCCCTTTCGTTCTTTATTTATAACATTTTGGTATATTCTACCAGTAGTTATATTGTTCTCTTTGGTTGTTTGAATGTTTAGAAAACGTTCATAATGACCTAAATCTAAATCAGCCTCATGCCCATCTACAGTCACATAGCATTCACCATGTTCGTAAGGATTAAGAGTACCTGGATCGACATTAATATATGGATCAAATTTCTGAATGGTTACTTTATAACCTCTTGCTTGTAATAATTTACCTAGTGAAGCTGCTATAATCCCTTTGCCAAGAGAAGAAACAACACCACCAGTAACGAAAATGTATTTTGTATCAGCCACAATTACGAGTTTTAGAACATTTTTTTAAAGGTGCAAATGTACAAAAAATATATCAACCCTCTCATTATTTAATAGGATTAGAAAGTTGAGTAAGCATATAAACGTTAAAATTAATCGGAAGTGATTCTAAGTTTATTATTCTCATCAAGACTTTCACTTAGTTAAGTTTTAGAGGAATTTGAAAATCAGATTCACGTTCCATTTGGTCTTGATGCAAATCTATTAAAGCCATATTTTCGCATTTCATTATCTTGCCTGGAAAGTTTTGCACAATAGAATAATTATGTGTTGACATAATGACAGCTGCGTCCTTTTGAGAAATTGCATGAAGTAGAGACAAAATCTCATTGCCTGTCTCAGGATCAAGATTTCCTGTAGGCTCATCTGCCAATATCAATGATGGTGAGTTTAATAAAGCGCGTGCTATTACTATGCGTTGTTGCTCGCCTCCCGACAACTCATGAGGCATTTTATAGGCTTTGTTTTGCATGTTCACTTGCACTAACACCTCATTGATTCTATCTTTTATTACTTTTTTATTCTCCCATCCAGTTGCTCGTAGCACAAACTCTAAGTTCTTTTCTACAGAACGGTCTATAAGCAATTGAAAATCTTGAAAAACAATTCCTATTTTACGACGTAGAAAAGGGATGTTTTTCTTTTTCAAGGTTGAAAGGTCATAATCAAAAACATGAGCATCCCCTTCTTCAATAGGAAGCTCAGCATAAATACTTTTTAAGAGCGTGCTCTTTCCTGAGCCAACCCTCCCTATTATATAGACGAAATCGTTAGGATTAATTTCAAAACTCACATCTTTGAGAATAGTATTTTCCTCTATATTCAAAGATACGTTGTTATATTTTATAAGAGACTTTTGTTCCATACTCTACTTAATAAACTTTATAGTGAGAGGATACTCCCAATACTCACCATTATTAGCCTTTATTGCTGCAATAACTAATACTACTACATATATAATAAATAAAACAATAAGAAGCGGTATACCAATAATAATAATTGTCAATGCCAAAGAGTATATTGCATAACTTATATTGAAATTTATAATGTTTTTACCATGTCTGTCTACTTCTGCATTGGTGTCTTTGTTGGTTGTCCACATAAGTATGGGTATGATTATACCAATAAATGGAATTAACCAGCTTGCGAATTGAGACAAGTGCATAAACATAAGGTAAGTATTCTGTGTCATACCAAAAAGAGGCTTTTTGTATGTGTTAGAATATCGATTACCCTCTTCAGCAAGTATTTTTGCTTTTTCTCTCTCAAACTCCTCGTCTGTAATAGTACCTTTAGCTCTTAATTCGTCTAGAATTTTTAAGTCTTCGTATTTCATAGGTTTTATGTTTATAATTATCTGTTGTCTATCATCAAGAATCCAATAAACTATCAATTACTTGTACCATTTCTTTGAATTCTTCCATTTCGAAAAGTCTAGTTAACATTACAATCTTTCCATCTTTATCTATAATCACGTTTCGAGTAATACCAGCCTTTTCTTTTGCATACAAAGTAAAAATACCAGCTTCTGGATCTAAGCCTATAGGATAGGTAACTCCTGTTTTCTCAATTAATTCATTCACCTTTTCAACTGGCTCTTCTCTGTCAACGCCATACAATGCGAAGTTTGGATTATTTTTATGCTTATTCCAAATATCCTTTTCAATATAAGGCATCTCTTTACGACAGACTCCACACCAACTTGCAGTAAACTGCAGCATAACTACTTTGCCTCTTAAAGATGACAACTTAACATTTTCTCCAGTAGACAATTTCATATCAAAATCTGGAGCTATATCTCCTATTTTTACAATATAATCTCTACCATCATCATTATTGACTTGGGCTTCTGTTTGTAAAACTTCCGTTTTATTTGAATCTTGAGCTTCCTCAGATTTTTTATTTGTGCAGCCTACTATAAGGAAAAATGATAAGCTAGTAACGGTTAAATAGTATAATGAACGCATAATCATCAAGTTTAGGTTTATACAAAGATACTTTTATTTATTGTTTTCGTCTCATTCTTATATAAATAAATAGGAGAACAGTAGCACTTAACGAACCCAGAGCATCTGCATAGAAATCGTGCCAATCTCCCGAACGAGAGAAAAAATGCTCTTGTACTATTTCAATTAATCCACCATATATCACAGGTATTATTAAACCAAAAAAGAGCAACCTATATTTATTAGGCTTTCTTTTGTGCAGCCAATAATAATCGAAGTATATAGCCGCAGACAGAGTGAAGAACATTAAGAAATGAGCCAACTTGTCATAATGTAACACCTTCTTTGGCACAGGAATTGAATCTACATTTACAATGCAAGTTACATAAAAAATAACCAATGCTACTAAGGCTGGTAGAATTATATACCGAATGGATGAACGCATATTATTTTATTCTAAATCTGTTTTATAAAACGGCATAAAGGTAATGATTTTAAAAACATATAACTAAAACAGAGGCGCGATTTCGTAAAAAAGTAGTTCCTTTGTTATTACGTGAATATAAATATAAACTTAACATACAGAAAACTACTCTATAATGAAAAAACTTTTCCTTATTGTACTAAGTACAATAATTTGCTTGTCAACTTTTGCAGTAGCACAAAAGCCAAAAAATAGCGATAGATATTTTGAAATAAACAAAAACATTGATATACTTACCTCGATATTAAAAGAGATAGATCTATTTTATGTAGATAGCTTAGATGTAAATAAGGTTGTAAACAGAACAATCAATTCAATGCTTGCTCAACTTGACCCATACACGAATTATATATCTGAGGAAGATATGGGCGACCTTAAATTTATGACAACTGGGGAATATGCAGGAATTGGTTCTATCATTTCTTACAATGATAGCAACGTAGTAATAAATGAGCCATACAAAGGCCTACCAGCAGATAAAAGTGGACTTAAAGCTGGTGACATTATTGTTAAGATAGATAGTGTAGATGTTAGCAACTCTAATGTACAACAGGTTAGCGATTTATTGAAAGGTAAACCAGGTACTTCTTTAACAGTTACTATTAGCCGACCAGGCGAAAAAAAGAATCGTACCATTGAAGTTGTTCGTGAAAAAATTGCTATTCACCCCATATCCTATTCTGCCATTGTTGAAGACAGTATTGGATATATTCACTTCGACACATTTACAGAGAATGGTGCACAAGAGGTTAAGAATTATGTTATTAGCTTACAGGAGCAAGGAGCTAAATCGCTTATTTTAGATCTGCGTGGCAATGGAGGCGGAATTATGGAAGAGGCTGTAAGAATAGTAAACATATTTGTGCCGAAAGGACAAGAGGTAGTCTCTACAAAAGGTAAAATAAAGCAATGGGATCGTGTCTTAAGAACTCCTGACCAACCTGTTGACAGTATAATTCCATTAGTGGTGCTTGTAGATAATACATCGGCCTCAGCTTCTGAGATTGTGGCGGGCACGTTGCAAGATTTAGACAGAGCTGTTATTGTTGGAGATAGGTCTTTCGGGAAAGGTTTAGTTCAAACCGTGAGAGAGTTACCATTTGGAGCAAGTCTGAAAGTAACCACTTCGAAATATTACATTCCCAGCGGACGAGGTATACAAGCACTTGATTACACACACAGAAACCCAGATGGTAGTGTTGGTCGAATACCTGATAGTTTAACCACAGTGTTTAAAACAAAGAATGGAAGAGAAGTTCGCGATGGAGGTGGAATAACTCCTGATATTACAGTTGAAGAGACCAGACCAGGCACAATATCATTCTATTTGCTAACCGAAAACGTTATCTTTAATTATGTAACACAATGGGTACAAAACAATCCAAATATTGCTCCAGTAGAAGAGTTTACTTTTACCGACAGTGATTATTCAAAATTTAAAGATTATGTCAAATCAATAGATTTTGAGTATGACAGGATTAGTGAGAAAACCTTAGAGTCGCTCAACGAGGTGATGGAGTTTGAGGGCTATATGGAAACTGCAGCTGAAGAGTTTAAAGCTCTTGAAGATAAACTCGTTCCCAATTTAGATAGAGACTTAGAGACATTCAAAGCTGAAATAAAAAGATTAATCTCTACCGAGATAGTGAAAAGATATTACTACAAAGCTGGAGCTGTTCAAGAAAGCTTAAAGACTGATAAAGCTTACGATAAAGCAATTGAGGTGCTTAAAGACAAGGTGGTGTATGAACAAACATTACTACCTCAACCTAAGAACATGCCATCAGCAGAGGACATGAAAGAAAAACTTGAGAAGCAATACTCATCAATAGAATAACTTCACTTGAAGAAATTTTATAGTCGTTTATAGCTACATAAATAGAGCAAAAAAAAGCTGTACTTTTCAATAAAGTACAGCTTTTTTTGTGCTCATATATATTAATGAGTTCTGTGTAGACTTATGTATTAGACAATTGCACTTCCGATAAGGAATACGCCAGCTAATGCAACAATTGCATAAAGCTCTGGGAATACTGCCAAAACAAGTGTATTTGTAAATACATTGTGACCTTGTCCAATGGCAGCTATACCATTAGCACAAACTTGACCTTGACGTATTGCTGAAAACAGACCAATAAAGCCAAGAGCCAAACCTCCTGCTAATACAGCAGCTGCTTGATGAATAGTGATATCTGGGGTAAGTACTCCAAATATAGTTTGAAACATAAAGTAGCCTGCAAAGCCGTAAAGGCCTTGAGTACCAGGTAGAGCTGTTAGAACTAAGAAATTACCAAATGCACCATCGTTTTTCTTTAAAGCACCTACAGCAGCATTACCCGCTATAGTTACACCATATGCACTGCCAACTCCAGATAAAATGAGCATGATTGCAATGCCCATATAAGCTAATAAAAGATTTAATTCCATAATTGATTGAGTTTATTTGATTTTTATATTTTGATTTATGTAAACGGTTGATATTTTTGTCCTCCTCCAGTGAATTCAGAGTTTTTAAAGAACTCAACAAAAGTTAAGCGCATTGGATGCACTATAGCTCCTAAGGTATTCATGAATATATTGATGCCATGGCCTATAACGAAAATAAGAATAGTTACGAGTGGTCCTAAAATAACATTATCGGGACTCATACCCTTAGCTAAATCAGTAAATACCATTGCGAGTATACCTCCTGATAAACCAAGTGCAAATAAGCGAACATAAGATAATATGTCACCCAAAAGACCCGTAGCCATATTGTATGTATCCCACAAACCAAGCCCAAAGTTTAAAAACACATTCTTTCCTGGAGAGTTAAATAGAAATATTGCTACTGCACTTACTCCCAATATAATCAAGTGAATTGTTCCTCCCATTGGGAGAATATTTGGGAGCAAAGTTGAAATAATTAAACTAAGTAGTAGAACAATCCAACCTATAGTTGAAACTCCATACATGAATCCAAACTGAATAGCTCGATTAAACACTTTAATAATCATTCCAAAGATTACCTGAATACCTCCTAAAATTAATGCTAAATTAAACATCATATCATTATCGAAGAAAAATCTATCTCCTATTTTTTTGGCAATAGGTATGTCAAGTTCATACAATTGTATCCCAAAGAAACCTCCAGTCAGGAATCCTGTGAAAAATGCAGACACTCCTAACACTTGCACTAAGGTCAATACAGACTTAAATGAATCTCCCATTGAAGACTTTTTAAGCACCTTGGTGGCAGTTGCTGCTATAAATAGAAACAGACCGTAACCAATATCTCCCAATGATAAACCGAAGAATAACATAAAAAAGGGTGCAAAGTAGGGAGTCAAATCCAATTCATTGTACTTTGGCAACATGTATAGCTTTGTGATTGGCTCAAAAAGTTTGAAGAACTTATTGTTATTCAACTTAATAGGCACATCATCTTCTGGTGTTGGGTCAGCCACTTCGTAATAAGCCTCTTTCTCATGAAGATAGGATACAATTTTAGCCTCATTTTCAGCAGGAGCCCAACCTTGCATCATCATCAACTTATCGTCAGCAACACGATTGGTGTTCAAAACAACGTTTTTCAAAGATATCTTAGACTCTACATCTGCTATTGCAGCATCAAGCGAGGGAATATCTGCTGAAAGAGCTTTTAATTTTTCTTCTTCTTTGTTGCGTTTCGTTTTTATAGAATCAATCAAATTTGATAAATCATTGTACGAAACATCTGGTAATTTCAAAGACTCTAAACCTAACTCTTCTGCAACATTATCTAGCTTAGTTACCGTTACAAAATAGTAGCGATTAGCTTCATTTATCAAAATAGCATTGTACAGAGTTTCCCATTCAGGATTGTATGCACTCTTTTGAGTGGAAAAGAAGTCTATGTTATATCCTGCCAGCTTTAAATTCTTTACTGTTTCTGTTTCAAAATTACCCCAAGGTTCAAGACTTTCTAGTTCTTTTGAACTTACCTGCAATTGTTGATTTAAAGTTGCAATGCGCTCTTGGATTTCTTGAATCTTTAGAGGAATTTTATAACCCAAATCTATATCAGCTGCATTGGTGGGGGTTTCTCCCTTATCATCAGATATTGTTTTCTCTAATATTTTTCTTGACTCTTGCAGTTTTTTCAACTGACTTATGTAACCTTCCAATTCATCATTATACTCTACTTCTTTCTCTTGTTGAGCAACATGAATGAGTCCGAGATCACGTAAATCTTGCAAGAACATATCATAGTCATTATGATAGATTAAAAAAGAAAACTTTCTCATTTTTTTTACCATATCGAATCCTCCTTTTTAGCTCTTGCCTCTTTTTTGGAGCGCATAATTTTTTGTGAAGACTTCGAGAGGTTTTCCTCATCCTCGAGGTACCGCTTAATCTTTAAGATTGCATCTTCATAACCCGGAATCTGTACTTTCTCAAAAAGATTCACCTTCTGAGTTGTCTTTTTACGAGCATACTCCAACTTTCTAAGTTTGAGTTCAAAGAAGTCACGCTTTATTCCTATTTCTCCTAAACGTTGTAATAAACCTACTCCGTCCAAAAACCACTTCGGTCTATTGAAAACGCTAAACTGTTTGGTTTCAAACTCAACCCCTTCAAGTACTTGAATGGGTACACCAGCAATTTTCTTCTTAGAAAGAATTACATCTTTTACGCGTATCAATGTTGAGTCGAACTCTGTCCATAAACCCACCATTTTATCATACGAGCCTATTTGGTTTTCCAATTCGATGTCTAGTTCCTCAATTTGGTCTTTGGCTTTTTTCACCTCCATACGCAGTGCACTCTCTTTACTTTGTAAAGTTGGGAGAGCACGTAATCTCATCCTGAGACCTTTCTCAAGTACTTGCTGCGATGTTTTATTATATTGAAATTTTATAGCCATAAATAATTTACTTTCCTATTCTTGGTGTTCGTCTTGTACAACCTTCTCTTCAGATTTCCAATACTTATCCACCATTTCTGTTTTCATGTTCACCTCTTCTGGTCTAAAATGACTAGAGAATAGTCCCCATGTAGTATCAAGCATTTCAGTAGTATCTAAGTTCACATCGATAGCCAAAATATATTCAGAATATTCTTTAGCGAAATCTAAAGTACGTTTGTCGTAATCTGTTAGATCAAACCCGTTTTCCATCTTTGTTTTAGCATTTGCAGCATCAGAGTATAATCTCACAGCAGCATTCATCACTTGTGGATGATCTTCGCGGGTAACTTCACCTTGCACCAATTGTTTTAGACGAGAAAGCGAACGGAATGGATCGACAATTACTTTACCAATATCACTATCTGTACGCAAGAACAACTGTCCTTCAGTAATATAGCCAGTATTGTCTGGTACAGCATGTGTAATGTCTCCACCCGATAGAGTAGTTACAGCAATAATTGTAATGGAACCTCCCTCTGGGAATTGAACTGCCTTCTCATATATCTTAGCCAAATCTGAGTACAACGAACCAGGCATCGAGTCTTTCGATGGTATCTGATCCATTCTATTAGATACAATTGCTAAAGCATCGGCATATGATGTCATATCTGTTAAAAGCACCAATACGTTCTCGTTTTTATCAACTGCAAAATACTCTGCAGCAGTCAAGGCCATATCTGGTATCAACAGACGCTCAACTGGTGGATTCTCTGTAGTGTTTACAAAACTGATAATTCTATCCAATGCTCCTGCATTGCTAAAGACATTTTTGTAAAATAAATAGTCGTCATTGGTCATACCCATTGCTCCCAAAATAATTTTGTCGGCTTTTGCACGTAGTGCAACAGTTGCCATTACTTGATTGTAGGGTTGATCGGGGTCGGCAAAGAAAGGAATTTTTTGTCCCGAAACAAGTGTATTGTTCAAGTCAATACCTGCAATACCAGTTGCAATAAGCTTTGAGGGTTGAGCTCTACGAACGGGATTAACCGATGGTCCACCAATTTCTCGCTCTTCTCCTTCGGGAATTGGTCCTCCATCAATAGGATTTCCCAATGCATCAAAGAAACGACCAGCCAACTGATCACTTACTTTCAATGATGGAGCTTTGCCCAAGAAAACAACCTCTGCATTTGTTGGAATACCTTCTGTACCTCCAAATATCTGCAATGTTATTTCGTCTTCTATAATTCTTACTACCTGAGCCAATCGGCCATCTACAGTTGCCAATTCGTCATAACCCACATTCGAGGCCTTCAAGCTACACGTAGCCTTGGTAATTTGGGTAATTTTAGTGTATATTTTTTGAAATGCTTTTGCCATAATTATACAAGCTTTCTGCTTTATTTTTTAGTGTTGTTGCTTACCGATTTTGTCTCTAATAACTCTTTAAGTTCTTCGCGATACTCATTAAATTTATCAGACTTAAACTCTGCATAATTCATTTGTCTGCAAATATTGATTACATCTTTAAAATAGTCTGCTACTTTATTGAAATTATCAAATTTGAAATCGGTGCGGCATATGTCTGTAACCATGTTTAATATATATTCTTGTCGTTCCATAGGTGTTACAGAATCAATAGGGTCGAATGCATCTTGTTGCAAAATAACAAAGTCAATCAATTCTGATTTCCAATAAGTAATATGATACTCAACCGGAACGCTATCATCACCCAGAATATTTATCTGCTCAGTAATTTCCTTTCCTCGTAACAGGTATACTTTTACTTCATTTATCTTATCTAACCAATCGGTCGAAATCTCCTTACTAATGTATTCTTCAAACTCTGGGTACTCTATGTATTTTGAATAAGAGTCAATGGGGTTAACAGCCGGATAACGTTTTCTATCTGCTCTATCTTGTTCTAATGCATAGAAACAACGAGCAACTTTTTTTGTGTTTTCAGTTACTGGCTCTTTTAAGTTACCTCCAGCCGGAGAAACTGTACCAATAAAAGTAATTGAACCAGACTCGTCGTTATTTAAAACAACGTGCCCTGCCCTACTATAAAAGTTAGATATAATAGATGATAAGTCCATAGGGAAACCATCGGGGCCTGGAAGTTCCTCCAAACGGTTACTCATTTCACGAAGAGCTTGTGCCCAGCGAGATGTAGAGTCGGCCATGAGCAATACCTTCAAGCCCATCGCTCTGTAATACTCACCAATAGTCATGGCGGTATATACAGATGCCTCACGGGCTGCAACTGGCATGTTAGAAGTATTGGCAATGATAATGGTTCGCTCCATCAATTTACGCCCTGTATGTGGATCTTCCAATTCGGGGAATTCCGTAAAAATCTCTACCACCTCATTGGCACGTTCACCGCAAGCAGCAATAATCACAATGTCAGACGCAGCTTGTTTGGATATAGCATGCTGCAAAACTGTTTTACCAGTACCAAAAGCGCCAGGAATAAAACCTGTACCACCTTCTACAATGGGGTTGAGGGTGTCAATGGTTCTCACACCTGTTTCAAGCAGTTTGTATGGACGAGGTTTTTGCTTGAAGAATGTAATAGGTTGTTTCACAGGCCAGCGTTGAATCATGTTTAATTCAATCTCTTTGCCATCCTTATCTTCTACAACGGCCATTATATCATAGATATTATATTCGCCAGCTTCAGCTACACTTTTCACAGTGTATTCTCCTTCCATTTTAAAGGGAAGCATTATTTTGTGAGGTTGGAAGTTTTCATCTACTTCTCCCAGCCATGATCCTGCCGATACTTTGTCGCCTTTTTTAGCTAAAGGCTTAAATTGCCATAGCTTCTTTTCGTCTAATGGAAAAGTATACTGTCCTCGCTTCAAGAATACACCCTCCATTTTATCAAGGTCGTTCTGAAGTCCGTCTAAGTTTCGTTCTAAGAGTCCTGGGCCTAAAACTACCTCGAGCATGTGACCTTCAAATTGCACTTCTGCATTAACAGCCAATCCACGAGTACTCTCAAAGACCTGAACATAAGCACTTTTACCAACTACTTTAATAACCTCTGCCATTAGTTTTGTATCGTCCAAAACTATATAGGCAATTTCGTTTTGTGATACAGGACCATCCACTTCAACTATTACTAAGTTGGAGATAATTCCTTTTACAATTCCTTTTGTTGACATATATATATGTGTTGTTTCTATTTCCTTTTTATTATTACTCTTCGTCGGGCACTATTACATCTTTCTTCATATTGGCAATGAGCTCGCGAAACACGCGCTCACCTTCTTCGACATTAAGCTGTACCCAACGTTCCAATATTTGCAACTTGCACAAGTAAGCAAAAAGATATTCTATATTGAAATAATCGAAGACTGTGTTTTCGTCCAACCAATCCCAGCGAAATTTATCAATCTTGCGCTCGCGTTCGTATATATCAGTATCTTCTGATATTCTAACTATAGCGTCATAATATTCTAACTCTTGTTCGAGGCCAAAATCACGAGAGTTTGCATTGGCTCTTATTATTTTTGCAATATGATTGTTTCCAACCACCACTTGCTTCACATCCAATCCGTACTTGCGACTATATATAGCTGCCAATAAGTTTCCTATGTTTAAGTTAAGCGTGAACCACTCAGATACCAATGTGTTTTTCACTTTGGCTCCATAATCCATATAGAGAGAGGTAAGTATGTCTTCCCAATTTTTGTTTTCAGACTCAGCATCCTCTTTCAGCCATTGCCTAATGAAGTTATCAAAAATCTCGGGTATATCCTTGTGCTTCTCACCTTCATTTTCTTGAATAGATTTGATGGTACTTAAAATATCTTCGCGAGAGAAAACACTTGTTTTTATGATCTCAGCTTCTTTGTCTGAGAGTAGTTTGAGTAGATTGTCTTTGTCTGCCTCTAAAAAATATTTATCAATCAATTTTTTATCGTCTGTCTTCAACTCATCATACAATATCTCTTTGAACTCAGACACTGTAAAAGGAAGCTTAGTACTGTCGAACGAAAAATCATGCAGACCTGCTACAAAATAATAGTATTGATTTTTAAACATAGACTAACTTTAGGTATTTAGAATAATAAAAATTAGAATAATAGCTTTTGAATTTGAGGACGTAGAAACTCTTTGAAATATTCCACAAATTCCTCTTCACCAAACTTCACCTTGTAAGTCCCATCTTCGGGCGCAATCTCGAATCCTGTCTTTATTCCGTTCACCGATTCTATTTTCAGTTTATTATCAAGAAGAGATTTGGCATTAGCTTGAATATAGTTTTCTAACTCTTCTTTGTTTTCGACACTCACTACCATTGTTTGTTTCTCAGCCCAGTTTTGCATCAGACTAGTAATAAGTTTCTGCATAAAGGCTTTATCTCCCAATGCAGCTTTCACGCTAGAAGTGGCCATCTTTTCGGTTATTATATTAGTAACCTCAGTTTTAAGAGCCTCCAATGCCTGCGAAGCATATAGTTTAAGTTCAGACTCTGCATTATTGTTTACTTCTGTCGATTTTTTCTTTGCAGCATCTATTATTTCTTGAGCTTTGTTGTTTGCATCATCAAGAATTTGTTTTTCTTTCTGTTGTGCGTCTGCTATAATCTTTTCGGCCTCAGTGTTCCCTTTTTTCACTCCCTCTTCATAAAGCTTTGAAGTGAGTTCTTGAATTTTATCCATAATATTATTGTGCTGTTATTTTATATCGTTTCAAAGATAATAAATCTTAATAGACAAAGATATAAAAATATATTGTCCTTAAAGGATATATGTATTGCAAAATAAGATAAAGATTAGACGTTTTTATTATTTAACACAAATAAAATGTACTATTTTTGTGCGATGGATAAAAAAATATTTCGATTAGCCCTCCCCAATATTATATCTAACATTACCGTCCCCATGCTTGGGATGATAGATATAGCTATTGCGGGTCATTTGGGTTCGGCCATATATATAGGTGCAATTGCATTGGGAAGTAACATTTTCAACATGGTATATTGGAATTTTGGCTTCCTCAGAATGAGCTCCAGTGGATTTACCGCCCAAGCTTATGGAGCACGCAATTTTCCCGAAGCCATGAATGTGCTCATTCGCTCCCTGCTTGTTGCCATTGGTTTCGGATTACTCATTCTTCTACTACAAATTCCAATAGAAAAACTTGCTGTAAACTTCATCAAATCGGGACCTGAAACTATAGAGAACGTAAAGTTTTATTTTCGCATATGTATTTGGAGCGCACCAGCAGTCTTGGCAGTCTATGCATTTAAAGGATGGTTCATTGGTATGCAAAATGCTAAAACACCCATGGTAATTGCCATTATCAACAATGTGTTGAATATTGTGCTAAGCTTCATTTTCGTATTCGGATTCGATATGAAAATAAAAGGGATAGCTTTGGGCACGATGCTTTCGCAAGTAATTACTTTTGCAATTTGTATATTCATGTGGTTTCGCTATTATGGCAAAATGATGAAATATATAGAGTGGCACACCGTTTTGGATGCCATAGCTCTCAAGTCTTATTTTAAAGTGAATGGCGATGTATTTATTCGCACATTTATGTTGACGCTCGTAACCACGTTTTTCACCTTCGCATCTTCGGGTATGGGCGATACCATACTTGCTGTTAATGCCCTATTGATGCAGTTTTTTATGCTATTCTCCTATTTTATGGATGGGTTTGCTTATGCAGGTGAAGCTCTTACTGGTCGCTATATTGGAGCCAGAAACCACATGCTATTGCGCTATATGATCAGAAGGCTTTTCTTCTGGGGTTTTGTAGTTAGTGCAGTTTCAGCAGTACTCTATATACTTTTTCCCAATCAAATATTGCAAGTTCTAACCAACAATCAAGAAGTAATTGCAACTACCAAGTCATTCACTTTCTGGACTATTTTGATACCCATTACCGGATTTGCAGCTTTCCTGTGGGATGGCATATATATAGGAGCCACAGCATCAAAGGAAATGCGTAATGCTATGGTGCTATCAGCTATCACTTTCTTTCTCTGTTACTACTCCACCCGATCTCTATTGGGTAACAATGCATTGTGGTTGTCATTTATCATTTACTTGACTGTAAGAGGAATTATCCAAACCTTTTGGGCTAGAAAGGCTTTGGAACCTAAACTCAATTGATAATTCTCTCCCCCTACTCTATTTTGAGCCATGTTATAATCGAATGCTTTCTATGCATTCTACAAGTGTAGATTGCTATTTTAGTGCTCCTATTAATGCTTTTATTTCTAATTATAAACTTTTAGTTAATTTGAATCACATGTATTAGTCAGTCTCTATTGAGATACTTGTTTTAAAACATTTTGCACATCTACAAAATGATTTAAACTGTTGAAACTCTCATCCACGACAGGGAGAAATGATTTAAATTGTTGAAACTCTCATCCACGACGGGGGAAATGATTTGCAACACTTTTTTCGCCATTTGTTGCCCAAATTTGAGCCATTCATCTCTTAAAAATCCAATTCTAGACATAGTTTTGTGTTTTATTCAACTGATTTTTGAATCTGAGATTGTATTTTACTTTTTCACGGCAATTTTCTTCTATTTTGACTCAAAAAAACATCATTATAGCGATTCAAAACATTTCTACCGCAGTAGATTCAAGTTTCATGACATGAACGTTCAATTGCAGACCGCTGATTTAATTTCCAACTGTTTTAAGCTGCATCTTGGAGCGAACTGAAATAAATAGAGGTCTAATATTTACAAATTGACACTTGTGAAAATTGAAAATGATGTGAGTATGTTTTCTATCTCAATTTTTATAACCGTGTTCACGCCACTTTGCAATTAAACTTCGTATAAAGAAAGTAGTATTTGCCTAATAGTAGAAACTCAAGTGAAAAAACTCGCTTCAGCGAGAGAACTAAAGTTAAACACATAATCTTAGAGTTGATGCAAAATTTTGAAACTGAAGAGTTGATAGAATGACCTTCCCTAAATAGGGTTGACCGTTTTGATTAATAATACAATCTACTTTTAATTAATTATCATCGGACAATTATGAGCCAGAGGTTCTTCTCTTGGGTTAAAGTCAAAGTGGCTCGATGCCACCTTGACTTTATAATTACCTTCGGCATAAATAATCACCATCGGTCTTTCTTGGGTCTTCAAATTTAATAAACTTTTCTTGAACTCCATAGGAGAATACTCATTTTTAAAAGCTTGATGCAATCTTTTTTCATTATAATGATTGACTGCTTCTCTTGTTTTCTTTTCTAACGTCTTTAAATCAGGGATATGCCACAGCTTAAGATATTCATTTTTGATAGTTCCATTTACCCTTTCTGCAAAGGCATTGTCTTGTGCTATCATCCCCATGCTAACTTTTATATCATTGTCTTTAAGGAGCTTGATGTACTCCTTGCTACCATATTGAGAGCCTCTATCAGAGTGATGAACCATCGTTTCTAAGTGAACTTTAGGGATTTTCTTTAAAGCCATTTTTAAAGCTTTTATATTACATTCTACTCTCATATTGTCACCCACATTATACCCTAATATTTCACGTGTGTAAACATCGGTAATGAAAACTAAATAATAAAACTCACCATTAATATCAAAGTAGGTAATGTCAGATTGCAAAACTTGATAAGGTCTGGTAACTGCCATTCCTTCAATTAAATTAGGATAGTTAAACCAGAAAGGTGTCGTTGTCCGAGTATAGTTTTTAATCTTTCTTACACGATATCCCAAATCCATAAATATCTCACAAAACTTATCGCGTCCCATTGTTTGAGGTTTTAAAGTTTTGTATAGTTTTTCTAATCCACAACCTGGATGATCTTCTCTAATAGTGTGTATCTGGGCTACTAAATCATTTAATTCCATATCAAAACATTGTTGTCTTTTTAAACTTTGATGAACAGCTTGTTTACTGACACCTAGAGTTTTATAAAGGCTGTTTAAACTATAACCTAATCCTTCTTTATGTTCTTGGAACCACCATAGTGTAGGGTGTTTGAGTTTTTTTTTATGTCAATATCATAATTCTCTTTAGCAAGCTCAATCATCTTTTCTAGATAATCAATATTCATCTGCTTCTGACCTACAGCTTGCTCTAGCTCTTTAATACGAGCTTCCATTTGTTTCATTTTATGTGCTTGGCTATCTTTCATTTCTACAACTTGAATTGATTTCTTATTATACTTAGAGTACTTGTAAATCCAATTATAAATGGTTTGATAGCTAATATCATAAACTTTTGTCATTTCTACAACTGAAAATGCTCCAGATTCATATTCTT
>JARICS010000087.1 GCA_029264035.1 Dysgonamonadaceae bacterium | reverse complement strand
CTCCATTTTTCCCTTAGAAAGTCCAATTCCAGTTGTAGAATCCTCTTTTCATCTGTTGATATTTCAATCTTGAGCAGTAGCTTCGTTTTTCCTGATATATTTCTCTCATATTTTCCCAAAAAAGCACATTTTGAGCGATTCAAAACATTTCCACCGCAGTGGATTCAATTTTCATGACATAAACGCCTCATCCACGACCGGGGATTTGATTTCCAACTGTTCTAACGCACTTTTTCGGATGAATTGTAAAAATAAGTGGTCTATTATTTACAAATTGATAATTGTGCTAACGTGATTATAGATTGAGCATTAGATAAACCTTCTCGATAGAAACAAAACATTGTTTTATTAATAACAAATCACTTCCTACATCTCCTAATTTTGATCTCCGGACTCGCGCCAAATTGCAATTTGAATCTCATGCAAAGAAAGTAGTATATGCCATAGAGTAAATCCATTATTGATTTTTTCACGGCAGATTTTATAAAGAACATCTGTTATAAAAAAAACGAGACTATCCATTACAGATAGCCTCGTCAGTGGGAGTGTTTATCTCACTTTCATGAAAATTGCACCCGTTATCTAAAATTCATTACTGAATATTATTCTTTATCAGGATCATTGTCCCTGCTTGTTACATCAGTGTCCGCATCATCTCTTTTTACTGGTCGTTTACGTGCAATAAATACTTTGTTTACTCTGCGCTCTGCACCAGGGGTTTCACTGCTATTCTCGCTTTTCCTCTTTTTAAAATCGATGGGTTCTCTTTTTAGTTGTTCATCATCTGGATCTTTCTTTACAAAGACCGGACGATTGGTTGCAGCGTCATAAACTGCATTCTTGCGATCGAATGGTTTATATTCTCTTTTTGGTCTTTCACTATCGACATCTCTGGGTCTGTCTCCACCAAAACTTCTATCTTTTTCTCTAAAACCACCACGGTCTGGTCGATCTGCACTTTGACGGTTATCTCTTTCTTTGTAACCTCCTCTATCTGCGCTTTGACTACCGCTATCTCTTCTATCTCTATAACTGCCTCTGTCTGAACTTTGACCTGCATCTCTATCTCTGTAACCACCACGTTCTGATGGGCCACGTCCGGCATCTCTATCTCTATAGCCACCTCTGTCTGGTCTGTCTACGCTTTGGCGGTTATCTCTATCTCTGTAACCACCTCTATCGCCACCACCATCACGGTCTCTATATCCGCCTCTTTCGCGGTTATCTCTTGGTCTGTCTCTATCGCCACCTCGGGGACCGAAGTCTTGCTTAAACTCTCTTTGATTTTCACCCACTGCTCGGCTATCACGATCGTATCTTCTGGTGGAAACTTCTTCTGATGAACGATCATCTCTTCTACCAGCAAATATTTCGAACTTACGCATCTCTACCTCCAATGCACCATTGAAAAGGAAGAATCGTTTGGCAGGCTTCAAGCCTACGGCATCAAAAAACTCTTTTTTGTAACTAAGCACATAGGCATCATATCCGGTGAAGACATGCTTCAATCGTTCACCTATCATATTATACAATGCCTCAATATCATCTATTCTAATGCGTTCGCCATAAGGAGGATTCACCATGAGTACTCCAGCAGGCTGTGGAGCTTCGGTATATTGCTGAAATGGTTTTACCTCTAAAGTAATTACATTTTTAAGACCTGCATTTTTTACGTTTTTCTCAGCTATTGATATAGCCTGTCCTGATATGTCTGTACCTATTACCTTATAGTCAAACTCTTTAGCGCCACTATCATCGTTGTAGATATCGCTAAATAATTCGCTATCAAAATCGGGCCACTTCTCAAAAGCAAATCCTTCTCTGTGTATTCCGGGAGGAATATTGAGGGCAATCATTGCTGCCTCAATCAATAGTGTACCCGATCCACACATTGGATCAATAAAATTACACTCACCGCGCCAGCCCGATTTAAGAATCATGCCTGCAGCCAACACCTCGTTTAAAGGAGCATCTGTTTGTGCAATGCGATAGCCACGTTTGTGCAACGATTCGCCAGAGCTATCAAGAGATAGCGTACATTTGTTGTGTGCAATGTGGATGTTGAAAACAAGATCGGGATTGGTAAGACTAACAGATGGACGTTTGTCATATCTTTCTGAGAAAAAATCTACAATTCCGTCTTTCACTCTATAAGAGACAAATTTGGAATGACGAAATATGTGTGAGAACACAACCGCATCTATTGAAAATGTTTTGTCGAGCGATAAATACTGCTCCCAATCCATCTTTTTAATTTCTTCATATACTTCGTCGGCATTGTTTGCCACAAAGGTGTGTATGGGTTTCAGAATGCGCAATGCCGTGCGGCAGTGCAAGTTGGCTTTGTATAGCAAAGCATTGTCGCCAGTAAATGAGACCATGCGGATGCCCGTTTCTACATTCTGTGCGCCTAATTCTATTAACTCTTCAGCAAGTACATCTTCAAGCTCGGCCATCGTTTTGGCCACCATCTGAAAATTGTTGGTTGTATTCATCAATTGATTCCTCTATTTTTATGGTGCAAAGATAGTGATTCTCTGTTTATAAGCATTGACTTTTACATATTTTGGTAAACTCTCTCTATTTATTATCTTTGTTCAAACTTAATAAAAATAAATCACAATGAATAAAATAAAGCACATCATCTTTGATTTCGGAGGTGTTCTCATAGATTGGAACCCTGTTTACCTGTACAATAAGTTGTTTGAAGATGAAACTGATATGAGCTTTTTCTTAAACAACATTTGCACACCTCAATGGAATATTCAGCAAGATGCTGGACGACCATTGGCCACTGCAACTGAAATATTGCAAAAAGAACATCCAGAACACAGCGAAATGATTGGACATTACTACGGGCGATGGGACGAAATGTTGGGTGGAGTGATCGAAGATAGCGAACGTGTATTGCGCAAGTTGAAACCTAATTACTCAATATATGGATTGACCAATTGGTCGGCAGAAACCATAACCGTAGCTTATGGCAAATATGATTTCTTTCAGCTTTTAGATGGTATTGTGGTTTCGGGCGATGAAAAACTGATAAAACCTGACCCTAAATTATATCAAGTTCTTTTAGACAGGTATAATCTGAAAGCCAATGAGTCTTTGTTTATTGATGACAATATCCACAACATTGAAACTGCACTTGATATGGGATTTCACACTATTCACTTCACCGAAAACATGGACTTAGAGAAAGAAGTGAAATATAAATTAGGAATATAAAAACAAGACCGAAGCTAAAATTGAAAAAAGAGTATGAAAAAAAACAGAAAAAACAGGTTAAGTAATTGCTCTCTCGTGTTGATAGTTATTTTCTTCTTTACCACAATCAAGATAATGGCCAACCCCATTGATAGTCTTAAAGTGGACGTGGAAGTGTCCGAATTTATTTATGAAAATGCTTCTTTCCCTCAAAGTCACGCTTCTACTATTGCTGAAACAGATGAAGGCTTGGTTGCTGCATGGTTTGGAGGAACCCATGAGAAACATCCCGACGTGAGTATATATTCATCTATTCGGACTGAAGAGGGATGGAGTTCTCCTCATAAAATTGCAGACGGTGTTATAAACGACACCCTGCGTTATCCATGTTGGAATCCGGTGCTATACAAAGTGCCAAATGGATCGTTGATGTTGTTTTACAAAGTAGGCCCTACTGTAGAAGAGTGGTGGGGAATGGTGAAAGAGTCTGCTGACAATGGCAAAACGTGGTCGGAAGCACAACGTTTACCTGAAGGCCTTTTAGGTCCAATAAAGAATAAGCCTGTACTTATTAATGATAGTATATTAATTGCTCCTTCAAGTACTGAAAGCAAAACTGAGTATGACTGGAGAGTACATTTTGAAATCTCTAAAGATTTCGGGAAAACTTGGAAATTTGTAGGGCCTATTAGTGAAGAGAACAAGTATAACATCATACAACCGAGCATTCTGCATTACAACGATGGGAGACTGCAAATGTTAGCTCGTAGTAATCACGACTTTGTGATGAGTAGTTGGTCGGAAGATAATGGTGAAACGTGGAGCGAACCTGAACCTACAATGCTTCCCAATCCAAATTCGGGAACAGATGCAGTGACATTACAAAGCGGATTGCAATTGATTGTATATAACAATTCTAAGAGAGAGGTAGGTAAAAATGGTGGCCCAAGAACTGCTCTTAATATTGCTATGTCAGAAGATGGGGTAAATTGGAAAATGATATACACCCTGGAAGATACAACACCTGGCGAATTCTCTTATCCTGCAGTAATTCAAGGAAAGAATGGAGACATTCATATTACTTATACTTATAATAGGGATACAATAAAGTATGTTCGCTTGAGAATTATATAGTATTGGTTTTGCTGAAGTAAGTTGGCATTTCAAATAATTATGAAATAGAAAAGAGGCAACTAAACATTGCCTCTTTTCTATTTTATTGTTTCGCAAATAAAGAAAACGTTATAGCTTCACCTTTATCTTCTTGGGTTTCGATTCATTGTGAAATGCATCTACAGCAGTCACTACATAAGTGTATTGAGTTTTCCCATCTTCGTAAGGAACCACAAAGAAGTTGTCGCCCGTTATCTTCACAATATTTGAAGCATTGTCAATGTTTTCCTTCTCGCCTTTTCTGAAGCGATAGACCACGAAGTAATTGGCCGATTCAGGGCTGGGCGAGAGTTTATCACTTTCCCATGTAAGAAAGTGCATATCTTCGGTAAACACATTTACAAGTTTCTTCACATTTGCAGGACGCCCTTTGTGCATATGTGTGTATGCAGGAATCAACGATTTTGCTCTATGTGTTTGTGTAGCAAGGGTGTTTGCCACATCGGCATAATTGTCCAGAATTAAGTAACCATACCAATAGCAACTACCATCTACAAATGAAAGTGCACGTGTTTGTCGTATCTTTTCAGTTAGTTCATTTTTATCTACACTGCGCTTCAGGTCTTGACCTATATAGAGTGGTTGCTCAAAGTTGTTAGCGTTCCACCACTCTGCAAGTGTAGTGTAATCGGCTAATTTATGGCCAATTTCCCAATAGAGTTGTGGCATATTATAATCTATCCATCCTTTCTCTACCCACAACTTGATGTCGGCATATAGTTCGTCATAATTTTGAAGTCCATTAGTTTCGCTTCCCGAGCCATCTGGAGTGCTTTTTTTATTTCTATAGATGCCAAAGGGGCTGATGCCAAACCTCACCCATGGTTTTGTTCCAGCAATGGCCAATTTCACTTGTTGAATAAGTAGATTAACATTATTGCGGCGCCAGTCGTCTCGTTGATTAGCCTTGAAACCTTGCGATGCAGCATAACTATTAAAGCTATTATCATCGGGAAACGGCTCCCCCGCTATGGGATAGGGATAGAAATAGTCGTCCATGTGAATGGCATCTACATCATATCGCGACACAATATCAGTTACTACCCTGCTGATGTGACCACGATTTTCGGGTAACCCAGGATCAAAATAGAGCTGATTGCCATATTGTAAAAATCGTTCAGGATGATTCCAATACATATGATCATCGGCCAATTTGCTGGTTATATTAGATTGCACTCTGTAGGGATTCATCCAAGCATGCAATTCCATTCCGCGTTTGTGACATTCGTCAATAATAAACGCCAGAGGATCGAAAGTTGGATCATCGGGAGCTACTCCTTGCTTGCCAGTGAGGAAACGGCTCCATGGCTCTATGTCAGACTTGTAAAAAGCATCAGCTTCGGGGCGAATCTGAAATATTACTGCATTTATGCCTGCATCATCAAGTTTTTTCACCATATCGGTAATGTAATGCTTCATGGCCGCACTGTTCATCTGTTGATATCGAGATTGTCCAACAGTATGAATCCACGCTCCCCGAAACTCCCTTTTGGGATACAACTCTGCAACCTGCGTCAATGATTTCTTTGATGAGCCACACGCAAATAGCGTGAAGGCAACTAATAAAATAGTAGTAGATCGGATAATAAATTTTAAACTCATGTCTTATATATATATTTGAAGATTATTTTAAATGAAAATGGCAAGTCTTTTTCTTTGAGATGCCGTGCTATTATGGAATAAATATATAATCATCGCTCTCCATAAGCATATCAATAGTGTAACGTTTGGGGAATATAACAATTCTGGTGATATCTGGAAACTGTCTCTCTAAGCGAGTAGGCATATTATCTAATACAGGAATATGAGATATGTAACCAGGATGTGCGGATACAAAAACAAAAATATCATCATCCTTCACCTCATTGGCATACGAAAGAGGGTCGCTCCAATTAGTAAACTCTTTGAATATAAAGTTGGCATTCAGTTTTTTCTGATTAGCAATAAGACTTTGTGTTTCGGGATGGCCATAATGAATTACGGGCAAAGAGAGCTCTTGTGATAACTTCACAATTTTGTTTACCCAAACATCAAAGCCCAACTCTTTCTCGGCAAGTGGGGGTGAAACTACAACAATTCTTTTATGCGAAATCATATCCTTCTCTATGTGGCATATAAATAGGTTCTTATCCATATTTTTGATAATCAAATCAACCTTGTCACCCACCAGTTTCTCCAGTATTCCTGTTTTTCCGGGCCAACCCAATATAACAATGTCTGCCATGGTTTCGCGTGCAGTTCTCACAATGCCTCCTGCCACGTTGTGATCGATAGTAGCAATTACATCCACCTTCATGTCAGCTGCAACCGCATCAGAAAGTTGTTCCTGCAGATTCTTTTTGAATATTATAATATTTCTTTCGGCTTGTTCGTTGTTGGGCATCACTCCAAGTAGTGAAATGGAGTTCACAGACTTCTTGTCTTTCAACAACATAGCCAACTCAATATGCTTCCCGATATTAGAGGCATCAGCAATTGGAACTAATATCTTCTCTTGTGCATAATGCCCAAGTTCTGAAGGTATTATATCTTCGTCCTCTTCTGCAATGGCAATTTGCTTTGCAGCTTTTTGAATCACAAAAGATGCAACAATACAAGTTAATAGAATAAGAATAATTGTACCGTTCAAGATATATTCATCAATAATACCCGCCTTGAAACCCACTAATATAACAGCCAAAGTAGCAGCAGCATGCGACGAGCTTAGACCAAAAATAACATTACGCTGAGCTACCGAATATTTAAAAGTCTTTTGAGTTAAGTAAGCCGCCAGCCACTTCCCAACTATAGCAACTACAGATAAAACTGCTGCAATATATATAGCCTGATAACCATCAAAAATAACAGATATATCAACAAGCATCCCCACAGAAATAAGAAATATAGGAATGAATAGAGCGTTTCCAATGAATTCAATTCTGTTCATGAGTGCAGAGCTATGTGGAATTAACTTATTCAAAGCCAAACCAGCAGCAAAAGCACCTATAATAGGCTCAATGCCCCCCAACTCAGCCAGAAAGCCACACAAGAAAACAATGAAGAGTACAAAGATATAATGCAAGTATTTTTCGCTTTCCATCTTTTGGAAAAACCATTTTGCAATAATGGGAATAATAAAGAAAACGATACCCGAAAAAACAACTAAGGAGATTAAGAGCTTCAACAAGAATTGAAATTCGAATGCACCTTGGCTACTATTAATTACAATAGCCAATACAATTAGCACTGCAGTGTCGGTCAAAATGGTTCCTCCAACAGTGATAGCTACAGCTTGGTTTTTAGATACTCCCATTCTACTAACGATTGGATAGGTAACCAAAGTGTGAGTAGAAAACATACTCGCAGTTAAGATACTCGCATATACATTAAGATCAAGTAGATATCTACAAACAGGGTAGCCAATAAGAAAAGGTATGACAAAAGTAAATATACCAAATACTACACTTTTGTTTTGATTGGCCTTAAATTCTTTAAGATCCAGTTCGAGCCCTACAATAAACATAATGTACATAAGTCCTATAGTAGAGAATATATTCACCCCTGCACTATCTGTTATGAGGTTCATGCCATATGGCCCTACAATAACACCTGCAATAATGAGCCCAATAATACTTGGCACATTGATTCGCTTGAGCAGCATTGGCGATACAAGGACAATAAACAAAAGCAGGGCAAAAATAAGCACTGGGTTTGTGAATGGTATTGCAAAATGATGTGAAATGTCTGATATGAAATGGTCCATATGTAATCTTATTAAGTATTTACTATGAGGCGACGAAGTTACAACTATTTTATCAGAAAAACAGATACATTTATTTCAGAATTAGAATACTGTTTTTCTTATAAAAACAGCCATTTAGAAACACAGATATTATAGAAAAACCATTTTATATGCGAATCGTTCATTTAGAAAGAAATAAATAGCTATTTTTGTAAAATATATAATCAATTAGACTCCGCAATGATCAACAGAATATTAATCCGTATAAGGGTTATCCAAATTGTGTACGCATGGTACCAAAATCGTGATAAAGATTTAAGACAAGTAGAAAGAGAACTCCTTTTAGGATTACAAAAATCTTACGATCTCTATTATTACCTTCTAAAACTGATGATAGAGATAACAGATTTGCACGAAAAACGTGTGAATTCAAATTTGAATAAGTTTTTGCCAACAAGCGAAGATTTAAATCCGAAGATGCATATCGTAAACAATCAGTTTATTGAGCAACTCAGAGGTAATAGAATGTTTATCAATTATATTACCGAAAGACCCATGTCGTGGGAATCTAACTTTAACTTTGTGAAAGGCATACTCGACAACATCTTAGAATCTGACATATACAAAGAGTACGCTCAAATTGAAAAGCCTACTTACAAAGATGACAAAGAATTTTGGAGAAAAGTTTTCAGAAGCTTTATTCATCGTAATGAAACATTAGATGATATACTGGAAGACGAAAGTATTTTCTGGAACGACGATATAGAGATAGTTCAATCTTTTGTTCTCAAAACAATTAAGCAATTCACCAAATCAGAAGGCGAAGATCAGCCACTATTGCCAATGTTCAACGATGAAGAAGATCGTGAATATGCAACAAAACTGTTGCGCGAAACGTTAGTGAATGGTAAGGACTACCGCGAGCAAATAACAAAGAATGCCGATAATTGGGATTTCGAACGAATTGCATTTATGGATGTTGTAATAATGCAAGTGGCAATGGCTGAGTTGTATGAATTCTCAACTATTCCCATTAAAGTTACACTCAACGAATATATAGACCTTGCTAAAGCCTATAGTACACCAAAAAGCAGCACTTTTATAAATGGTGTATTGGATGCTATAGTAAAAGACTTGAAAAAAAGTGACACTATATTTAAAGACTAATCAAAATTACTCAACAATTTAATAATTATAATTATGAACATTTTATTACAAGCAGGTGGACCAATGGGAAGCTCATTAATTTTTATGGTGGTAATCATCGCCATTTTCTACTTCTTCATGATTCGCCCACAACAAAAGAAACAAAAGGATATTGCTAAAGCACGCGAAGCCATGCAAAATGGTGACAAAGTGATAACAGCTGGTGGCATACACGGAAGAATAAAAGAAGTAAGAGACAACTACTTTTTACTTGAAATATCTAACGGCGTCACTATTAAAGTAGACAAAGCATCAGTGTTTGCATCAGTAACCGATGTAGGTAACTAAAAGCAATTCGTGTAAATGACAGGTAACTATCAACAGGTTCGCACCGAGCTTTAGCCTTTTTGAGCTTTAGTCGAAGAGATCTAAATGCGGTCACTGAGCCTGTCAAAATGTTACACTTGTTTACACAGATAAATGTAATAATCAGAAGATTATTGCACTGTCGCATTAAGTGGTCGCAACTTTCTTTTTAGAAATGTGCTTCCGCTTATTGAGCATAAAACACTAAAATTAGAAACACGAAACTATGTCCCTCTCAAGCATTTTAAATAATTTTTGGGATAAGATCCACTCAACTTTCTCTGAAATAAGATGGGGTAAGGTGATTCCCTTTTTCTTGTTTCTAATTTTAGCTTTTATCTTTTGGCTCATACTATTCTTTCAAAAGGAAGCAGAAGGGAATTATAAGATGCCCTTAAAATACACGAATATTCCAGAAGATGAAGTTTTTCTAAATCCTCAACCTGAATATATAGATCTGAGAATAAGAGATTTTGGTTCGAAGCTTTTAAATTATTACTTTTTTAAAACAAAGGACTCTCTTATAATCGATGTTGAAAAAACACAAAAAGAGAATAATGTAGAATTACAAGGCAACCAGCTCATTCAACTTATTCACACCAAGCTATCTGCTAATACGCATGTAATTGGTTTTATGCCCACAAGAATATCATTAAAGACAGCGAAACTTCAAAGCAAAACCGTTCCCGTTATTTTTGATGGCGAAATGAGAACAAGCGCTGGACATTTAGTTGTGGACACTATATCAATCATCCCGAATGAAGTGACCTTGTTTGGTACAGGCGAACAATTAAAAGGAATAACACAGGTTGTAACCGAATACAGTGTTTTCGAGAACCTTAAAGCTACCTCTCAACTAAAGGCAAGATTAAAAGCTATTGAAGGTGTTACTTTCAAGCCCAATGAGGTAGAGGTATATATCCCAATACATGAGTTTACTGAGCGACAGTTTGAGATATCTATAACAGTTAACAACGAGCCAGAAGATATAGATGTGAAGTTCTTCCCATCGAGGGTCAAAGTAACTTTTGCTGTAACCCTTGAAGATTATAAAAAGATTGCACCAGAAGATTTTGAGATTGATTTAGATTATAATAGCTTAAGAAATACAGAGAGCGATCAAGTTGAACTGAAACTATCAAAATTCCCCGAATCGATTATAAACCCACACATATCTCCTGCGGTGGTAGAGTTTTTATTTGAACGAAAATAAATAAATTGCAATATGGTGAAAATTGGAATAACAGGCGGAATTGGAAGTGGTAAATCAATAGTTTCTACACTTTTCGATATGCACGGAATACCCGTTTACAATGCAGACGAAGAGACAAAGGCACTCAACAATACTTCGCCAATCATCAAAAAACAATTGATAAAGCATTTTGGAGAAGACCTTTACCTCAACAATGAACTGGACAAGAAAAAATTCGCCAATATAATTTTCAATGACCCAGAAAAACTAATGATTGCCAACTCTATCATTCATCCAGAAGTACTCAAGCATTTCAATGAATGGTGCAATCAAAACTCCAACCATTCAATTGTAGCCCTTGAAGCTGCTATATTGTTTGAATCAAAATTCCATAATTACTTAGATAAAGTAGTAACAGTTTATACGCCTCTCCATATAAGAGTAGAGCGTGTGAGCGAACGCGACAGTATCCCAACAGAGATGGTGGAAAACAGAATGCAACACCAAATGCCTGAAGCAGAGAAAATAAAAAAGTCGGAATATGTTATAATAAACGATGGCGAAAACTCGTTAATACAACAGGTGGAAAGACTGATTGATGACATTACTCACTCCTTAATTATTGGACAATAATCAACAAGCTAACAAGTTAAATAAAACTTTTTTTTGCTTATACCATTTTATATAGGTATTTTTGCAACTTATAATTTATAAAAACTAAATATATTATGGTAGAACAAATTGGAATCAACGCTGGAAAAGTGTGGACACAACTCGACAAAAAAGGTCGAATGAATGTAAAAGACTTAAGAAAAATAGTTAAGCTAACAGAAAGAGACGCCTATGCTGCTTTTGGTTGGTTGGCAAGAGAAGAAAAAATAGTTCTTGAAAAAGTAGATAAAGATTTCTTTGTAGAACTATGCTAAGCAAGATTATCAAATTACAAATCTCACAAGTGGGTTGTAAGATGAATAAACAAAACTGTCTCTTAAATAAATAAAGATGACAGTTTTTTTATATCCCTATTATTGTTATTTTTGTAGGAGAAAAACCAATCAAACTAACAAAACCATATCTATGAAAACAAAATATCTTCTACTCGCCTTTTTATTCATACATTCAGGACTATACACATCCGGTCTTGCTTGCACCACAGCAGTAGTTGCTGCTAAGAACAGCACCAATGGTAAAAGTATGATTTGGAAACTAAGAGACACAGACAATATTGAGAATGCCATGCGCCACTTCGACGATGGCAAATATACTTATTTAGGTCTTATAAACGCTAATGACTTGCTTGGCGAGCATGTTTGGGGAGGCGCCAACAGTGCAGGTTTTGCAATAATGAACAGCGCATCATATAATGTGAACGTGGGCGACACAACACAACTCAAAGATCAAGAAGGAGTTTTCATGAAACTTGCTTTGCAAACTTGTGCCACGCTTGAAGATTTAGAAAAGCTTTTGGAAACTTACCCAAAGCCACGCGGACAGGCTTCTCACTATGGAGTGATAGATGCTAATGGTGGAGCTGCTTATTATGAAGTAAACAATTGGACTTGGACTAAATATGATGCCAACGACCCCGAAGTGGCACCCAATGGATATATAATTCGCACCAACTACTCTGAATCGGGCACCAAAGACGAGGGTTATGGATTCATTCGCAGAGAGGCTGCAGAAAAGGTGTTTGCAAAAGCATTGGAACACAATAAATTGAATTATAGAACAGTGCTGCAAAGATTTTCGAGGTGTACTTATCATCCAGTTTTTGGTCTTAATTATAGAGAGAAGTTTGAAAATGGCTCAAATGAAAGTTCGTTTGTTGCTTCAGATGATTTAATTACACGCAATAGCTCTGCTTCAACAATACTTGTGGAAGGAGTGAAACCAGGAGAGTCTCCTGCGCTAACAAAAGTTTGGATACAGGTAGGCTATCCCAACTCAACCATTGCTCTACCCATGTGGGTGGAAGGTGGCAAGGACATTCCTACAGTACTTGCTTATGATGCTGAACTAAAGAATAGTCCCCTCAATGCAGCCGCTTTGAAGTGGAAAAGTAAATCTTATCCACTTACTCGTTCTGATGGTTACCATTATTTAAAGTTGGATGAGTTGATCAACCAATATAATACAGGTTTTATCCAACGCATGGAGCCTGTCGAAGTAGAAATATTCGACAAAACAGATGAGCTACACACCAAATGGGGCAAAGAAGCACCTTCAAAATCAGATATAAAAGACCTTTATGATTGGCTTGACAATAAAGTAACCAGTTTTTACGAAGACGCAAAGGCTGATTTATAAATAAGACCACAATTACCTATTTTTAAAAACAACCCATACTTTGAGATATCATCACTATATCTCAGATAGCTGTTATTGACAATCGCTTTATCCTAATTTATTTAAACAATGGACACTTCAACACTACATAATCACCTTTCAAAACTATTTCCAGAAGACCAAATCTTTACCGACAAGATATCGTGCTTAGTGAAAGGAACAGACGCAGGACTCTATCGGTTGATACCGAAAGCCGTTGTGAAAGTAAAATCTGAAGCTGAAGCAATAAGATTGATTCAGTTTTGCAACAAGAATAAAATTGCACTTACATTTAAAGCGGCAGGCACAAGCTTGAGCGGGCAAACCATTTCCGACTCAATATTGATGGAGATGGGCGGACGTTTCGAATTTGCTGCCATAACAGGCAATGGACACATAGCAACATTTGGAGCAGGACTAACAGGCACAGCTGCCAACAATATGCTGAAACGTTTTGGGCGCAAACTTGGTCCAAAGCCAGCCTCTATCAATTCGGCTAAGATTGGGGGCATTATATCCAACAATGCAAGTGGATCTAACTTTGGCATTAAATACAACAGCTACAACACTGTGAAGTCTATGCGTATTGTATTGGCCGATGGGACTTTATTAGATACAGGAGACCAAGAGAGTTGCAACAGATTTAAGCAGACACATGCACATCTCATCCAAAATATAATGGAATTGCACCATAGTGCAACTGACAATTCGGAGATAAGAGAAACCATTGCCAAAAAGTTTAACCTCAAGAACACTTGTGGCTATGGCGTGAACTCACTGATAGATTTTGACGATCCCATTCAGATTATCCAACACCTGATGGTTGGATCTGAGGGTACATTGGGCTTTATATCACAAGCCACCTTCGAGACTGTGCACGATGCGCCACTTAAGGCCACGGCAATGATCTACTTTCACAATTTGCGCGATGTGTGTAAAGCAATTCCCCCACTCCGGTTGTGCAATGTGAGTGCAGCCGAACTAATGGATAGAAACGCATTGCGTGCTGTGGAAGATCAAGAAGGAATGCCTTCAGAGTTGCAAACATTGCCCGAAGAGGCAGCGGCTCTGCTGATAGATACATCGGCTGACAGTAATGAACAATTGTTGCATCAGATGGCTGATATTGAACAAAAATTATCGGGAATAGAAACATATTCGCCCATTAAATTTACTACAGACACAGAACTGTATAATACCTATTGGCGAGTGCGAAATGGATTGTTTACATCGGCAGCAGCCAGCAGACCCAAAGGCACAGCCTGCATTATAGAAGATATTGCATTGGATGCCGACATAATTGGAGATGCCCTTTCAGATGTGAAAGAGTTGCTTGCCGCGTCCAACTATAGCAATCATGTGATGTGGGGCCATTTGCTCGACGGAAATGTCCATTTCACAGTGTTCCCCGATATCAACAACCAACAAGGCATTGATGAGTATGCTCAGTTTATGCACGACTTAACCGACTTGGTTGCCATCAAACACAAAGGTAGTCTGAAAGCCGAACACGGAACAGGACGAAACATGGCTCCATTTGTTGAAAAAGAATGGGGTTCGGAAATATATGCATTGATGAAGCGCATCAAAACAACACTTGATCCTAACAACATTCTCAACCCTGGAGTGGTTATCAATGATGACAAAGATGTTTTCATTAAAAACTTGAAGCACATACCGCTGGCCAATCCCATTATTGACAAATGCATTGAGTGTGGCTTTTGCGAAGTGGCTTGTCCATCCAAAAACCTCACCATGACTCCCCGTCAACGCATTGTGGCCTATCGCTACCTTGCAGAAATGGCAGACAAACCACAGAAGGACAAAAAAACAATTGAAGAACTATCCAAGGAGATATCCTATCCACTCAATGAAACGTGTGCTACCGATAGCTTGTGTAGCATAGCCTGTCCTGTAGATATTGATACAGGAATATTGGTGAAAGAATTGCGCTGGAAAAACAATGGCAAATTGGCCGAAAAGGTAGCCAATTATATGGCTAACAATATGGAAACCATCACATCCGTTGTACGTAACATATTGCCCATACCCCATGCTGTAGCAAAAGTGCTTAGCTACAATCAAATGGAAACCATCACTAAAGGACTCTATAAAGTGGGCAATGGTCTGATCCCACTTTGGACACAATATACACCTTCAGGTGCAAAAAAGATGAAGCGAAACATCTATCCCGCCTCATCATCGGATGCCCCTTTAGTTGTTTATTTTCCAGCATGCATTACCCGTGCCATGGGGCCTTCGGCCGATTATGACACCAATGTAGATACACCCTCTACAATGTTATCATTGTTACACAAAGCAGGATATACAGTGATTATTCCTGAAGAAAAAGATAAACTTTGTTGCGGTATGGCTTTCAGCAGTAAAGGTTTTAGGAAACAAGCAGCACAAAAAGAATCGGAATTAAACGATGCTTTGCTCAAGGCGAGCAGAAACGGAGAGTTGCCCATTGTTTGCGACATGAGTCCATGCCTCTTGCATATGAAGCAAACTTTAGACTCCAGACTGAGGCTATACGACCAAGTAGATTTCATTCACGATTTCCTTATCAACAGATTGCAGTTCGAACAGCAACCCACCACAGTCTCTATCCACACCACATGTAGTTCTACCAAAATGGAATTGGCAAACAAGTTGCACACCATTGCTTCGCTTTGCTCAGAGCGAGTAGTAGTGCCAGCCGATGTCACTTGTTGTGGATGGGCCGGCGATAGAGGTTTTTTCTATCCCGAACTGAGCCAATCAGCCCTTGCCCCACTCAAAGAGAACAATGCCAATGCTACAGAGGGATACTCCAATAGTAGAACTTGCGAGATTGGGTTGTCTACAAGTAGTGGAATTTCTTATAAGTCGTTGGTATACTTGGTGGATAAGGCGACGAAACCGCTCTAAAAGGTTTTGAAATTGTGCTCAGTGCTCTGAGAGAAGAGTGAATTTGTGGCAAAATGCAAGTTTTTGTCACAGCAAACCATGCAAAGTGTCAGATATATACCCTTCACAACGTTGATAAGTGCTATATATGTGGACGTTTAATGCTTTTCAGCGTTAGAAAACACAATTTGCAATCACTTTTTATGCTTTTCAGCTCTGAAAAGTACAATATGTGGTCGCATTATAGCCTTTTCAACGATGAAATGCCCTTAAGGCGCTCGCTTTGCATCCTTAACAACGATAAAAAGGTCTAACCTCTTCACATACTTGGGCAAATCACATCCGATTTCATCGCAAATATATTTCTTAAGCTCTGTAAATGGTATAGTTTACTCAAAATTTCATACTTTTGTATATCCATATTTAACAATACACTTAAACAATGAACATAGAAAAAGAATTACAGTTAGCCGTTATACAGGCAATTGCTCAATTATATGATGCAGAAGTGAGCGCAGCTCAAATAACTCTGCAAAAGACTAAAAAAGAATTTACGGGTCACTACACCCTTGTAACCTTCCCCCTATTGAGGATATCTAAGAAAAAACCAGAAGTTACAGCGCAAGAAATTGGGGAGGCACTGCTGAAGGATTCGCCCATTATTGAGTCTTTCAATGTAATTAGTGGTTTCTTGAATCTCTCTTTGAAATCTGCTGTATGGATAGGTGCATTGGAAGAGATGAATAGCAATCCCGATTATGGATTTACTAAGGCAGCTGAAGATGCTCCGCTTTTTATGGTGGAATATTCTTCGCCCAACACCAACAAGCCTTTGCATTTGGGACACGTGCGCAACAATCTATTGGGATATTCGCTGTGCGAAATTCTGAAAGCTAACGGAAAGCGCGTAGTGATGACCAACATTGTGAACGATAGAGGCATTCACATTTGCAAATCGATGTTGGCTTGGAAAAAATGGGGCAATGGCGAAACTCCTGAATCGTCTGGCAAAAAAGGCGACCACTTGATTGGTGACTACTATGTAATGTTCGATCAAAAATACAAAGCTGAACAGGCCGAACTACAAGCCAAAGGTTTTACCAAAGATGAAGCCGAAGCACAATCGTCTCTCATGGCGCAAGCACGCGAAATGCTGTTGAAATGGGAGAATAATGATGCGGAGACTGTCAACTTATGGAAGATGATGAACAATTGGGTGTACAAAGGATTTGACGAAACCTACAAAGAGATGGGCGTATCGTTCGACAAGATATACTATGAGTCGGACACCTATTTGGTAGGACGTGAAAGAGTATTGAAGGCATTAGAAGATGGACTCTTTTACAGAAAAGAAGATAATTCCATTTGGGCAGATCTTTCGGCAGAGAATTTAGATCACAAACTATTGTTGCGAGCCGACGGCACATCGGTATATATGACCCAAGATATAGGCACTGCCAAACTTCGCTTTGACGACTACCCTATCCACACCATGATTTATGTGGTTGGAAACGAGCAAAACCACCATTTCACCGTGCTTTCTACCTTGTTGGACAAGTTAGGTTATGAGTTCGGAAAAGGATTGGTGCACTTTTCTTACGGCATGGTAGAGTTGCCCGAAGGAAAAATGAAATCGCGCGAAGGAACTGTGGTTGATGCTGACGATTTAATGGCCGAAATGATTGATACTGCACGCGAAACATCTAAAGAGTTGGGCAAACTGGACAATTGCACTCCACAAGAAGAGGAAGAAATTGTGCGCATGGTAGGATTGGGTGCGCTCAAATATTTTATATTGAAAGTTGACCCTCGCAAAAACATGACCTTCAATCCAGAGGAGTCGATTGATTTCAACGGAAACACTGGACCTTTTATTCAATATACACATGCACGTATCCAATCTGTATTGAGAAAAGCTGCTGAACAAAACATCGAGATTCCAGCGCACATTGGAGAAGTAGAGCTCTCAGAAAAAGAAGAGGGTTTGGTGCAACTGATTGCAGAATTCCCTCAGGTAATTGCACAAGCAGCCGAAGAGTATAACGTATCATTGGTTGCCAACTATGTGTACGATTTGGTGAAAGAGTACAACCAGTTTTATCACGACTTTTCCATATTAAGAGAAGAGAACGAAACATTGAGAGCTTTCCGATTGATGATCTCTAAAAATGTAGCCCTCACCATCAAAAAAGGCATGTCGCTATTGGGTATTGACGTTCCCGAGAGAATGTAGTTTGCCACATTATTTCTCGCAAAATGAAAAAGTGAATCAGAAATAAGAGTTAGACACAATCTTATGAACTATAGGCAGATAAGCACCAGTAAAGTTGGAAGAGCACTTTTGCTCTTCTGCTTATCTATGCTATTTGTGACAAGATTATTGAGTCAAAGCTCAACGGACTCAGCTTTCAATTCGCGTCCTTATATTTATCAACTGGGCATTGAGGGCAGACCTGGATACATTTTCCGTATCAATCCTTTTTTGAAAGGTGAGAACATGGATGGACAACCCATTAAGCTGCTTTACTCCACTCATCTCAAATATTCTTTCCAATTTCAACCCACCTCTTATGTCAATAAGATTTACAGAGGAGTTTACCAAGGAATAGGGTTATCGCATTACAATTTTGGCAACTCAGTGGAGATAGGTAATCCCATTGCGCTTTATCTATTTCAGGGAGCAACCATTGCACAATTCTCTCCACGCTTATCACTCAACTATGAGTGGAACTTTGGTTTGTCCGCAGGCTGGAAGCCTTACGATAAAGAAAGTAATCCAAACAACGGAATGATAGGTTCGAAGTTGAATGCTTACATGAATGCCAACTTCTACCTGAAGCAACGCCTCTCTACCAAGTTTGATTTGATTGCAGGGGGCACCCTCACCCACTTTTCCAATGGCAACACCAGGTTCCCCAATGCAGGACTAAATGCAGTTGATGCAAAAGTAGGGTTGGTTTACAATCTGAATGGCAACGATAGAAAACTTTCATCCCTATTATCGCATACACCGCTACTTATAAATAAATTCCCCAAACACATCAGCACCGATGTTGTGCTATTTGGATCGTGGCGAAATAAAGGTCTTCTTTTTAACGACACTCCATTGGCATCTCCCGACACCTATCATGTGTTTGGCTTCAATGTGAACCCTATGTATAACATGAACTATAATCTACGGTTTGGACTCTCCCTTGACGGTGTCTATGACAGCAGCGCCAATGTATATACCGAAGATTATATAGTTTCAGCAGGTGGCGCCAATCCTGGATATACATTCTATAAACCCTCTATAGAGAAACAGTTAGCGTTAGGAATTTCAGCACGTGGCGAATACGTGATGCCCTATTTTACAGTTGGTCTGGGCATTGGCACAAATGTATTGCATGGTGGTGAAGACTTCAAGGGACTCTATCAAATATTAGCACTCAAAATAGAAGTAACACGCAGTTCTTTCATTCATATTGGTTACAACCTCAAGGATTTTAAAGAACCCAATTATTTAATGCTGGGCATTGGATATCGGTTCGGGAATAGGTATCCTTGTTTTTATCGTTAGTACGTACAAAAAAAAACGAGACAACCACTAAAAATGATTGCCTCGTTTAAATCAAAAGAATGAAAACAATAAGTTGATTTATCTATTAGGAGTATCCCATATTTTTGTTTGTGTGCATTTTGCTATGTCAGCCAAATCACCCACCTGAAATCTAAATTCTCCTTCTTCAATTGTCCACTTACCTTCGGCATTCACAAAAGCCAATTCGTCAGCATTCATCGTGAAAGTAACAGTCTTGCTTTGTCCTGGTTGAAGTTCAACTTTGTCAAAAGCACGCAATCTGCGAACATCAGGTGTTAGAGAGGCCACCAAGTCACTTGTAAATAACAATAGAGACTCTTTGCCTGTAACTGAACCACTGTTTTTCACATCAACACTAACTGTTATCAACTCACCTGGAGCAAACTCAGCCTTATCTATTTTTAAATTTGCATATTCAAAAGTAGTATAGCTCAATCCAAATCCGAAAGGATATTGCACTGATGTCTCTGCACCATAATCATACGCACCCTCCATTTTCTGATCCAAATTCTGACTTGGTTTGTGATCATAAGTGATAAGACTTTGCTCAAACTTTGGATAAGTATAAGGTAGCTTACCGCTTGGGTTGACATCGCCCGAAAGGATATCGGCAAGAGCATCGCCACCAAAATTGCCTGGAAGATAGGTCTGAACTACTGCTTTAGAATTAGGCTCTATCTTACGAATCAAACGAGGACGGCCTTCATTGAGTACAAGAATAACAGGTTTACCCGTTTGCTGTAATGCAAGGGCCAATGCTATTTGATTGTCCGACAATGAAAGTTCTTCAAGATTTCCTGGAGTTTCGCAATAGGAGTTTTCGCCTAAAGCGAGTACAATGTAATCTACATCTGATGCTGCATTTACTGCTTTATCTATGTTAGGTTCATTCTCCTCAAAGTATTGCCCTACCATGTTGTAAGTTACGCCTTCTTCAAGCTTCACATTAGCAGATCCAAACTTGTTTCTTAAAGCTTCATATATTGTATTGTATTGCTCAGCAAAGTCTTCTGTTTTTTCGCCTTGCCAAGAGTAACTCCATCCACCATTAAGAGTACGCATAGAGTTTGCATTGGGTCCAGTTACTAATATCTTTGATCCCTTCTTAATGGGAAGAATATTGTTTTCGTTCTTCAACAAAGTAATTGATTCATCTGCCGCGGCTTTTGCAGCAGCTTCGTGTTGTTTACTCCCAAAGTTGGGGTATTCATGTCGAGACCAATAGGGTTTATCGAACAGACCTAAGCGGAACTTCATGCGTAGCACTCTGCGAACAGCATCATCAACACGCGATTGAGCTACTTCACCCGATTTAACCAAATCTATTAGAGTTGGTAAGAATGTTAAGTTGTAAGGCTCCATCACCATATCAATTCCTGCATTGATTGAAACACGCACAGCATCTCTGTAGTTGTGAACAATATGGTCGCGACTCAATAGGTTTTGCACATCGGCCCAGTCTGTAACTACAACACCATCGAAGTTTAAATCTTTTTTCAACCATTCAGTCATCAAACGATAATCTGCATGAGTAGATACTCCATTTATCATTCCAGAGTTGACCATTATCGACAATGCATCACCCTCAACAATTGCAGCACGGAAAGGCTCAAAAAACTTTTCACGCAAATCATTTTCGCTAATTATTGCAGGTGTACGGTCTTTTCCAGAAACTGGAACTCCATAACCAATGTAATGCTTCAAGCAAGCTGCAACATTGTTTGGTCCAATAGCATTGTGATTGTCTCCTTGATAACCGCGAACAACGGCAGTTCCCATTTCAGCATTCACATATGTATCTTCGCCAAAACTCTCCCAAATACGAGACCAGCGAGCATCGCGCCCCACATCCATGGTAGGTGAAAAATTCCAAGGAATATTGCTTGCGCGGGTTTCATAAGCAGTAATTTCTGCACCTTTCGTCACCAAATCACGGTTGAAAGTAGCAGCCATTCCTATTTCTTGTGGAAAAAATGTTGCACCAGCAGTGTAGGTAACTCCGTGTATTGCATCAATGCCATATACAACGGGGATGCCTGTCTCTTTGATTGCACGTTGTTGGATAGCTTTGATTGTTTGCTCCCACACCTCTGTGGTGCGTGCACGATTGTTGGCTGTATTAAGGATTGAACCTACTTTGTATTTCCCAAGAACGGTGTCGAGCATTGCGTTGTTCAATGAGAAAGGCTCATCGCTTGAATATAAATTGCCTCCTTTACCAATCACATCTACGGTGTATTGGGCCATTTGGCCTACCTTCTCTTCGAGGGTCATATTAGCCAACACACTATCTACACGATACTCAATATAGTGCTTAGTATTTTTTATATTGCTTTTTTGTGCCACACTCCACAGTGATATGCTCAGTGCGCAAAGCAATAGGATGTATCTATTTTTGATCATTTTCAGTTATTTATTTTTGATATACTCTTACATAATCTATTTCGAAGGTTGCAGGCAGAGCTGATTCATTTATACCCTGCGCACCACCCCAATCTCCACCCCAAGCCAAATTGAGCTTCAAGTAGAAAGGTTTGTTGAATGGCCAAGTTTTTATGTCGTTTTTGCCATCATTCTTGAAAGTGAAATAAACCTCGCCATCTACAAAGCCAACAATCTTATCGGCAGTCCACTCAACAGCATAAACATGAAACTCTGTTTCTGCATTCTTAACTGTTGTTGAAGTACCTTTCTGGGTGCCAATCATATGATTGTAAGCCTCAGTATGCACAGTGGCATGCACCACATTGGGTTGATAACCCACATACTCCATAATATCTATTTCGCCATCAAGTG
>JARICS010000086.1 GCA_029264035.1 Dysgonamonadaceae bacterium | reverse complement strand
TATCCCCCTAATCTCGTCCAAAGTTTTCACACTATAAGTAGGAGTGAATCCATTTGGAGGAAGTCCTTCGGGATTGAACCACAGTTGGTCGATATTGCTGTTGTAAGCTCCTACTATGTCGGCATCCCAACTATCGCCAATCATTAGTGCCTCAGAAGGTTTGGCATTAGTCTTTGCCAATGAATGTGTAAAAAAATCGACGTGAGGTTTATTAATCCCAATTTCGTCCGATAGAATAATCTTATCAAAATAGGGCTTTAGACCCGAATTCTCTATTTTCTTGTATTGCACTTCTCTAAAACCATTAGAGAGGATGTGCATTTGGTAGTTGGGTTTTAAATAGTTGAGCAAATCCATGGTTCCATCCACCAATTTTGTTTTAAGAGTGGTTCGCTCCAGAAAATCGTCGCTAAGGTTCTTTGCATATTCGGCATCGTCTATACCAAACTCACGCACAGGAACTAAGAAACGCTCAACAATGAGTTCGTCTTTATTAATTTTTCCATTTCTATACAATCCCCAGAGGTGATGATTGCTTGGCATATATACGTTGTAGTAATCGTCGAAGGTTGCATAGTATTTATTGTACCCATAGTCGTTGTAAACCTCCTCTAAGCACTCTTTGCTATTACGGTGAATATCCCACAAGGTATCGTCAAGGTCAATAAAAAGATGTTTGTAATGATGCATTAAATAAATAATTATTACTTGTTTTATAAAGTTTGTATAATATAGAATGACCGATGAGAGTTTTTTGATACTTCATCGGTCATTATGTTTTGATTGCTTTGAGCGTAATTTATTAACACAAAGCTACGCTACTGTTCTTATTCAGTTGGAATGCTGTAAAGACTATTTCACTTGAATAATCAGGTATTTAGTCAAGCTCCAAAAGCGTTGTGTATCTGTAATTACAAATGTAAGATTGCCATCGGCTCCTTTTTCAAACTCGTAGGTATCATCAGGATGAGTAGACCAAAGCTTACCTTTTGTGTCATACAGTGGAATTCTGGTTGTTTCTCTAATATCTATTTCAATGAAATAGTCTTGATTGAAAGCACCATCTAATACTTTGGTTGTTTTTAAGAATCCACCTGTAAGAATTTTCTGATCTTTCAACTCATTCATTGTTCCAAACACAAAGTAAGCAGTATTGAGCGATCTCTCTTGCTCACGAATAGTTACAGACTGCTCCTCTAAGTGACCAGAAAGTTCGGTAACGTTGGTAGAAAGTTGTGCTATTGTAGCATCTCTACGCGAAAGCTCAGTTTGCAAATCATTTATACGCATTCCGCTCTCTTCCATCTCTTTGTTTAGTCTTTCAATGGTGTTTCGGAGTGCTGCTGTTTGCCCTGAACTCGACGCATATTTTTTGTTGAGTGCTGCAAGTTGAGCTTTGTTTTTTTGCAAAATCTCGTTCACCATCTTAAAGTTGTCGCTGATACGCTTTTTGGTGTTTGCGCTCATCTCTCCTTTTTCGGTTGACTGAACAGCCAAATACTTTTCGGCTTCTCGAATTTGATTAAAATTCTCTTCCACATCATCTATCACAGACATCATCTCTGCCATCTCTGTGTCTGTCGATGAACCAAGCATTAGCAGTGAGTCACGTTCTTGTTGTAACTGCTTGTATTCTGCCGATTCTTTTGGGTTAGTGCAAGAGAACAATACTCCAGCGCTAATAAATAATAGTAATAATAATTTTTTCATATGTTTGCATTTTTAATTAAAACGATATAAGTACACTTTAGTTTAAAATTCTTTCGATTTTTTATTTTCTTTCTTCATTTCCTTTCCACTAACAACAATAACAAACTCACCGCGTGGATCTATTTGGGTGAAATGCGCTATTAATTCCGACAATGTGCCGCGTGAAGTTTCTTCGTATATCTTTGATATTTCGCGCGATGTGGTGGCCAATCTATCGGCCCCAAAAAACTCTGCAAATTGTGTCAGCGTTTTCAAGACCCTGTAGGGCGATTCATAAAAAACCATTGTGCGTGGTTCGCTCTGTAACTCCTTCAATCTTGTTTGGCGCCCCTTTTTAGGCGGAAGGAATCCTTCGAAGCAGAATCTATCATTGGGCAAGCCCGACATCACCAATGCCGGCACAAAGGCTGTAGCACCAGGCAAACACTCTATACGTATACCAGCTTCAACACAAGCCCGCACAAGGAGGAAACCCGGATCGGAAATAGCAGGAGTGCCTGCATCTGATATAAGAGCCACATTGGCTCCGGCAAGTATGCGCTCTACAATATGTTGCGAGCTTTGATGTTCATTAAATTTATGATGCGAAAACATTTTGGTTTCAATGGCATAGTGTTTCAAAAGAAATCCACTTGTGCGTGTATCTTCTGCCAAAATAATGTCGGACTCTTTCAAAACCCTTATGGCCCTGTATGTTATATCCTCAAGGTTTCCAATAGGAGTAGGAACCACGTGCAATATTCCGTAACTATCTATTTCGCTTTCACTCATCTAAAACTATCTTTCAGCATTTGCATAAACTTATCTACTGTTTCATCCTTGAAGTTCCAATTGGTATTTTCTTTCAAGTAGTTTTCTATAGCATCAAAAGAGGTGAAAGGTTGCAAGTTTGTCATCATTGTATTCATAGCCTCTCTATTGTTATCAAAAAGCTCTCGTTGGAACAAGAATCTATCGTTCAAACTAATGCTGCGCTTTGCATCTTGAATAGTTGGATTGACAGGTAGCACATCGTTCAAAGATTTGTTCTTTACACCAAGATTCTCCACAATGGTCTCTTTGTGTTGGTTGATGATGGAGCGCACAGGGGGCGGAGTTGACTGATGTGAGGGTGAAGTAACGGGAGTGTTGTGTTGGGGAGCTTGATCAGTAGCTGAAGCTCTCTTACCCACAGTTTCATTTTGTGCCAAAACTGTCTCTACTTCTATTTCTTCTACAATATCCGCCTTTGACTCAGCTTCAGGAGTTGTAATCTCAGCCTCTTTGGTCGATACAACGTCTACAGTCTCTTCAATGTTCTCTTCTGCAGTATTTTCTGTTTCTACGTCGTCAGAAATTGACTCTCTTGTTACCTCTGTGCTTTCTTTCACTCCCGGTGCTGTCATTGGCTCAATCACTTCTACAGCCTCCTCTTTTGCCTCTTGAGCTTCTGATAAAAATTGCACCAATCGCTCCATCTGCCCTTTCATGTCTTCTATTTGCACAAACTCCAACTCGTGCAACAAACGCGAAATTTCTTGTGTGCGTTTAAAAGAATCTTTGAAAAAGGAGAAAGAGACGTGTTGACTTTTTTTCAGATTGGCTACTTTAGATTCCAATAGTTGTATCTCGCTCAATAGCTCGTCTATATATCTATTTTTCATTTACTAATCTCAAATTATATACTTTAATCAACAGTTAGATTGATTATCGTGACTCAAACAATACAAATTTAATAATTAATTGGAGTCGGCAACAAACTCGTCGGACAAATTCACAAGATATAACATTTTGGTGCTCCTTGTAATAGATGTATAGAGCCATCTATAGAAATTGTCGCCTAAATGATCGGGGTTTATATAACTCAAATCGATAAATACATTTTTCCACTCTCCCCCCTGTGCTTTGTGGCAAGTAACTGCATAGCCGTATTTCACCTGCAAGGCATTGAAGTATTCATTGTTTTTTATTTGTTTGTAGCGCTCCCGTTTAGAGCCTATATGACTGTACTCTTCCATAAGTGCATTATATAGTATATTGCTTTGCTTGTATGCATCGCCCGAGTTTTCGGAGTGCAGGGCATCTAAATTAATGATGGCGTCAAACTCTATGTCATAGTTTTTGTGATAAAGCACCACGTCGCAAAATCTTATGCCATACATTTCTCGTTGAGAACGAATGCGTAATACTTCTACAAACTCTCCATTGGCTATGAAATCTACTTTGGCTTCTTCTTTCAACCAAAAGTAATTGTTTTTCGTAACCATTAGCAAATCGCCATTCGAAAGCTCTTCTTCTCTATAGAGCACGCTGTTTCTTATCCCGTTATTATAAATATTCACACTTTTATTGGCACGCGATATCACAATAGTCTCCTCTACCCCATCACGCGAATAGCAACTGGATATCTCTTCAATCATTTCATTGCCTGAAATTCGTTCTACATCGGGAAAATCTTTTACTACCAATTGCGGATGCAAGCGTGTAGTGCCTTCGCTTAAAGCTTTTCGTAGCAGTGTGGCATTATACAATATACCCGAATCTTCGGATTGACGCATAATTTCGGTGAGCGTGTTCTCCAAGACATCAAGTCCAAATGTTTGCAAAACATAAGCATCCATTGCCGGGCTTATATCTTGTTTCACTGGAGGTAACTGAGCTGTGTCACCCAAAAAAAGCATTTTGCAACCATCGCCTGAGTATACATATTCTATCAAGTCATCCAATAGTCGTCCTGTTCCAAATAGAGAACCCTCGTTTGACTCATTACTTATCATCGAAGCCTCATCTACTATAAACAAGGTGTTTTTGTATAAATTCTCCATTAAAGAGAAAGAGGCTCCTTCGTCACTCATACTTTTTTGCCTGTATATTTTTTTATGGATCGTATAGGCCGATTCGTCAGAGTGCAGTGAGAAAACTTTTGCAGCGCGTCCGGTGGGAGCTAATAAAACAGTTTTTTGTTCGAACTGAGCCATAGTTTTTACTAAAGTTCCAATTAAACTGGATTTTCCTGTTCCGGCGTATCCCTTTAATAGGAAAATAGCATTGGAATTTTGATTAAAAATAAAATCTACAATTTTAATAATCGCAGATTTCTGGTCATTTGTAAGAGAAAAGGGGAAATTTTCCTCTATTTTCTCGATGAAATAGTTATTTATCATTTTTTTCATATTCTTTTCAGTGTAAAAGTAGCACAATTATCATTCTTTTTCTAAATTTGTAATCTAATAATAGCAAATCCGTTTAATACAAAATAATAAAAAGGAAAAAAGTCCATGAAAGTATTAGTAAAAGTAATTTTAGTTGCTGCAATTGGTCTATTAGTTTTCTTATGC
>JARICS010000059.1 GCA_029264035.1 Dysgonamonadaceae bacterium | reverse complement strand
GAAAAGTAAAACACAGACTACACATCGGTTTTGACGACCCATCGGAAACAGTGGGAACAGACGAGGAAATTCAAGCAGATTTCATCAGGGTGAGAGACGAGATAAGAAAAGCTTTTTATGAACTTTATGAGAAAATAAATGAAGATAAATAGTCAGGTGGCATACAATAATAATTCACTCACTAAAAAGAAAATAGGCAAAACCACATTATATTGTGATTTTGCCTATTACAATTATGCTAATAAGTATTTCATTCGTGATTGTTATTGCCTCATTCAGAAGCAAAAGAAAATATTCAAATTACTCAAACAATAACTGATAATCTTTATCAGCCAATTTAGCTACAACCGATTGTGGTATAAACTTCCACTGATTTAGTTTTTCAGCTTCAATAGAACCATCTGCGAGAATTTGATCGTACAGCAACTCTCTAATATCAGCAAGTCTTGCAACTAGTCTACTGTCCATTTCTTCTTTCGCAATACCTGCACCTTGCTCCAAATGGTAACCTCCCCCACTCGCTCTATATGAGGTCATTGCAACTTTGTATTTTGAATCCATGTCGAATGTACCACCATCAGCAAGAGAAATAATATTTATTCTATCGCCCTCTTTTTTGGTAATATCCACTTCATATTGAATACCCGCTGCCGAATCAAAATTATAACTTGGATGACTGAAACTCCATCTCTTTCTTTTATCATTCAACTTGATGTCGAGCAAATGACCATTCTGCATAGGGTTTGGATTCAACCAACTAGCATACGAAAACTCTAAATAGTCTTTTATTTCCTGCCCAGTCATCACAATCACATACAATTGGTTTTCGAATGGATATATATCCAACAAGTTTTGGTAATTCAATTCACCTTTTTCAATTGTAGCATTAAACGAAAGCGGCGCAGCAAAAGATATATCGGCACCCGAAGCTTTCAGTTGCAGCGTGTGTATCATATCTATATAGGCCGAAGATCCAAAGTAAGCTTCGTGCGATGCAATATCGTTATTGAGTTTGCCAACAGGACGATTGGTAAATTCTTTCACCTTCAGAAAGTCATCTCTAAAGTGCTCTAGATAAGCAGCCTCGGGAGTTACTCCACTCATGCTGATGCTCTCTCCTGAAACGATAGTTGAGACTACTTTACCATCTTTCACAGTCAACTGTACATTTGCTTTAGAGAGTGTAGAGGCGCGTGATCCTCCTTCAAGAACCCAAACTTCTTTATCACCATTCATAAATTTCTCTGCCACCACTTGATGATCGTGTGCAGCTAATACTAAGTCGATGCCTTTTATATTTTTAGCAACAAACCGCGAAGGGTTTTCTTTGCTATCGCTCTCCTTGTCGCCCAGTCCGGCATGTATGGCAGCTATCACAAAATGAGGCTGTTCTTTTTCTCTCACATATTGAACCCAATGTTCTAACGTGGGCACTACCTCTTCAAACTCTATTCCCTCCCACAAATGTGGCGAAAGCCAGTTAGGAATATTAGGATTAGTTAACCCAATTACTGCAATCTTCACACCATTTCTATTCAGAATAGTGTACGCATCAAAATAGGGTTTACCCGTTTTTGTGTCAATAGCATTGGCTGCCAAATAAGGCATATCCATTTCTTTTGTAACTTTATCATACACACTTTTTCCTGGCTCAATGTCGTGATTACCCACTACTACCGCATCATAGTCGAGATAATTCATGATTCTGGAAAATATATGCACAGACGTTGTATCTATAAAGTTGTAATAAAAAGCAGCATTGTCTCCCTGTAGGTGATCGCCAATATCAAGCAATATTATATTGCCATCAGTACTATTAGCTCTGGCCTCTTTCATTGTAGTAGCCACTGAAGCTAAAGAATATTCATGCGTTTCAAAAGAGTTTTTGCTCACATAGAGCGAATCGAAAAATCGTCCATGCAAATCATTTGTTGCATACACATCAAAATTGTATGTTCCATCTTTTAGTTTTCCTTCAGAACAAGAAGTTATGGTGAAAGCTAAAAGAATAGATAAAACTGATAGTTTAAATAGTTTTTTCATTTATCATATAAAATATAAACACTCAGCCTTAAACTTCACTGTGTAAAGCTGAATCTTTGGTTTCTTTGTAAGTAGTTATAACACTTTCTTTGAACGTATTGTTTTAATTCGATTGATTATGCGTTTCAGAATAATATACTCCTTAGATGCAAAGAAAGTTGTTTTTTGGATGATATGGAAATAATGAGGTGTCTTTGCAATAGTAAATATTCTTTTATAGATATGTTATAGTATAAGAACAACTCTATTCGAGCGACTACATCAAAGTGAAACAACAGGACGACAAAGTTGTAACAAAAACACTTAAAAACACCTCTAATCAGCCAATAGTTAAAAAACAACCATGCATTATACATTCATTCTCTTGTAAATACACTACCTTTGACCCTTTATTATACATCCGTCCCACAAGCGTTCTTTTAAAATACTGCAGAATGGGACTAAAAATTTAAACATGCAATTTGAAGATCTGAAAATTATTGAGCCTATATTGAAGGCTCTCAAAGAAGAAAAATATTCAACCCCTACTTCCATACAAGAAAAAGCAATACCCTACTTATTAGATAGAAAAGATGTGTTGGGAAGCGCACAAACTGGAACAGGCAAAACAGCTGCTTTTGCTATTCCCATCCTACAACACCTCTATCTAGAACGTCAGCAACAAAACACACCCCGCAAAATAAATGCACTCATCATTACTCCTACTCGCGAGCTGGCTATCCAGATTGCCGAAAGTTTTACCACCTATGGTAGATATACAGGACTGAAAAATACCGTTATTTTTGGAGGTGTTAGACAGGGCAAACAAACTGATGCTATTCGTAATGGAGTAGATATCTTAGTAGCAACACCCGGAAGATTGCTCGATCTAATGGATCAGGGTTATGTGAAACTAAACAATATTGAATACTTTGTGCTAGACGAGGCCGACAATATGTTGGACATGGGTTTTATTCATGACATCAAAAAAATCATTGCCAAACTACCCGCCAAACGTCAATCATTGTTTTTCTCGGCGACAATGCCCGACAATATAGTTGGACTGTCTAGAACGATTTTGAAAAACCCCGTAAAAGTAGATGTGAGCCCCATCTCTTCTACTGCCGACACTATTCAGCAGTACCTCTACTACACAAACAAATCGACCAAGGGTGAATTGCTTAATTACATACTAGAAGATAAGAAAATAGATCAAGTGCTACTATTCTCCAGAACCAAACATGGTGCTGACAGAATAACCCGAAACTTGAAGAAGGAAAAAATTAAAGCAGCGGCCATACATGGCGATAAGGCACAAAACTCTAGACAAAAAGCCTTGCAACAGTTCAAGGATGGAGAAATCAGAGTGTTGGTTGCCACAGATATTGCTGCAAGGGGTATAGATATTGATAAACTGAAATATGTAATCAATTATGATGTGCCTAATATTGCAGAAACCTACGTTCACCGTATTGGCCGTGGTGGTAGAGCAGGTGATGAAGGTGTTTCTATATCCATTTGCGAACCAGAAGAGAACAGCTACATCAGAGACATAGAGAAACTGATAGACCAGAAAATAGAAGTCATCAAAGACAATCCTTTTCCACAAACCGAAAAGCCAATGAACTCGAAAGAGAGGCAAGAGTTTGAGAAGGAGAAAAACAGAAGAAAACAAGAGTTCTTTGCTTCAAGAAATAAAAGCAAAGCTGCTCCGTCTAAGTTTAATAGAAGAAGATAACTATCAGCTGATAGTTGATATAATTGAAAAGTGAAAGTTGAAAATTGAACGTGTAAGCTTGATCGTAGACCTGCACTAGCAGAGGATTAGAATATAATTAAAAAGCCTGTAAATCGATTAATTTACAGGCTTTTTAATGCTTTGCTTCGTTTGATTTTCATGCCGTTTGGTAGAATTGGAAGAACCAACACACATAAAGGGACTCTCAATCAAAACTGCCCTGTTTATTTTGCAGGTTTTAGATATTTTTCGAGAAACGCAAGTGTACGTTTATCAGTTGTAATCTGGTTTTCTTTTTTAGCAAAACCATGCCCTTCGTCGGGAAATAGTACATATTCAACCGGTACTCCGTTTTTCTTAACACCTGCCACAATCTCATCGCTTTCTATTGGCAAAACACGTACATCATTAGCACCCTGAAAAACAATAAGGGGTTTATTTATTTTCTCATAATTATATAGAGGTGAAATATTTTTTAAGCGAACGCTATCCGTACTATTCGGGTCACCCATTTCATCGTACAATGCTTTTCTTCCTGACTCCCAATAGGCGGGAATGCTTCTCAACGTCCTCAACCAATTGGCTACTCCAAATAAATTTACACCTACTTTAAATTCTTCTGGATGAAAAGCCAAAGCTGCTAACACCATGGTGCCACCATAACTACCTCCATAAATACCAATAGCTGTGCTATCAATGTAGTCTTGCTGAGTAAGCCACTTCTTTCCCCAAATACAATCTTTTAAATCGCCATTGCTATGATCTCTGTTATCCATTTTGTAAAATGTTTTGCCATAACCACTACTTCCACGGTTATTTACTGCCAACACTGCATATCCATTATTAACAAAAAATTGAATTGAGTTATTGAACCCAACTCGGCTCTGTCCACCTGGTCCGCCATGAACATAGATTAAAGCAGGCACTTTATTGTTTTTAGTTGCTTGATGTGGTTTGTAAAATATGGCAGGAATATCCAAGCCATCAAACGATTCAAACCTAATCACCTCAGCTTTTACTAAATCATTTTGGTCAATTTCCTTGTTTAAAGTAGAGGTTAATTGTTTCAATGCTTTGCTGTCCATATTATATACATATAGATTGCGAGGACTTGTGCTACTTCCCACTGTAAGCAAAAGATTCTTTTCGCTTTCAGAAATACTCACACCCAAAACGTCTCCATCCATAATTTCGGGGAAGTCTATTGGTTCATTTGTTTTGTGATCGAAAAGTAGAACTTTATTCCTTCCATCTTCATTTACAAAAATGGTGTGGAAGTTTTCATTTTCACTAATTGACATACCCGCTATATCCCAATTCTCTTCGTGAAAAACCTCTGCTTGCCCACTGTTTATATTGTATTTAATCAAATATGTAAATTCATTACCATCATTTGTTGTATAATACATTACAGTATCGTTCTTTTCAAAACCCATCGGATTCCATGTTGCCTCATTATCGTTACTTATACGTATTGTCTTTTTGTTTTCTGTATCATAGAGATAAAGCTCGTTTTTGTCAGCAGTAATGCTTTTTGTAAGTGCTATATATCTCTCGCTCTTGCTAATTGCACTAGCGTCTAGTCCAGAATCGTTTTGATAAATCAACGTTGGCTTCCAACTTGCAGTATCTAATTTCCACAAATCAAAAAACTGCACTTCGCGCATATTGCTACTCACATACATAGATTTTTTATCGGCACTCCAACCAGCAAAACTATTTGCACTATTAGGCCAGGGTGTTAAATCTTGGGCAATTGTATCTGATTCACTCATTAAATAAATATGTGCGTTTTCATCGCCACCTTTGTCTGCCGAATAAAGAAAACTACTGTTCCCAGGCAAGAAACTTATTGCAAAATAAGACTCATTGGTTGAAGTAGTTAATGGTTTCGACACTGTATCACTTATGTTTAACTCATAAACATTATATATTCCTGTTGAATTGTTGCCTACAAGAATCTTGGTTTCATCTGCATTGAATCCTGCATTATAAACATTCATATTTTCATACAGTTGTTCAATGGTATACTGTTGGGGCATTCGTGTCTCTTCAGTTGTTTGGGTGCAAGAGGCTAGAATAAAAAACAATAAAGAAAATTGTAATAATTGGCTGATCTGTTTCATAGTTTATAACTGTTTATTATTACTGTATATTTGATTAAAATCGTAGTATTGATTGCAGGTTTTTCGTGATCTATTGTTTGCTTGTCAATTTCATTAAGGATAATAACCCTTTCGCTATAAACTAACGTTTCCAGACACAAATATGTTCACAAATTTTACCCTAAATCACTGATTAACTGTGAGGTTTTGGACATATATTTAATAACGTTCGTTTAATATAATCCCAATTGAGTATATCAGCTACTATTCTATAATTAAAACAACCTTAAGAAAATAGATACAATAGCAACACCCAAAAATATGTGTGAATTATATAACAAATATGAATAATCATGCAATGTTTTATTTAAATAAATTAAGAACTTTATACTGTGAATTTTAGTTATAAAAATCAATTAATTAAAAATGTAATGGTGCAAGATCCTGATACAGCAAAATTCGATAGTATGCCTCGCAATGCTATTAATACCGGATATGTTGACGTTGTAGCACCAGCTCAAGAGATAAATTTAAAACTAACCGAGTTTCTTGAACATCTACCCATAGTTAAGTCTGAAATCAATGAAGGAATAGAGAGTAAAACTGCGTTAGATATAATTATTATCTTATTACGCACACACACC
>JARICS010000053.1 GCA_029264035.1 Dysgonamonadaceae bacterium | reverse complement strand
GATTGTTCGTATAATCACAAAAAAAAAGACCTACATTGTATTGTAAGTCTTTTTAGAAAAGTGGGCGTTGACGGATTCGAACCGCCGACCCTCTGCTTGTAAGGCAGATGCTCTGAACCAGCTGAGCTAAACGCCCGATACATTGTTTTGCTTCCTTTTTGTCTCACACTTGAGAGCAGTTCTTTTGAAAAGCGATGCAAAGATAGTTTCTTTTTTGTTACCTCCAAAACAATTTGAACATATTTCTTCATTTATTTTTACTTTCACTTTAAAAGTCATATTTTTGTATCTTTAATTGGTTAATTGATAATGGAATCAGTAAAATGTACTATTTTTGAAATTTCTAATAAGAAAATATGAAAAACTATGCTTTTAATGTTTTCTGAAGTCAAAGAGTATGTTTTTAAACAGACCACAAAAATAGGATTATAATTATAGCAGAAGTTTTTTAGTGCAAAAATATATAATAAGTAGAATAACACGAATAGAGTCAATAATAGGAAATAATGATGAAAGCGATTTTCTTGTTATTTCGAAAATAAACAAACGTCACCCTTTTTTATAAATGAACACAAACGAACTATTAGCAATATCTCCAATTGACGGTAGATATAAACAACATACAGAATTATTAAGCACCTACTTTTCTGAGTATGCTTTAATGAAGTATAGAACACACGTAGAAATTGAGTATTTTATTTCGCTTTGCGAAATTCCCATTCCACAATTAAAAGATTTTCCTAAAGATAAAATTGAATCTTTAAGGAAAGTAGCGCTCGACTTTACGATCGAAGATGGCAAAGAGATAAAAGAGATAGAAGCCACTACTAATCACGATGTGAAAGCGGTGGAATATTTTATAAAACACAAATTCGACAAACTACACTTAGAGCAATACAAAGAGTTTATCCATTTCGGACTCACCTCGCAGGATATAAATAACACAGCCTTTCCACTGATGTGGAAAAATGCTCTGGAAGAAGTTTACATTCCTCAACTAGAATCACTTTGCAACATTCTTTCTAAACTATCTAATGATTGGAAAGATGTCTCTATGCTAGCAAGAACGCATGGCCAGCCAGCCTCACCCACTCGATTGGGCAAAGAGATAAAAGTGTTTGAATATAGACTGCTCACACAAATAGAAGTATTAAAAGCTATTCCACACACTGCAAAGTTTGGCGGTGCTACTGGCAACTTCAATGCTCATAAAGTGGCCTATGGAAATATTGACTGGAAAGAATTTGGTGCAATGTTTTTGGCCCAAAAGCTTGGTTTAATACGAGAAGAGTTCACTACACAGATATCCAACTACGATCAATTGAGTGCATCATTTGATGCTTTGAAACGCATTCACACCATCCTAATAGATATGACTCGCGACCTTTGGCAGTATATATCTATGGATTACTTTAAGCAAAAAATTAAAGAAGGAGAGGTTGGTTCATCTGCCATGCCACACAAAGTGAACCCTATTGATTTTGAAAATGCAGAGGGTAACCTTGGTATTGCCAATGCTTTGCTCGAACATTTATCGGCAAAGTTACCTATATCTCGTTTGCAAAGAGACCTAACAGACTCTACTGTGACTCGAAATATTGGTGTACCTTTGGCCCACGGATTAATTGCAATAAAAAGTACAACAAAAGGACTTAATAAATTGTTATTAAATAAAACTAAGATAAACGCAGATTTAGAAAACAATTGGGCTGTTGTAGCAGAGGCAATTCAAACAATATTAAGAAGAGAGGGATATCCTGAGCCATATGAGGCTTTAAAAGCACTTACACGCAAAAACGAACAGATTACTGAAGAGAGCATTCACGCATTTATCAATCAACTAGAAGTGAGTGATGAAGTGAAGAGGGAGTTAAAATCAATTAACCCTCATAACTACACCGGAATTTAGAGTAAGAATCTCCGGTAAACTATAACTATTAAAAAGAAAAAACGCCGTGAGGCTAATTCTCTAACCAACCATTAAATTAAGAAACAAAAAAGATGATGACCAACAACGAAGAAAAGCACGACAACAACGACGGTGCTTCTAAAGAAAACTTTGATTCTTCGAACAACAACAACAATCAAGAAAGAAGAACACATTCAGAAGACAGAAGCAATGACAGTTCGGATCGCAACAGGGAGCAGCCTTCAAGCGATAGAGATGAGTCTCGCAAACCACGCAGACCACGCGTAGGAGATAAAGCATACACTGCCGACCCAAAAAACAAGTTTTCGGGACCAAGCAGACCCGCTCCGTTAAATAGATTTTCATCTCCAGACAGAAATAGAGATAGTAGAGATAGATATCCTTCTTCAGACAGAAATGACAGAGGTGATAGATATCCAACATCAGACAGAGGCGACAGATACCCAACATCAGATAATAGAGGCGACAGATATCCTTCGTCGGATAGAGGTGACAGATTCTCATCACCAGACAGAGGCAACAGATTCCCTTCGTCGTCTGACAGAGGCGATAGATACGCATCGCCCAGCAGAGGTGGAAGTGGAGATAGATATCAATCTTCAGACAGAGGAGATAGAGGTAATAGATTTCCATCAGACCGTGGTGGTCGTGACCAACAATATGGCTCTCAACCAAGAGAAAGAAAAAGCTTCAACCCAAGCAGTGCGCCACGAAAATCAATAAAGCCTTTAGTAAAGAAAGCACCGTTCAAACAAATTAAGTATAAAGAGAGTGCAGATCCAAACGCTCCTATCCGTTTAAACAAATACATTGCAAACGCTGGAGTATGTTCACGTCGCGAGGCGGACGATTATATACAAGCTGGTGCAGTGAAAGTAAATGGAGTTGTGATAAAAGAACTAGGAACAAAAATTACCCGTGCAGACACAGTTTTGTTTCACGACAAACCCATTGAGCTAGAAAGCAAGATATATGTGCTATTGAACAAGCCAAAAGGCTTTGTTACTACAACAGATGATCCTGAAAACAGAAAAACTGTAATGGATTTGGTTAAAAGTGCATGTTCGGAAAGAATATATCCTGTAGGACGTCTGGATAGAGGAACAACAGGAGTTTTGTTGCTAACCAATGATGGAGACTTAGCATCGAAACTTACTCACCCTCGATACGAGAAAAGAAAAATATACCAAGTGTGGACAGACAAACCCGTAATTGCAGAGCATATGCAAGAAATTGCAGATGGTATAGAGCTAGAAGATGGCGAAATACACGTGGACGCCATTAGCTATGTTACCGAAGAGGATCTGACTCAAATTGGTATAGAAATTCATTCAGGTAAGAATAGAATTGTAAGACGTATATTTGAAAAATTCGATTACAGAGTTCTCAAACTAGACCGCGTTTACTTTGCTGGTCTTACAAAGAAGAACCTTTCGAGAGGCAGATGGCGTTATCTCACAGAGAAAGAAGTGAACATGCTACGCATGGGGGCTTTTGACTAACAGAGTGCAGAGCACACACAATCAAGAACAAAGAATAATAACTATATTTTGAAAAATAAGTCTCTCTTTCAATCGGGAGATTTAGACGGTATGAAACAAATAAAAAGAACAAAGATTTCGGAAGCTTTACAGCTTAAAAACTTCGGAGAAGAAGTTAATGTAAAAGGATGGGTTAGAACCCGCAGAGGTAACAAAAACATAAGCTTCGTTGCTTTAAACGATGGATCAATCATTCATAACTTGCAAATAGTGATTGATATTGAAACATTTGGCGAAGAATTCCTTAAACCAATCACCACAGGTGCATCTATCAATGTGAATGGTATATTGGTGGAGTCGCAAGGCAAAGGACAAGCTGTAGAAATACAAGCAACCGAGATAGAAATATACGGCACAGCCGATCCATTAACCTATCCACTGCAGAAAAAAGGACACTCAATGGAGTTTTTGCGCGAAATAGCGCATCTGCGTCCACGCACAAATACTTTTAGTGCTGTTTTCAGAATGCGTCATCACATGTCATATGCCATTCACAAATACTACAACGATAGAGGATTCTTCTATTTCCACACACCCATCATCACCGGATCTGATGCAGAAGGTGCAGGATCTATGTTTGAAGTAACAACATTGAATCTTAACAATGTTCCAAAAACAAAAGAAGATGAAGTTGATTTCTCTAAAGATTTCTTTAGCCGACAGACCAACCTCACCGTATCGGGACAGCTAGAAGGAGAAATGGGTGCAATGGCTCTTGGTTCTATCTATACTTTTGGCCCTACATTTAGAGCTGAAAACTCTAATACTCCACGTCACTTGGCAGAGTTTTGGATGATTGAGCCCGAAGTGGCTTTTGCAGACAATAACGACAATATGGACTTGGCCGAAGATTTTCTAAAGTATCTTGTGCAGTATGCGCTTGACAATTGTAAAGAAGACCTAGAGTTCCTGAACAGTATGATTGACAAAACGCTATTGGAAAGACTGCATTTTGTGGTTGACAACAATTTTGTTAGATTGTCATACACCGAAGGGGTGAAGATTTTGGAAGAGAGTGGCCAGCAGTTTGAATATCCTGTTTATTGGGGAGCTGACCTATCATCTGAGCATGAACGCTATTTGGTAGAGAAGCATTTCAAATGTCCTGTTATCTTAAATGATTATCCGGCAGAAATCAAAGCTTTCTATATGAAGTTGAACGAAGACAACAAGACTGTAAGGGCAATGGATGTGCTTTTTCCAAAAATTGGAGAAATTATTGGTGGATCGGAACGTGAATCGGATTACGACAAACTAGTGAAACGTGTTGATGATTTTGGTATAAATCCAGATTCAATTTGGTGGTATCTTGAGTCTCGCAAATTTGGAACTGCTCCTCATGCAGGATTTGGTCTAGGATTTGAGCGCTTGATGCTATTTGTAACTGGAATGGCCAATATTCGTGATGTGATACCTTTCCCTAGAACTCCTCACAACGCTGATTTTTAAATAAGCTACTAACCAGTGAGTACTTATATAAACCTAAGGTAGGCTTAAAAATCTACTGTCAATAAAAAGACAAGATTAAACAGAATGATATAACAGAGTGCAATGATGAAGATTCGATTTGCACCCTGTTATGTCACTAAACAAAAAAGACAAAACAATTAAATGAATTATATACGCAATTTTTGTATTATTGCTCACATAGACCACGGAAAAAGTACCCTGGCCGACAGGTTGCTAGAATTTACTGGCACAGTTGAAGGCAAGGCAATGAAGTCGCAGGTTTTAGATAGCATGGACTTAGAGAAAGAACGTGGTATTACCATAAAAAGTCATGCCATACAGATGGACTATGAATTTATGGGCCAGATGTATAGCCTCAATTTAATTGATACTCCCGGACACGTCGACTTCTCATATGAGGTGTCGCGCTCTATTGCAGCCTGCGAAGGTGCATTGCTGATAGTGGATGCTGCTCAAGGCATTCAGGCACAAACAATATCCAATGTGTATATGGCATTGGAAAATGATTTAGAGATAATTCCTATTATCAACAAGATAGACCTCGACAGCGCTATGCCCGAAGAGGTGGAAGATCAAATAATTGATCTATTGGGATGCGATAGATCGGATATACTACGTGCCAGTGGAAAAACTGGTGTGGGTATGCAGGAGATACTATCGGCCATCATCAATAGAGTTCCCGGTCCAGAGGGCGACCCTGATGCACCGCTTCAGGCA
>JARICS010000041.1 GCA_029264035.1 Dysgonamonadaceae bacterium | reverse complement strand
AAATAATAACAAAAATATAGATACTTCGATAAAAGAGAATGTTCGTCTGCCGTGTATAGATGGGGAGTCCCTATGAGGAAATATCCGTAAGTCAAAAGTCTATTTCTCTATCTTCATCTCTAACTCTATAATAGTTGCAACGAATAGCTCTTCATCACAATAGAAAATGAATAACAGAAGTTTAGCTGTCTGTAAACACAAATACACTCCTCTCTCGAACGCCTTGGATGGATACTGTAAAATGGTCATATAGAGGCAATTTAAATATCTCACACAATAAAGTAAACACATACTTTTTAATGTAATCCAGGATTATTGGTTTAATAAGAGCACGAAACAGAAAATTATTGGACATAAAAAAACATCAGCTTTAATTGCTGATGTTTAAATGGTCGGGGTACGAGGATTCGAACCTCGGACCTCCTGCTCCCAAAGCAGGCACACTAACCGGACTGTGCTACACCCCGAGTGATTGTTTGTTTGATAACGAGTGCAAATTTAGACAAAATATTCATACAAACAAAATATTTGATTTAAATTGACCTGAAAGTTGACTTTTTATGTGGTCTTAAGGAAAAATCGATGTTTTACACCTCTTTTATTAGTATAATCTACCTTGAAAGGTGTCTCTCTCTTTAAATCGTTTTATTATTTTCTGAGTCAACTCGTAATTCTTCACCCCCCAATCTGGAGCAATAAGCATATCCTTTGGCGATTGCGATGCAAACCTATCAATATAAAAATCGGGATTAAGCAGCTCCGAAAAATCAACACATAGATCAATGTATTCGTCCAATTCAAACATATGGAATGATTCGGGTAACAACTTGTACTCCTTAGCCATAGCTGTACCTTTTATTATTTGAAGTTGGTGTACTTTTATTGTAGTTAGAGGCAATGCCGACAGGGTAGTGGCGTGCGATAAAATTTCGCTACGTGACTCACCCGGCAGTCCTAATATCATGTGTGCTCCCACTGGAATGCCTCGTTTAGCAGTATTCCTTATGCTTTCAATCGATTCTTCGAAGGTGTGTTGTCTATTTACTCGCTCAAGTGTTTTGTTTAGTGTGGATTCCACTCCATACTCAATCAGCACAAAGTGCTTTGCACTAATTATTTCAAAATATTCGAGCAGTTCATTTGGCATACAATCCGGACGTGTGCTAATAACCAAACCTACAACATTTGGATAGGCCAGCGCCTCTTCATACAAATCTATCAGCTTATCTACACTCTCATACGTGTTGGTGTACGATTGAAAATAGGCCAGGTATTTCATATCTGTGTACTTGTGAGAAAAGAACTCAATACCCTCTTCCATCTGTTCAGAGACAGTTTTGATGTGTGGACTATAATCAGGACTAAAGCTTTTATTGTTGCAATAGGTACAGCCGCCTCTCCCTTTTGTACCATCGCGATTGGGACAGGTGAATCCTGCATTGATTGATATCTTTTGTACCTTAAATGGGAAGCTCTCGGAAAGAAAGGAGGTGAAATCTCTATAGGGTTTGCTCGAATTGTTCATTTTTTGTTTCATCAGTTATGCAAAGGTAATTTTTATTGTATTTAAACGGTGCAGTGGCTATTTTGTTTTACTGATGACAAGCTCACATATGCTCATGTAAACTTACACAAAGCAATAAAAAAAAGCTACTCAATTAAAAGAGTAGCTTTTTTATAAATATATGAGAAAATCAGTTTCTTATTATTCTTCTGATTTTGTTTCTTCTTCTGAACCTTCTTCTGTTTCTTTAGCCTCTTCTGCCTTTTCTTCAGCTGCTGCTGTAACTTTTTTCGCTTCTACAGCGTTGTCTGCTAATAAAGGTTCGTCTTGTTCGATAGCTTCCTTAGCTTCTTCAGTTTTGGTAGTTTCAGCATCTGCTTTTTCAGCTTCAGCTTCTTTTTTGTCCAAAACAGCTTTTGCTTCGCTTATCTTTTTGTTGTCAAGCTTTTCTTTCAATGCAGCCAACTCTTCGATATCTCCTAAAGTAGATTTTTCTACTGATGTGCTAGGTGCACTTGCTGCAACATCATCTTTCTTGCGAGAAGTTCTTCTACTGCTAGGTTTCTTCTTGCTGTCAGTTGATTTTTGAGCATCAGCTTGATCTTCTACAAAAGTACGACTGTGAGAAACTAAAATTCTCTTTGAATCTTTGTTGAATTCAACAATTCTGAAATCTAGTTTTTCATCTAGTTGTGCTTGTCCTCCGTCTTCTTTCACTAAGAATTTAGAAGTAGCAAATGCTTCCACACCGTAAGGTAGAGAAATAACTGCACCTTTGTCCAACAATTCTACAACTGTTCCTTCATGAACAGATCCTACTGTGAATACTGTTTCAAACACTTCCCATGGATTTTCTTCCAATTGTTTGTGACCTAAGCTCAAACGACGGTTTTCTTTGTCCACTTCTAGTACTTGTATTTCAATTGTAGCGCCTAACTCAGTTACTTCACTTGGGTGCTTAATTTTCTTAGTCCAAGACAAGTCAGAGATATGTACTAATCCTTCTACACCTTCTTCAATCTCAACAAAGATACCGAAGTTAGTGAAGTTACGTACAATAGCTTTATGAGTGCTTCCAACTGGATATTTTGTTTCGATATCTTCCCATGGATCTGGTTTCATTTGCTTCATACCAAGCGACATTTTTCTTTCTTCTCTATCGAGAGTAAGAACAACTGCTTCTATTTCGTCACCAACTTTCAAGAAGTCTTGTGCGCTGCGCAAATGTTGAGTCCAGCTCATTTCAGATACGTGAATAAGACCTTCAACACCTTGGTTGATTTCAACAAATGCACCGTAATCTGCCATTACTACTACTCTACCTTTTACAATGTCTCCAACTTTCAGTTCTGCATCAAGTGCATCCCATGGATGAGGCATCAATTGTTTTAGACCAAGAGCAATACGTTTTTTGTCTTCATCAAAATCGAGAATTACCACGTTTATCTTGTCGTCAAGCTGAACAACTTCTTCTGGATGTTGAACGCGACCCCACGATAGATCAGTGATATGAACAAGACCGTCTACTCCACCAAGATCAATAAACACACCATAAGAAGTGATGTTCTTAACTGTACCTTCAAGTACTTGACCTTTTTCGAGCTTAGCAATAATTTCTTTTTTCTGTTGTTCCAGTTCCTCTTCAATTAACGCTTTGTGCGAAACTACAACGTTTTTGTATTCAGGGTTAATCTTAACCACTTTGAATTCCATTGTTTTGTCTACAAAAATATCGTAATCACGTATTGGTTTCACGTCAATTTGTGAACCTGGTAAGAACGCTTCAATACCGAATACATCTACAATCATACCACCCTTTGTGCGGCATTTGATATATCCTTTAATGATTTCATTGTTTTCAAGAGCAGCATTAACGCGATCCCACGAGCGTGATGCGCGTGCTTTTTTGTGCGATAATATTAATTGCCCATTTCTATCTTCTTGGCTTTCAATATAAACTTCTACTTCGTCTCCCAATTTTAATTCTGGGTTGTAACGAAATTCGCTTATTGAAATTACACCTTCAGACTTGAAACCAATGTTTACAAGTACTTCACGTTTGTTGATGCCTGAAACTGTACCCATAACCACTTCTTTGTCGGTTATTTTGCTTAACGTTTGATCGTAAGTTTCAGTTAGCTGCAGCTTTTCTTCTTTGTTGTAGGTTTCCCCTTGTGCAAATGCGTCCCAATCAAAATCTTGAAGGGGAGCAACGGTTTTTAATTCTTCACTCATGTGTTGATAAAATTGTAATTAATAAAGTTAGACATTATATTATTTGAAAAACGGTTGCAAAGATACTCTGTTTTTTCTTATAAACCAATTCATTGCGAGATAATTTTGATATTACTATCCTCATTTACATATCTATACTCCTATCTGCAATTTTGAATCGACAAAGAGTAAAGCGTGTCAATGTTCAGTACATAGTGTTTCGTTGAGTATTGGTTCAGATGTCATTCACCTGAATAAAAAAGACTGTCTCATTTGTAATGAAACAGTCTTCCTATATTTTCTTTATGAGACTATAGCCTATAAAGGCATATTGACATTTTATAATAATAAACCATTTGATACTTCATCGTGCGTTGCTTTGCCCGCCAATGTTTCCACAATTTGTAAAGAAAACTTGATGGCAAAAGCTGGGCCTTTACCCGTAATTATGTTTCCATCTACTGTAACTGGTTCGTTGGTAACGGTAGCTTCAATAAGCTCTGGTTCAAACCCTGGGTAACAAGTTGCACGTTTGCCTTTCAACAATCCCATACTGCCCAACACCATGGGTGCAGCACAAATAGCGCCAATAAGTTTGTCTTTTGCAAATACCTCTAACTGTTCTTTTACACCAGCGTGATCTTGTAGATTCTTTGCTCCTGGCATTCCTCCTGGGAGAACTAGCATATTATAATTTGAAAAATCTACATCATCAAATAGCTTATCAGCTTCTACTGGAATGTTGTGAGCGCCTTTCACCATTTTTTCTTTACCTATCGATACAGTAGTTACCGAAATTTGTGCTCTGCGCAAAATATCTATTATCGAAATTGCTTCAATTTCTTCAAAGCCTTCTGCTAAGAATACGATTACTTTTTTCATGTTCATTTGTCTTTTAATTGAGATTAAACTTATAGGTAATGGTTCCTTGCTGATTATTGGCTGTACTTATTGAGTTAAACTTAGTGTTGCGAGCAGCTCTAATAGCATCTTGTCGCAATGTTGGATTACCTGTATTAGTACCACGACCAATCTCAGCACTTATAACATTACCTTTAGGGTCAACTGTGATGTTTACAACTACCGTTCCATAATCATCTACTGTATACTTTGGAAGTGTGAGACCTCCACTTCCCACGCTGCGGCCACCTAAATCGTAAGACCCCATTCCCCCAATACCCGATGCTTGACCTTGACTGGCATTACCAGTAGATACACCCTGAGTTCCGCTTCCTTCTGTTTCACCTCTATTGGCATTTGCGTTTTCCCCAAAAAGGCCCGACATCTGTTGATTAATAGCTCGTTTGCGTGCTTCTTCTTCACGTTTTTTGCGTTCGGCCTCCGCTTGTTGACGACGCTGCTCTTCTAGCAATGCGCGTTTTTTGCGCTCCTCTTCTTCTTTCTCTTTATTCTTTTGCTTCTCAATCGCAATGGATGGGTCTTCAGTTTGAGCAATCAATGGCTCTTCAGAAGGCACGTATTGTGGGGTGGGAGTCACTTCAATGGGAGGAGTTATTTCATTCATAGGGGGTTCTTCATAACCACCTGCATTTTCTATATTCCCAAACATAACGGGAATTCCCTCCAACTCTTGAGAAGGAGTAGCTAATGCGAAATAAGAAAACAAAAGAATGAGCAAGAGCAACACCATAAAGATGGTTGCTCCAATCATGCCTGTTATTTTTTCTTTTGTAATCATTGTTTTTTTGTACAATTGCGTGAATGATATAGAATAATGAAGTGGTAATGCAAAAATCCTATTTAGGACGCGTCATTAAAACCATTTTGAATTTATTTTTGTTCGCAATATCCAAAATTCTGACGATTTCACGGTAGGGAACACTTTCGTCGGCATAGAGTGCTACAAAAATATTGGGATCTTCGCTATACGAAGCTTGCAGAAATGGTGTTATAGCTTCAAAAGGTACTTCTCTCTCCATTTCGCCACCATCTGCAATGTAGTATCTCATCTCAGCATCTATGGTTACACGTGTCAAGGGTTTGGCTTGCGCTTGTTGTTGTGCTTGTGGTAACAATACTTTTATTGCACTTGGCACAACAATAGTAGATGTGATCATAAAGAAAATCAACAACAAGAATATAACATCTGTCATGGATGCCATACTAAAGTTGGATTCTATTGTATGTTTTTGTTTAAGTGCCATATACGTTTGTTAAGCTGCTGGTTCGTTCAAAATATCCATAAATTCCATGATACGCATCTCCATCTTGTTTATTACTCCTTTGATGAGTGTGGTAAGGTAGTTGTATGCAAACATAGCAATAATACCAACAACGAGTCCTCCAACAGTTGTTACAAGAGCTTCGTAGATACCCGTCGAAAGAGTAGTTACATCTACATTGGCACCCTCTCCGGCCATGCTCATAAATGCTTTCACCATACCTGTTACTGTTCCAAGGAAACCAATCATAGGAGCTCCTGCTGCAGTGGTAGCCAAAATTGGCAATCCTTTCTCAAGTATTGCAATCTCTATGTTACCCACATTTTCAACAGCACTAGTTACATCACTCATGGGACGTCCAATTCTACTGATTCCTTTCTCTACCATTCTGGCAGCAGGAGTATCAGTCTTACGACAAAGGCTAAGAGCTGCATCCACTTTGCCTTCGTGAATATAATCTTTTATTCTATTCATAAAGGTGGCATCTTCTTGTCTCGCTTTTTTAATTACGAGCGTTCTTTCTATCAATACATAGATCGAAAGAAATAGAAGGATCAATAAAATAATCATTATCCAGCCACCCTTAGCTGCAAGCTCAAAAGCGTTCATGGTGGCAGCTTGTGTCTCAACACTCATATTAGCATTCTGCAATGAGTCGATAGCTGCTGTCGAAATTTGTAATATGTTCATAGATTACTGTAGCATTTATATTTTTTTCTTGTCCAATTCGTAAATGTAAGAAGGTAAAGATAAAAAACTATTTTGTTTTCGGTCTTACCTATAAGGCTATTAAACAATTCTTATAAGCTTTTATTGTTTTTTCTAAGCCTAAGTATAGAGCATCAGAGATGAGAGCGTGACCAATAGATACTTCTTTTATAAAAGGAATTTTCTCGATTAAATAGGTCAGATTCTCTAAGTTCAGGTCATGTCCTGCATTTACTCCCAAGCCTAGGCTTTTCGCCAATAATGCGGCTTCAACAAAAGGAGCTATTGCTGACTCTCTGTTTTGCGCATATTGTTTTGCGTAAGGTCCTGTGAAGAGTTCTATTCTGTCTGTACCTATTCTTGATGCAGCCTTTATTTTTTCTGCATTAGGCTCCATAAAAATGGAAGTGCGAATATCTGCAGCCTGCATTTCTGTAACAATATCAGTTAAAAAAAGTTCGTGTGTAATTGTATCCCATCCTTCGCTAGAAGTAATAGCATTGGGCGGATCGGGCACAAATGTTACTTGGTTAGGCTTTACCCTTTTCACCATTGCAATAAACTCTGGAGAAGGATAGCCTTCAATGTTGAACTCAGTTGATATTTTTGACTGAAGGTCGAATACATCTTTCTTAGTGATATGTCTCTCGTCAGGTCTGGGGTGCACGGTGATGCCGTCTGCTCCAAAACGTTGGCAGTCTTCAGCAACTTTCAATACATCTGGCAGGTTCTCTCCGCGAGCATTTCTTAAAGTTGCAATCTTGTTTATATTAACGCTTAATTTGGTCATAGTCTTTTTTGAAAAGGCACTGAGTGCTATTGTGAAATTTTAATTGCAAAGATACGCAATTTTTTATCCACTTTGAAAAGTAAGGAATATAAATAGTTCTTTTGTTACTCTTAAAGAATGAATTTTTTTTACATCTTTGTAGTAGGGTAAAAAAATGATCGTCAAGAAAAGAGGAAAACAACTTATGCAATCAAAAGAATTCATCAAAAAACAGGTAAAGAGTTTTGTTTCTGCCACAAACCCCGAACAGTATTTGGAGTTGGCAGAGAGCGAGCACTCATTGATTATCTTAGATGTACCAATCAAAGATTATATGCTTGCTGAGATTGCTCGTTTAGTTGAAGACAATAATGCTAGAATAGTTCGAATGGAAGCATTTCCGCTAGAAGATGGAATAAGCTTGCTTGTTTCACTGAAAATGGATGTTACTGATATCTCAGCAGTGCTCAGAAGTTTTGAGCGTTTTAACTACAATGTAGTTTACTATTTCATGAGAGAAGGCGAAATGAACGAAAGCTACGAAGATAGATTGAAAGAGTTGATGCTCTATTTAGATATGTAAACTCTTTTTTTAGTTCTCCAAAATTGTCGAAGAGGTAAATCGCAAAGCTCTTGCAAAAACCACATGATGTAAATAAAACAATTAAATGATGAGGATAGTATTATTTGGTAATTTATATAATGATAAGCCTGAGGAATATGAAAGCCAGTTTTATGCTATTTGCCAGAAGATTAAAAATCACTGTATAGATATTTTTCTGCCCACTGTTTTCTTCAATACACTGTCGGATGGGTTGAAAGAGAAGATAGAATCTTTCATTCATCTTTTTGATACATCCATCCCCAAGGTCGACTTGGCATTTAGTATTGGAGGCGATGGTACTTTTCTTAGAACTGCGACTGATGTAGCTTATCACAAAATTCCTATTCTGGGCATAAATACTGGAAGACTTGGTTTTTTAGCCGATATTAAGTTCGAGGATTTAGACGAAACACTTGACGAAATTTTCAATAAAAACTACCGCATCGAGATGCGTATGTTGCTTAAAACTACAGCTATTACCTCTTCAATGGAGGGGAAAACATTGAATAATGACTTTGCCAACTACTCTCTCAACGAAGTAGCTATCTTAAAGCAAGACACCTCGTCAATGCTTACAATACACGCATTCATCGATGATGAATACTTAACTTCCTATCAAGCCGATGGATTGGTTGTAGCAACACCTACAGGATCTACTGCCTATTCTCTAAGTATTGGTGGACCCATCATGGTGCCCACTGCACCCAATATAATCCTCACAGCAATTGCTCCACACAGTTTAAACTCTCGGCCTTTGGTGGTTGATAGTAACAGTAAAATAAGCTTGAAGGTCGAAAGTCGTAGTAGCAATTATCTTGTCTCCTTAGATGGTGAGTCTCAAACCCTTGATGCCAACACTATGCTCGAAATATGTAAAGCCAACTATGCCCAACCCGTTGTGAAACGATGTGGTCACACATTCTTTGAAACTTTGCGCAATAAGTTGATGTGGGGTGCTGATATTAGATCATCAGAAAAGATAAAATAGTTTTTGATTTCTGTTTCTTCAAAACAAAAATAGTAGCCCTTTGTTAAGAATACCCGTAAAGATAAATATGAACTGCTTTTTAATAATTATCAATTATATAAATAAACAGCTTTTATATTGCACTATCTAGTCAACTAATATATACTAACGTTCTTAGCTAGCTGAACTTGCTGCCATTATTGGAAACTAACAAATCACAATATGTCGAATACTACTATCTCTATACTTTTTTTGTTAATATATACCATAGGTTTAATAGCTGTGGGATTATGGAACAGAAAGAGTGAGAACAGTGAGGCCTACTTTTTAGCATCTCGCTCATTGCCTCCCTGGTTATTAGCGATAACATTCATTGCTTCGTGGTGGGGTGGAGGAACAGCTGTAGACCTTGTCGATCATGCTCACTTTATTGGATTGAGTGCTTTCTGGATTTACGGTGCGCCTGTATTGTTAGCTACTGCTCTCATGTTTCTTTTTGCAAAAGGAATCAGGAATGTAGGCACTGTTTCTCAACCCCAATTGATGAGTGAACGTTACAATGATAAGGTTTCGTTATTCCTCACTATTTTTATCATCATTTTCATGGTGCTTAATACAGCTGTGCAAATAATTGTGGTGGGTAAGTTCTTTGAGGCATTTTTTGATATGAGTTATGAGTCAGGCGCAATATTAGGCACACTCATTGTATTTACTTATTCTCTCTTCGGAGGTTTTAAAGGTGTGGTGGTTACAGACTTGCTGCAGTTTGTTTTCTTTCTATTCACTGGCGTCTTCCTCTTCATTTTAGCTTATACTCAATCGGGCGGTATTGAGGCTGTTAAAGCCACTGCAATTGCCAATGATAAAGTAGGTTTCACTTCTATCTTCACCAATGTATCTGATAAAATGGCTTATATTATCACTTTTGGAACATCGTGGATGATTCAAGCAAATATCTGGCAGCGAATCTCAGCTGCTCGCAAAGCCGTTGATGCAAAGAAAATGATGATATATAGTTTTCTGGCATTCATCCCTTTATATTTAATGGTTGTCTACACAGGCGTTTTCAGCTCTGTATTATATCCAACAATTCCTAAGAGCGGTATTGTGCCAACCATGATTAGCAGTCTTTCCAATCCATATCTAAGCGCCCTTTTATTTGTAGGATTATGTTCGGCCATCATGTCTACAATGGACTCACTTATCAATACTGGAGCGCTTTCTTTGACTGTTGATATTTTTCAAAAACATATCAACCCTGAAGCTAGTGCTAAAGTCAATGTTTTCGTTGGACGATTCTCCACACTCCTCGTTAGTGCTGTTGCTCTGTTTATAGCTCTTCGGATCAGGTCATTTTTAACCATAGCGTGGATAGGATCAGACTTTCTTACAAGTGGAGCCTTCATCCCATTGGTGCTAGGATTCTTATGGGCTCGGGGAACTTCAAAAGCCGCACTTGTTTCTATGATGTTTGGATTGCTATTTTCTACCTACAACTTGTTGATTGCATTTGGTCTCAATCTTCCATCAGCTTGGGACGTTGCTTCAGCTAAGCAAGCTATCATCGGAATATTGGGTTCATTGATATTGTTTGTGGGAATAAGTTTTTTCACCAAAGGTGATATAGAGAAAAGCAGGCGTTTTATTAATAAGGCAGGAGTAATGAATCGGCGGGGTAAAAAGCTTCGCAAATAATAATATATCTCCATAATTTAAATCAAAAAAATCGTGATCTATTTAAAGACCACGATTTTTATATTTAGGGTATTTACTTTACGTTTAAAGTTCTAAACCAAGAAACCCAGTAAGATACCAGCTGCAACTGCCGAACCGATTACACCGGCTACGTTTGGCCCCATGGCATGCATTAGCAAATAGTTGCTTGGATCGTATCCTAAACCTACAACGTGTGATATTCTTGCTGAGTTTGGCACTGCCGATACTCCAGCGCTTCCAATTAGTGGATTGATTTTGTTACCATCTCTCAAGAAGAGGTTCATCAATTTCACAAACAAAAGACCAGCACAAGTAGCAATAACAAATGAAATAGCTCCAATTACAAAAATCTTAATAGATTGGAATTTCAAGAATGTAGTTGCTTGTGTAGAAGCACCCACTGTTACTCCAAGTAGAATTGTAACAATATCAATAAGCGGTCCGCGAGCAGTTTCTGCTAGTCGTCTGGTAACACCCGATTCTTTCAATATGTTTCCGAAGAAAAGCATACCTAAAAGAGGCAAACCAGAAGGAACCAAAAATGTTGTTAGAAGCATACCTACAATTGGGAAAATAATTTTCTCAGTTTGCGATACAGCACGAGGAGTCTTCATTCTTATTATACGTTCTTTTTTAGTAGTAAGCAATTTCATAAATGGAGGTTGTATCAACGGTATCATAGCCATGTATGAATAAGCCGAAATAGCAACAGCACCCAAAAAGTTAGGAGCTAATCTCGATGTTAAGAAAATTGCGGTAGGTCCGTCAGCACCACCAATAATACCGATTGCTCCGGCTTCGTTTGGCTCAAATCCCAATTGCAATGCAATGAAATAAGCACCAAAGATACCAAATTGGGCTGCCGCCCCCACAAGCATCAGTTTAGGATTGGATATAAGCGCTGTAAAGTCTGTCATAGCACCTATTCCCAAGAATATGAGGGGTGGATACCAGCCTTTTACTACACCTTGATAGAGAATGTTCAATACTGAGCCTTCTTCATAAATACCAATATCCAGATTGGCCAATTCGTTAAAGGGAACATTCCCAATAAGAATACCAAATCCGATTGGAATTAGTAGAAGAGGTTCATATTCGTATTTCACTGCTAGGAAAATAAAGAATATACCAATTACTATCATCGCCAAATGGCCAATGGTAGTATTAGCAAACCCAGTGTTTTCCCAAAACATTGAAAGATTGTCAGTTAATGATAATAAAGTATTCATGTGTGTCCTCTTTTTTTATCCTATTACTATTAGTTCAGTTCCCTCAAGCACCGATGCTCCTTTTTCAACTGAAATCTTTGAGATAGTTCCATCAGAAGGTGCAGCAATATTATTTTCCATTTTCATGGCTTCTAATACAATTAGTGTTTGACCTTTTTTGACTACATCACCAGCTTTAACTTTTATGTCAAGTACCACACCCGGTAGAGGAGCGTTTATTACAGCACTACCTGCAGCAACAGCCGTACGTGTTACTGTTGGTTTAGGGGCAACTTCTTTTTGATCGGAAGATGGAACCTGTCTTTGAATACTAGATATAGTTTTTTTCTTTTTCGGCTCAAGCTCCACCATATAGGGTGTGCCATTTACCTCTAATTCCACAGACTCTTCGTCTGATTTTTGCACAACTACTCTGTAGGGAGAGCCATTGATTTTATATTTAAATACTTTCATAGGAATTATATTATTTCTTTTATGTGTGTTATGTATATATTAAATGTTCACGTGGGAAACTACTGATTGTAAAGTAATGTTTGTATTTACTTATTAGGTAGTTGTCTCAAGCTATATATTTTGGAACTCCAAGGCGAATAGTTTCTTTTAACCTCGTCAATGGTTAAGATAGTTGATTCCACATCATGCATATCTTGGCTCATTTCATAGATAGCCGCAGAAATAGCTGCCATCACTTCCCCCGATAGTTCATGATCTTCATCTCCAGCCACAGATTTACCGCTTTCTATTGCTTTACGTTTTGTCAACCATTTGGCAGTTTTTCCAGTAAGCTTAAAAGCTAAAAAGAGCAAAAGTAAAGCCATAAATACTACAAACATAGCCGTTACGGTCATCATTACTCCCCAAGGGTCGTTTTCTTTCAGTGCTACTATTTTCGGGTTTTCACCTTCCACAAAGTTATTGCTGCTCGGTGTAACACGTGTCAATATAGTGGCTAAGTATCCCGACTTGTCATTCTTTATACCATCTTGTTCGTAGC
>JARICS010000019.1 GCA_029264035.1 Dysgonamonadaceae bacterium | reverse complement strand
TCAAGAGCAATTTCATTTGCCCAATCGTGTAGTATCAAAAGTGAAGAGTCAACCATTCCTTCGCGCATTACAGGCACATTTGACAAGTAATAAACTGTTTCGTCAAACGATGTGTAAGCATTTACGTTTTCTCCAAATTTCACTCCATTCTCTTCCAAGAAGTTTAGCATTTCCTTTTTTGGAAAGTTGGTTGTACCATTAAAGGCCATGTGTTCTAAAAAGTGAGCAAGCCCTGCTTGAGAATCTTCTTCTAACATTGAACCTACTTTTTGAGCGATATAGAAATCGGCTCTGTTTTCAGGAAGTTTGTTGTGACGTATATAATACGTCAACCCATTGTCGAGCACTCCGTGACGTACGGCAGGGTCCATGGGTTGTGGTGGGTTTTGTTGTGCGATAGCTGATATACTAATAAATAGTATCGCAAATAATGATAGTATTTTTCTCATTGTTTTGAAAAGTTTATTTGAATATTAGATTCTGTCTAAAACTATTTTGATTAAATCTTCGGTAGATACTTTGTAGTTGGCGTTTGACTCTTTAGCAACCCTATTGGCTATGATAGCGCAAGCTGTCATGGCTTTGTGTCCCATCATTTTACCTAATCCGGCAAGTGCAGAACTCTCCATTTCATAATTAGTGATTGAATGGTCTCCAAAGCGGAATGATTCTATTTTTGAGTTCAATTCAGGATCTGCCAAAGGTAATCTCACATATCTGCCTTGAGGTCCATAAAAACCAATGGCCGAAATAGTAACTCCTTTAATCATGTCATAACCAATTTTATCTACCAGCTCCTCATCGGCGCTGACTACATAGGGTGAGCAATGATAGGGAGACCAATTAACATGTTTCTGAAAAGATTCTTCAAATTCTTCTTCTCTTATTTCTGATGAGCCTTCGTAGTAATGCAAAAGTCCATCAAATCCAATAGATTTTTCTGACACTACAAAAGAACCTACAGGACAATGTGGTTGCATTCCGCCTGAAGTTCCCACGCGAATCATGGTAAGTTGTTTGAAGTCTTTTTTCACTTCGCGGGTTTCAAAATCTACGTTTGCCAAGGCATCAAGCTCGGTAACAACAATATCTATGTTGTCCGTGCCAATGCCATGAGACAAAGCGGTGATTCTTTTGCCCTTATACATGCCTGTAACGGTGTGAAACTCTCTGCTTTGAATGTCGCACTCTATTGAGTCGAAGAATGACGCAGTCATGGTTACTCGTCCTGGATCTCCCATCATTATTATCTTGTCAGACAATTGTTCTGGTTTGATGTGTAAATGGAATATGCTTCCATCCGAGTTGATAATTAATTCTGATTCAGGTATTATTCTCATAATAGATTCCTTAAGATTATTTATTAGGTCCTATTTTATCAGAACCTGTTTGTGGTTTAGCTATCGCATCGCGCATTTCTGTATCAGATTGAATGTTTTTCATTCTGTAGTAATCCATTATGCCCATATTGCCCGATCTAAATGCTTCGGCCATTGCTTTGGGTATTTCTGCTTCTGCTTCAATAACTTTAGCGCGAGCTTCTTGTGCTTTGGCTTTCATCTCTTGCTCAAGAGCAATAGCCATGGCGCGACGTTCTTCGGCACGTGCTTGTGCAATGTTTTTATCGGCTTGTGCTTGGTCAATTTGCAATACAGCACCAATGTTTTTACCTATGTCTATGTCTGCAATATCAATCGAAAGAATTTCGAAAGCTGTCCCAGCATCTAACCCTTTCTTCAAAACAAGTTTTGAGATAGAGTCTGGGTTTTCGAGCACCGATTTGTGCGATGCTGATGAACCAATGGAAGATACAATACCTTCGCCCACACGAGCCAAAATAGTCTCTTCACCAGCTCCACCCACCAATTGCTTGATATTGGCACGAACCGTTACACGTGCTTTTGCTATCAACTGGATACCATCTTTGGCTACAGCTGTTACAGGAGGAGTATCAATTACCTTTGGGTTTACCGACATTTGCACAGCTTGCAAGACATCTCTACCCGCAAGGTCAATGGCAGTACCCATTTGGAAAGATAGGTCAATGTTGGCCTTTGATGCAGAAACTAGTGCATGCACAACCTTTTCGACATGACCACCTGCTAAATAGTGAGCCTCAAGGTCATCCCGCGTCACATCTTTTAGTCCAGCCTTATGCGCTTCAATCATTGCGTACACAATGGTGCGTGGCGGAACTCTTCGTAATCTCATAAGAAACAACTGTACCAAGGAGATGTGTACTCCTGCCGATAGAGCGTTTATCCATAAAAAAAACGGAACGTAGTAGAAAAAAATGATTACTACAAACAGCACAGCTGCCGCAACCATCAAAAGAGTAAATTCCATAATATTTGTTTTAGTGTTTATTGATTATTTATATCGTATTACTGCTATTTTGTTTTAAATTGTCTCATTCGTGTTTATCGAAACAATAATGTTAGCCCAGTCTATTTTATTTACTATCACCTCTGTGTCTTCATCAATCATTTGTCCATCTATAGATTTTGCTTCTACAGTAAGATCATTGATAAAAACTTTCCCCATCGGATTCAATCGAGACTGTGTGATGCCCACATCGCCTACTTTTATCTTTTGCAGATCTGACATGTCAACTTTCGAGTCTATATTTGTGGTGAGCGAAATGCGTCGCAACGATTTTGATTTTATAAAATAGAGAAAACTACCCATTATTAAAAATGCTGAGATAATGAGGGTCATGTTTCCCGCCATAGTCCCCATATACATGTAGGCATATGCTATGCCACCAATCAAAAAAATAAAACCAGCTATACCCGAAATAGTTATTCCTGGCAATAGGAATATTTCTGCTAACAGAAATATTATTCCTAAAAGTATTACAAGCGTTACAATTATTATATCGAATGTCATGTTTTATTATTTGAGTACGTTAATGTGTCTTATCTCTTCATTTCGAGCCATCACTTTTGTCACTCTCCATTGATCGAATAGTTCGCTAATTGTTCTTTCCATTTGAAGTATTTCTGATGTTAGCGATAATCTATCATTTTCGGTAGCTGCAGCATATTGTGCACGCTTTATCTCCAATTGTTTCTTTGCTACTTCAAGCTTTCTTTCAGCTTCGATGGCATTTGTGAAAAGCTCTCTTGCTGTAAAGCTTTTGAAATCTGTTAAGTGATAGTAAGTGTAGTCATCGTTGATAACAAATTCAAAATCTTGCTGTTTATTATCGCTTATAGTTTTTATGGTGGAGGCTTTTTCCAATAGATTAGCGTAGTCTACACCCTCTCTCCAACTATCTTTTATGTTACTTATTTTAGCGCGATTGGCAAGAGAATCCGCATCTTCGGTATTTACTAATCTTACTTCCTGATTGGGAATGAATGTATATACGCACACTTTATCTTCAGGTTGATACCTATCGCTTGCAAACCATCCCACACCTTTTTGTTCGTCTATCACCATCATGTAATCATTGAAAGGAGAGTTGAAAGGCATATTCATTTGATTGGGTGTGAGATAGGTGTTTGAATAGAGGTTGTAGCGCGATGCAAATATATCGTATCCACCAATTGACTCGTGGCCTTTACTGGAAAAGTAAATAGTGAGTCCATCAGACATAATAAATGGGTAGGCCTGATCTTGTCGCGTGTTGATGGGAGAGGGTAGCATCTTTTCGCCACCAAAGTTGTCAAGCATTTTCTCCATTGTGTAGAGCGTATTACCCTGTTCTGTGGCAGGACGCGAAAAGTAAACTTTGGTTTTGCGCTCGTTCATAAACACTACTGCGCTCTCTTCGTTCCTTTCTTCATTAAAAAAATCATGTGTCCATTGCAAAGAACCTCCGTTGGCACTAAGATTGTAAGCACTCAAAAAATCGTTCTTTGAAACAACCACACTGTCAATTATCTGTATGTCTTCGGTTCGGCTCAATAGTCTTTGCAGAAGGTCGGCATATTCGCGTTCTTTCTCCAATTCGGCCAAGGCTTCTTTGTTTCTACGCATGGCTCTTTCATAGAGTTTAAACTCTTTCTCAGCATTCACAAAATCGTATTGCATGGCATACAGTCTTCCCAAATAAAGAGTAGCATCGTTCACTCGTTTGTTTTTTGCCAAGGTCAATGTTTGTTTGGCAGTTTCAATATCTCCAGTATATAGGGCAGTCCTACCAAGTAGATAATTAATGGAAACGTTGGACGGATTCTCTTCTAACTCTTTTTCTAAAAGTTGTTTTGCTTGGCTATATTTGCCTGCATCGAATAGTTTTTGCGCATCTTCCGATACTTGGCTCATGAGCAAAGTAGGAAAAAGCATTGTTGCTAAAAGTATAAGTGTATAAAATTTCATTGTAATTTGCATAGTTCTAATCACCAAAGATAATAATATAGTTTTTAAATAACGTTACAATTCTCGTAAATATGCTATAATGATGCGCTAAGTGAGTGCTCATCAAACTTGAATGCTATTGGGATGGCTCATTTAGTTCCAAATTAGAAGATAAAGAGGTTAAAATGATGGGAGAGTGTATATTGAAACAAATTAATACTGTCACTATCCGCTCTATGATTAGTGTGCAATTACCTCAAATTTATTTTATTATACCGTACAATTTGCCTCTCGCTTGTTTGCTGAAGATAGTCGGTGGGTTATTTTTATCTCTCCACTAAATTGTCACGTCTTTTTTCCTTATATTTGCACCCTAAAATAACTGCAAAACTATGGACGAAAAAATAATTATTCTTGACTTCGGTTCTCAAACTACTCAATTAATTGGACGTAGAATACGTGAACTCAGCACCTATTGCGAAATAGTGCCTTACAATAAATTTCCTCATGGAGACGAAACTGTGAAGGGTGTTATTTTATCGGGGAGTCCATTTTCAGTGAACAATAACGATGCTTTCAAAACTGATTTATCGCAAATCAGAAATAAGTTTCCCGTGCTCGGCATTTGTTATGGAGCTCAATTCATTGCTCAGCAAGAAGGGGCCGATGTAAGTCAGGCTGATTCGCGTGAGTATGGTCGTGCCCAACTGACCCTATCTGCAAAAGATGATTTGTTTCAAGGTATTTCCAACGTCTCTACTGTTTGGATGTCTCATGGAGACACCATTAGTAATTTGCCCTCTCACTTCGAATTGATAGCCTCTACAGAAGATGTAGAAGTGGCTGCTTATCGCATTAAAGACGAACTTACATGGGGTGTTCAGTTTCACCCAGAAGTTGTTCACACAGATGAGGGTGTTAAATTGCTTTCTAACTTTCTGAATATTTGCGAGTGCAAAAGAAATTGGACACCTGCATCATTTGTTGAATCAACAGTTCGGAATTTAAAAGAAGAGTTGGGAGATGATAAAGTAATCTTAGCCTTATCTGGAGGCGTTGATTCATCTGTTACTGCTGTATTGTTGCATCAAGCAATCGGAAAAAATCTAACTTGTGTGTTTGTTGATCATGGTTTGCTTCGCAAAAACGAATTCGAAAATGTTCTTACAGATTATGAGCATTTAGGATTGAATGTAATTGGAGTAAATGCAAAAGATCGGTTCTATAAAGAATTGGCAGGAGTGGTTGATCCTGAAGAAAAAAGGAAAATCATTGGCAAAGGTTTCATTGATGTTTTCGATGTTGAGGCCCACAAGCTAAAAGACATTAAGTGGCTGGCACAAGGCACTATCTATCCAGATATTATTGAATCTCTTTCTATTACAGGCACAGTTATCAAGAGTCATCACAATGTGGGTGGACTTCCTGATAAAATGAACCTGAAACTTTGCGAACCATTAAAACTCCTTTTCAAAGACGAAGTAAGAGCTATAGGTCTCGAAATGGGAATGAAACCTTACCTTATTCACCGTCATCCTTTTCCTGGGCCTGGATTAGGAATTAGAATACTTGGAGCTATTAGCCCTGAGAAAGTTCGTATTGCTCAAGAGGCCGATGATATATTCATTTCCAACCTCCGTAGTGCGGGTCTTTATAACGAAGTATGGCAAGCAGGCGCAATATTGCTCCCCGTGCAATCTGTTGGTGTGATGGGCGATGAGCGTACTTACGAAAATACAATTGCCCTACGTGCTGTTACTTCATTAGATGCTATGACTGCCGATTGGTCGAAACTGCCTTATGAGTTTCTTGCAAAAGTAAGCAACGAGATTATCAATAAAGTAAAAGGTGTGAACCGAGTAGTGTATGACATCTCTTCTAAACCACCAGCTACTATAGAGTGGGAATAAACAAATCGTTTAAGAATTAAGAACAAATATAAAAGGGTGCTGTAGATAAATTTTTATCTATAGCACCCTTTGTTTCATCTCTACACTTTTGAAAATTTGTATGGAATAACGAACTTTATCTGTTTGTTTTTTTGCTATTACAACATCCATATTTCTCACCTCTGTCAATTTGTAAATAATAAGCGATTAATTCTTTCAATTCGAATGAAAAGAAGTTATAAATAAGTTGGAAATTAAATCTGCCACGGTAGATTGGACAATCATGTGTTGAAAATTCAATCTGCCATGGTAGTTTGGAAATTTATGTGTTGAAAATAGAATCTACATTGACAGAAATGTTCCAAACAAATATAATGATAATTTTTAACCATAATGTTACGAATATATGACTCATTATGAGAAAATTCTGACAAGAATTGAAAAATCAAAAAATGAATAGCGGATTTTATTGTGTGAATTAGATTTTCAAGACATAAAAGCCCAAGAAACGAACAACAAAACAGAAATAATGACATTTACACCATTTCTACCGTCGTAGATGTGAGTTTCAACAAATTAAAACATTTTCCCCGTGGTAGAAATGTTTTAAATTTTAACATTATCAATTAGGAGGGTTATGCTACTAAATTATTGAATTATTTTTTCAAATTACAAGAGGTTTTACTTTAGTTCTTCTATATTAAAATAGAGGCTATCTTAAAAAGATGGCCTCTATTCTTAACGCTCTTCGTTAGATTGCTTTATATGTTCTTTATTACCTTTCCCCTGTATTAAATCTCATTTAAAGGTTCATGGGTTTTCAATGGCTTCTTCTCCGTTTTCAATTCGGGATATGCAATACGTGAATGATAGATTGTTTGTAATTTATCGATGAAAAGTTCTTTTATTCTATCCACTTCTTGGAAAGTGATAGGTGCTTTATGAAATAACTTTTCCTCCATTTGTGAGTCAATCAATTTAGTAACGAGTTTCCTGATGGACTCTTCTGTATACT
>JARICS010000015.1 GCA_029264035.1 Dysgonamonadaceae bacterium | reverse complement strand
TTTCTAAATTTGTAATCTAATAATAGCAAATCCGTTTAATACAAAATAATAAAAAGGAAAAAAGTCCATGAAAGTATTAGTAAAAGTAATTTTAGTTGCTGCAATTGGTCTATTAGTTTTCTTATGCTTAAAGAGCATTCAAGGACCTATTGATTTTAATAAGCAAAGTCAGATTCGCAATGAAGCTGTGAAACAAAGACTTATCGACATTCGAACAGCACAAGTGGCTTATCGAGAAGTCAAGGGGGAATATACAGCAAGTTTTGACTCTTTAATCAACTTCGTTAAAAATGGACAAGTAGCCTTGTTGCAAAAACGTGGTGACCTAACAGAGGCTCAAATGGAAGATGGCTTGACAGAAGCAAAAGCTATGGCGATTATAAGAGGAGGAAACGAAGCTGCCATAAAGAAAGCAGGTTTGTGGGACGAACAAAACAACAGACCACAACTACAACGTGACTCAATTTTTGTTCCTGTAGCGGAAAATCGTTTTGCCAATCGTAGAAATTTCTATCCAGATTCATTAATCTTTGTTCCTTATGGAGAGGGTGCAAAATTTGAAATGGCTACTGATACGCTTTCAACTTCATCAGGTTTCACCATTAATGTTTTTGAAGCAAAAGCACCATTCACTGCTTATTTGAATGATTTGAACAAAAACGAACTGAATCTACTAATTGAAAACGTAAGGAATCTACCTGGCGATAAATATGTAGGTATGAAAGTTGGCTCTATCACAACAGCTAATAACAACGCTGGTAACTGGGAGTAAATTCCAGAGATAGAAAACAACCTCTACACAATAAAAGGTAGTGCATTGTTCCATTTTCTTTTGAAACAGTATAATGCACTATCTTAATCTTATTAGATTCATCAAAAACTTGTAAACACTCTCAGAGAGATTTATGTTTTTACCAGAAAATATCGACTTCGCAGAATCTAAAAAATATATACTATCCATTCGGTTGATGCCGAGTGGATTTTATTTTTCTATTCACTGCCCTTCCGACAAAACAGTGTTTTATCAAAACAGTGTTTCATTTAGTCCCAATAGCGACTATTTAAAAAATTTAGAGAAACTAATCTTCGATTATTCTTTCTTCTCATACAACTATCAACAGATAAATGTGATTTGTGTGGAGGAGCAAGCTACAATTGTTCCCAATGAATACCACCAGAAGAAATCTGAACATGATTTGATCTCATTCAATTTTCTATACCCAAAAGAGCAAGTTCTAAACAATGAGATAGAGCAATTGGGGTGTAGAGTAGTTTGGGGCATGAATATGCAAGTTCACAATTTTTTGAGCAGAGCTCTTCTCAATCCAAGATTTGCTAGCCATCTTTCTGTGCTTATATCTCTCTTTTACAGCAGACATAACTCAAAAGACAATGCGCTTTTTATAAATTTCAACGATGACAGAATGATAGATATAGTGGCCTTTTCTGGTGAGAATCTTTTGCTTGCAAAAACATTTTACGCCAACAATCCGTTAGAAGAAAGCTATTACATACAGAAAACATGGGAAGCTCTTCAGCTAAATACACAAACAGACCCGTTGTATTTATCCGGAAAAACGGACAATCACAGCGAGAGTATTGAGACAATGAAGAAAATAGTTTCAAAAACAGTTAACCTCTCTTTGGAACTACCCAACCCTACAAAAATAAATAAAGAAGAGGTTCCTACAGAAATATTACATCAACTATGCGAATTATAAGCGGAAAATATAAATCGAGAAGGATTCAGTTACCTTCTAATTTCAAAGCAAGGCCCACTACTGATATGGCGCGCGAAAGCTTGTTTAATATCTTAAACAATATAATTGATTGGGAAAATACGAGTGCGTTAGATCTATTTTCAGGCACAGGAAGCATTGCTATAGAGTTTGTGTCCAGAGGTTGTCCACACGTCATCAGCGTTGAGTCTGACGCCAGAAATCATGCCTTTATTCAGAAACTGAAAGAGCAGTTAGATGCAAAAGAGCTTTTGACAATAAAAGCGAATGCTTTTTCGTTTATAAAATCGTGCAACCAAACATTCGATCTTATTTTTGCAGATCCCCCATACGATTTAAAAGACCTTGAATCAATCCCTTCCAAGATATTCGAACACGAACTACTGAATGATGATGGTGTGTTTATTTTAGAGCATTCCAAAAAAAACACTTTCACCGAACATCCTTTCTTTACAGAAGAACGTAAGTATGGAAGTGTTCATTTTTCGTTTTTTGAGAAAAACAGCCCTACAGAATAGTAATTTCGAATAGATTGCTTATTACTTCATCATTATACCTTTCAACATAATCGTTGATTATACTTTCAATACTGGATATTGATGTTGATTCAACTTTTGGATATTTCTTAGCAGCGTTAGCAGTCTTAACTTTTTCATCGGGTTGAGGAGCTATTCTCTCTTGTTTTACTATTATACTTTTACCAATAGATAAGTTGGTAGATCGCATGCCATTCATGCTTTTGAGCTGTGCTACAGTAGTATTGTGTCTCCCTGCAAGGGCTCCAAGCGTATCGCCCTTCTTCACCCTGTAATATGTGTTTTTGAGGTCGCCACTCGATACTAACTCCTCTTTCACTTCAACAGGCTTCACGGTTTGTCTCACAATGAGGCGTTGCCCAATAGAAAGTTTAGTAGATCGAATTCCATTCATACTTTGCAAGCGGCGCACAGTAGTGCGGTTTTTTCTTGCAATGCCACCAAGCGTATCGCCTTTCTTGATTCTATAGTAAGTGTTTACAACATTGCCATTGGTTACCGTTCCATCTTTCATATTGGTGAGGGTTTGCATTCGATTGGTGAGATATAGATCTTTATTGTGGTTCTTTATCTCATCGCTTTTACTGATATAAGCGTACATATGATTTGCAGGCAACACCAATATGTAGGGTTTATGATTACCTGGAATAATGTCTCGTTTAAATTGAGGATTGTATCTTCTAATTTCTTCAATAGGGATTTCAAGAACTTCAGATATTTGATTAAAGTGAATTTCGTTTGTCACATGAATTGTATCTAATGACATAAATTCGCCCGAAGATTCTTTTGGGCAAATGTAGTGATCATCGTTATAGTTCATAATATAGTTAGCTGCAATAAAAGCAGGAACATACCCTCGCGTCTCTTTGGGCAAATTGTAATAAATAGCCCAATAGTCTTTTACACCACCACTTCGGGCAATTGCTTTGTTCACATTGCCTGGTCCACAATTGTAAGCAGCAATAACCAAATTCCAATCGCCATATATCTTATACAAATCGCTCAGATAACTTGCTGCTGCTTCAGTAGATTTGTAGGGGTCGCGACGCTCGTCAACCAAACTGTTTACTTCTAAATGATATTGCTGGCCTGTTCGCAACATAAACTGCCACAATCCGGTTGCTCCCATTCGCGACACTGCTACAGGATTTAATGCCGATTCAATAACGGGAAGGTATTTGAGCTCTAAAGGCAATCCATATCTATCTAAAGCCTCCTCAAACATGGGGTAATAATAATCGCCTATTGACAACATATAGCTCACCAAGTCGCGGCGCCGTTTGGCATACATCTCGATGTATGAACGCACAACAGGATTAAATGAGAGTTCCATTTCTGTGGGTAAGTTGTACAAGCGATACATATATACCGAGTCGCTAAAAACTACATCGGCCCCTTGTTTACACTGATTATCTGCATCGGAGAAATCTACTTGCCAATTGGAAAGTAAATTATTGATACTTTCATTCATGTTTTCGGGCAACACAATTGTGGTGTCATCCAAAACGGTGGAACTATTTTTGACTGTTTGTTTCTTTGCAAAAGTAATCTGTTTGTTGGTTTGATTTTGAGAAATCAAAATTGTTGTACTCGTTAAAAAGAATATGAATACTAAAAAAGTATTTTTCCTCATAATGGTATAATAATTGTGATAGTTTTTGTTTCTAAAAACTGATGCTACACTGAAAACCAACACTGTTGGCCAAGTAATCAGTTTTTCTGATAATGGTGGGTTCCACCCTCATAGATAAGTCTGAGCTAATATTGAAGTCAAAAAGTTGAGCATCTACATAAGCATCCACAATGGATAGAGCATACATTGCGACTGTTCCAATAATACTTAAATCGCGATAACGGCGATAAAAGTCTTTGCGTCGTTTCATCACAGTTGTCAACCAAGCTTTGTCCACATTTTCGGGATCTATCCCATATGGCAAGAAGTTTTTCCAACTATCAGTAGCGGGATCATCATCCATTATATCTTTATACCCATTGGAATAGTCAGTGTAGTACCTTCCATTCCACGATATGGCATATGAAAAGCCCAGAAATCCGCCATAAACTATTGGAAGTTTCCAATACTTGCGGTTGTACACCTGTCCTAATCCTGGAAAAATGGCCGCATAAATAACGGCTTTTTTGGGATCGGGTTTAAACACCTTTGAGTTTAAAGTCATAGGTATTCCTAAAGTGTCTTTTATAATTATTACAGATGAAGACTGCGGAGTAGCAGCTACTATAGAATCTTATTCAACCATCTCCAATGGAGGAAGAACAGATATTACTGTGTCGGCTGTATGTATAAGACTGTCTGTAATACTTAAAGGCAATGTGTCGTTTGAGAGCAGCATAATACCTTGAGCGTAACCAAAAGTTACACTCAAAATAAAACAACATATAATCTTAACTTTGAGAAGCCTCATAAGTGTGATAGTTTATTTCTTTATTACGTCGAATATCCCGATAATTCTCTCCAGATCTTCATTAGAACTAAATGGAATTGTAATTTTCCCTTTACCTGTTTTTGAGTACTTAAAATCTACAGGTGTATTGAAAAAACGAGATAGGTGATTCTTTAATGCATCAAACTCGTCAGATGTTCTCTGAACAGGCTTTTTTGGTTTCTTTTTATTAGTCAGTGCTGCTATTTCATTTTTAACTATTGCCTCTACATTTCTTACCGATAGCCCTTCCTTTATAATTCTATTGTATAAATTGAGTTGCAGCAGAGGGTCGGGCATAGTAACTAAAGCACGAGCATGTCCCATGTCTATTTTTTTGTCTTTTACACCCATTTGCACTTCTGCAGGAAGTTTCAACAAGCGTATGTAATTGGTTATTGTAGCACGATTCTTGCCCACTCTTTCGCTCAGCTCTGCTTGTGTAAGAGATTGCGAGTCGATAAGCTTCTGATAGGTTAATGCAATTTCAATAGCATTCAGGTCTTCACGCTGAATATTCTCAACCAAAGCCATCTCCATCACATCGTCATCTTCTACAGTCTTCACATAAGCTGGTATAGATTTTAATTGCAACATAACCGACGCTCTGTAGCGTCTTTCTCCTGCTATAATCTGATAGCTACCATCTTCCAACTCGCGCAGTGTAACTGGTTGAATCAGGCCTATTTTCTGAATAGATGTAGCCAACTCTTCCATGGCCTCATCATCAAAATCTACACGCGGTTGATCAGGATTTGGTTTTATTTTATCTATATCTACTTCACTAATGAACGACGAACCTTTGGTTTCATTATCATCCATCGTAATGAGTGCATTTAATCCTCTTCCTAAAGCTTTTTTCTTGGCCATTTTATTGTTGTTCCTAAATATAAACTACAAAGTTATTCATTTTTATCTATTATCTCCTTTGCCAATTGCATGTGATTTACTGCTCCACGCGATCCAGCATCGTACATAAGAGCAGGTTTGGCATGACTTTGCGACTCGCTCAACGTTACATTTCTATGAATAACGGAGGTGAACACAAGCTCTTGAAAGTGCTGTCTCACCTCTTCATAAATTTGATTGTGAAGACGTAGTCTTGCGTCATACATGGTGAGGGCAAACCCCTCAATCTCTAACCTTGGGTTTATCTTTGACTTAATTATTTTTATTGTATTTAATAGCTTGCTGAGTCCTTCAAGCGCAAAATATTCGCATTGCACCGGAATAATCACTGAGTCGGCAGCTGCTAATGCATTCACCGTAATAATGCCTAACGATGGCGAACAGTCTATTAATATAAAATCGTATTTGCTTTTGATATCTTTCAAAAGGTCATGCATCTTCTGGTCTCTATTCTGAAGTTGAACCATCTCCAACTCGGCTCCTACCAAATTGATGTGCGAAGGAACTATATCTATTCTTTCAAACTCTGTTTTGACAATAATTTCTGATATAGATTTTTCACCAATCAATCCTTCATATAGTGTGTTGTGGCTTTTCCTAACATCAATGCCCAAACCTGACGAAGCGTTTGCTTGCGGATCTGCGTCGACAACTAAAACTGATTTTTCTAAAGCAGCCAACGATGCCGCTAAGTTAATGGTTGTAGTCGTTTTCCCAACGCCTCCTTTTTGATTAGCTAATGCTATTATTTTACCCATACTAATATCTTATTCTTTAGAACAGCAAAATAAGGAATAAAATGGATATTTCTGTGTTAATTAATTAGAAGATTGACTTTTTTGTTGATAACTTGATGCAAAAAGGAATATATATGATTTTTTGAATCCTATTTATCAATATTTAAAATAAATGAGCCTCATAGATAAATTAAGGGATAAGCTAATAAAGAAGTTTATATTTCAGCAGTTTTATCTCAATTACCTAATAACAAAAAAACCGATTATCAATATCTCTATTGACAATCGGTTTTATATACTTGTATTAGCTTGAAACTATGTTTCTATGCTTACTCAGCTACTACTTCAAAAGTTATCTCAACAGTTACTTCTTTGTGAAGTTTTACTGTTGCAGTATAAGTGCCCACTTCTTTCACTTGATCTTTAATCAAAATGTATTTGCGGTCAACTTCAAAACCTTTTTTAGCCAATGCGTCAGCAATCTGAATGTTAGTTACAGAACCAAAGATAGTACCTGTTGTACTTGTTTTTGCACCAATAGAAAGTGTAGTTCCTTCCATTTTTTCTGCAAATGCTTCTGCTTCTTTCTTCACCTGCTCTAATTTATGAGCACGTTGTCTATTGTTTTCAGCAATAACTTTCTTGGCCGACTCTGATGCTATGATAGCTTTTCCTTGTGGAATAAGAAAATTTCTTGCATATCCACTCTTCACATCAACAACATCGTCTTTGTAACCCAATGTTACGATATCTTCTTTTAAAATTATTTCCATTGTTTTTTACTTTTTTATTTCATTAAATCGGTTACGTATGGAAGCAAAGCTAAATGACGAGCTCTTTTTACCGCTTGCGCAATACGACGTTGAAATTTGAGTGATGTACCTGTAATACGACGAGGTAGTATTTTACCTTGTTCGTTCAAGAATTTTTTCAAAAACTCTGGATCTTTGTAGTCAATGTACTTGATGCCATTCTTTTGGAAACGACAGTATTTTTTCTTCTTAACATCAACTGAAACAGGCGTTAAGTATCTTATTTCTGATTGTTTTGCCATTGTTTTATTTCCTCCTTTTTAAATTATTTTACTTCAGGTTTTGCAGTTTCAGAAGCTACTGGAGCGTCTTTTTTAGAAGAACGATTTCTTCTTCTTTTTTCTGCGTATTCTTGTGAGAATTTATCGTGTCTTGTAGTCAAGAAACGGAGCACGCGCTCGTCGCGACGAAATTGTACTTCCAAGTTTGCAATCGCTGTTGGATCTACTTTAAATTCTAACATCATGTAAAAACCTGTTGACTTCTTGTCGATAGGATACGCAAGCTTACGTATTCCCCAGCTTTCTTCGTTTATAATTTCGGCCCCTTTGTCCGTTAGGAGGGTTTTGAATTTTTCTACCGCTTCCTTCATCTGTGCTTCAGACAAAACGGGAGTCAAAATGAAAACGGCTTCGTAATTATTCATACTAAAGTTGTTTGTAATTAATTATATAATAAAATTGAGGCGCAAAGATACTGATATTTATTTATGTAGACAAAAACATTTGTTTTTATTTTCATTCAAATCAAGTCAATACCCTCAGTTTATAATAAAATTTGTATCTTTACGCTATTCATACAACTTTTCGTTATATGCGGTGTTTTACTATATTGTATGAATTTCAAAACTACACATAATTTATAAATGAACAATCCGAAAAATATAGAGAACCAAATTATGGTTATCTTTGGGGCTTCTGGCGATTTAGCCTACAGAAAGCTCATACCTGCTATTTTCGATCTATTCGAAAACAAATTGCTTCCCAAGAACTTTGCTGTATTAGGAGTAAGCAGAAGCGAAATAAGTGACAAAGCCTTTAGAGAGAAAATGAAAAAGGGCATCAAAGAGTTTGCTCACTACAAAGATTCTAAAGATGATGTAATAGATGTGTTTCTATCCAAACTATCCTACCTGAGTATGGACACGGGTGATGGCAATGAATATGGTGCGCTTAAAAAGAGACTTTCAGAAATTGATGCGGAGCATGGAACCGATAAGAACTATATATTCTATCTGTCGACACCTCCACAACTTTATTCCAAAATTTCGAAATTCCTTTACGGGCAGGGTTTAAATTTACAACGTAAAGGCTTTCGCCGTATCATTATAGAGAAACCCTTTGGGCATGATCTCCAATCGGCTTTAGATTTAAACAAAGAGTTGCTCGACTTTTTCGACGACGACCAAATTTATCGAATAGATCACTACCTGGGCAAAGAAACAGTGCAAAATTTGATGGTAACCCGATTTGCAAATGGAATTTACGAACCTCTTTGGAACAGAAACTACATACAACACGTAGAAGTTTCGGCTGCAGAGAGTATAGGTGTGGAAGGGCGCGGTGGATATTATGAAGAAGCAGGAGCCTTGCGCGACATGGTGCAAAATCATCTCATGCAATTGGTAGCACTGATAGCCATGGAGCCTCCTACTAAAATTAATGCAGAAGCCATTAAGTACGAAAAGATGAAAGTATTTCAGGCCTTACATCCACTTTCGGAAAGCGATTTGAAACAAAATGTTATCAGAGGGCAATACTCAGCTTCAAAAATAAGAGGCGAAGCTGTGGCGGGATATAGACAAGAAAAGAATGTTGACAAAAAATCGCGTACAGAAACATTCTTTGCTATGAAGTTCTTTATCGACAATTGGAGATGGGCAGGTGTTCCATTTTATATACGCACGGGTAAAAGATTGCCCACGAGGGTGACAGAAATTGTTATTCATTTTAAACCATCGCCTCAACAATTGTTTTGCGGCAATGACAACGACAATCAACTCATTCTCAGAATACAGCCCGATGAGGGGATATTGCTTAAAACAGGTATGAAAATGCCGGGCAGTGGCTATGATGTGAAAACGGTAAACATGGATTTTCATTACACCGACCTCGACGACCATTATATACCTGAAGCATACGAACGCTTGATACTCGATTGTATGATAGGCGATAGCACTCTATTTATGGATGGACCTGCATCAGAAGAAACATGGAAATTTGTTCAACCCATTCTCAGTTACTGGGAAAATAATGACAATGCCCCACTCTATGGATATCCTTCAGGAACGTGGGGTCCAGAAAAGACAGACAGTCTTATTGAAGGCGAGAACCAGCAATGGCGCTACCCTTGCAAGAACTTGTCAGACGATGGTATTTATTGCGAATTATAATTTATATTTTATTGATATGAAAACAAAAATATTTGACAACTTAAATGATTTGAACGAGGATTTTACCTTGTGGCTAAAAGAACTTTTAGCAAAAAAAGAAACACTTTCAATAGCACTTTCTGGAGGCAATACTCCAAAATCGCTGTTTAAGTATTGGGCTACCCATCATGCAGAAGATATTGATTGGACTAAGATTAAATTCTTTTGGAGCGACGAGCGTTGTGTATGGCCTACAGATGATGACAGTAACTACAAAGCGGCGAAAGACAATTTGTTTGACCATGTGCCTATTCCACGTGAGAATATCTTCAGAATAAGAGGTGAGAATGATCCTTACAAAGAAGCAAGAACCTACCAAGATGTGATGCAAACTGAGTTGGAAACCATAAATGGTATTCCTCAATTTGATGTTATCATGTTGGGAATGGGCGAGGACGGGCACACTGCATCTATATTTCCACACGAAATGAACCTGTGGGATAGTCATAATATGTGTGTAGTGGCCACACACCCCAAAACAAGACAAATGCGCATCAGCCTATCGGGTCAAACTATTAACGCTGCCAAAAATGTTGTTTTCTTGGTGACAGGGGCTCCCAAAGATAAAATAGTGAAGGCTATAATTGAAGATAACGAAAATGCACAAGAGAAATATCCAGCAGCCAAAGTACAACCCGAATCGGGCAATTTGATTTGGTATTTAGATAGTTATGCGGGAAGAGAGTTGTCGAAACAAAAATAAAAGAAGGTTTAGAACCTCTTTTTAAAAAAGTATACTCAATAGAAATTAAATCCCATACACTCTTAACTGAGTGTGTGGGATTTTTCTTGTAAAAATGATTGCTCGAGGTATTTATATATATGAAATAATTTCGTACAACATACTAAATTATTTGAATCTTTATATAATATTACCGTTCTGTTTTCGTGCGAAAAAATCGAACTATTAAATTTCAAATGCGGTAAAAAGATGCAGCAGTGCATCTCTGTGAAAATCAACCTATACACAACAACTATAAACCTTTCTTCCCATCATTTGTTTAGTCACTAAACAAACAACTAACACAAATTACATGATTCTAAGAAGACTTATCACTCTCGTCATTTGCACTACTGCTTTTTTATCGACATTTGCACAGATATCCAATGCTGTGATATCGGGCGTAGTACGCCACGAGCAAACAAAAGAGTTGCTACCCTATGTAAATATAGTGGTTACAGATAGCGACGATTCATTCTTGACTGGAACAATCACCAACGAAAAGGGCATCTTCACCATTGAGGGTCTCAGTACAGGCGATTTTTCATTGAAAGTCTCATTCATGGGATTTGCAGAGCAAACCATTCCCTTTCATGTGGGAAGATTGAATAATTTTCTGAATTTAGGAAACATATCCTTGGTAGAATCTGCCACGCAACTCGATGAACTTACCGTTACAGCTACCAGAATGGAGGTTGCATCGGCAATGGATAAAAAGACGTTTGCAATTGAAGATAACATTAGCCAACAAGGAGGCTCGGTTTTGCAAGTTATGCAAAATTTGCCCGGAGTTACCATTGATAGAGATGGTAAGATTTTTCTTCGCGGAAGCGATAAAGTAACCATTCTGATAGATGGAAAGCAGACGGCTATAACAGGGATGGGGTCTCAATCGGGACTCGATAACATACCCGCATCGGCAATTGGAACAGTTGAGATTATAAACAACCCATCGGCAAAATATGATGCAAGCGGAATGGCTGGCATTATTAATATTGTATTCAAAAAAGATCAAGAGTTTGGATGGAATGGCAAGGCAGGCATTACACTTGGGGTTGGAGCATTGGCAGAGAAGGAGCCCAATATGGCTGGCATTCGCAAACAATATAGTTATACTCAAAAAGTGAATCCTTCGTTTTCGGCCAATTATAAACAGGAGAAAACAAACTTCTTTGTTCAAGCCGACATGCTCTATCATCATCAGATGATGAAGAACGAATTTACACTACGCACATACGAAAATGGTGATGTAGTGAATCAGCAATTTCTGGAGAACAGAAAGCAACCTATATATAATATAAAAGCAGGAGTTGATTATAACCCAAACAAGAGAAATACATTTACTTTCTCTGCCTTATTCAACTACAGAGAATATACCGACCTTGGCGATATACCTTACGATGACATGGATGGAAATAGATTGCGACTCTGGCAATATTACGAAAACGAGGTAAATCAGACTCTGTTTGCAACTGTCACACACAAACACTCATTCAATCAGCCTGGCCATAGCCTCACATCGTCTTTCAACTATTCGTTCAGACGCAAAGATGAAATATTTAATTTCACCAATCAATTATACAATCCTGATAAAACAGGAACAGACACTACAGGATTAGTAGCTGATGAGCATATTTTTGACCTTACTGTAGATTATTCAAAACCATTGAAAACTGGTAGACTTGAAGTAGGTACAAAACAACGAGCAAGGAATTTCCCCAATGATATCTACTTTAAACCAGGCACTAATTCAATACTCGATCCTGGACTATCAGGCAGCGCAGAGTACAGAGAGTGGCTTTCGGCAGTGTATGGAACATACATTTACGAGCACAAAAAGTTTGAACTTGAAGCAGGCCTTAGAGTAGAGTATGCCAATGTGGACTATTTGGTAGATCCCAATCATACAGTTTACGAAAGCACAGGTTTTGATTACATAGACCCCTTTCCGAGCGTGAGAGCTACCTGGTTGATGAGCGATAACAGCAGAATGTCAGTCTTTTACAATAGACGTGTAGATAGACCTGAAGAGAAGCAACTAAGAACTTTCCCTTCTTATGCAAGTCCCGAAATTCTTGCAATGGGTAATCCAAACCTTCAACCACAGTTTACACAATCGGTAGAGTTGGGTTTTAGACAATCGTGGAATGGTGGTTATCTCTACACGGCAGCCTATCACAGGATGTCTACCGATATTCTAACTAAGATTATTACCGAAGTGAATGGGTCGAATCTTCTTGCCGAAGTGGATCAGAATGCCGACAAGGGCCAATACACGGGGATTGAACTCGTGCTCAATCAACAATTGGGAAGCAAAATAAGGCTTAATGCGAATGGGAATGTTTACAGAAACAGCATTGGTGCATTTAGCATTGTGAATGCCTATCCCAACAATGTTTCATTTAGTGCAGAGAAGCAATCTATTGTAGCCGGTAATGCAAAGCTCAATATAATCGCTAAAGTCCTGAAAGATACCGAATTCCAAATAACAGGTATCTATCTTGCACCAGATATTATACCACAAGGTAAGATTCTTGCCCGATATTCTATCGACGCAGGTTTGACTAAAACAATTCAGAATGGCAAAGGGGAAATATTTATCAATGCATCCGATATTCTGAACACACTTGTAATGCGCTATGAAATTGAGGGAGAAACCTTTAATTTAGTTTCTGATGACTATTACGAAACGCAGGTCATTCGTGTGGGATATCAATATAGATTCTAAAGGAGAGGGTGAGAGTGATTTAAAATTTCCACATTCGGAAGATATTTGTGTGGTAACTCTTTTCACTTCAGCCAACTAAATTTATTCTCACTTTTCAATCATTTTACATTTATATTTGTATATTTGTATCTATTAGCACACTAAATAAATCTATCCAATATGCAGAAATACTTTTATACCGATGGAACTAATAATTATGGTCCATTTACCTTTGAAGAACTAAGATTGAAAAACATTACAAGACAAACACTCGTTTGGTTTCAAGGAATGAGTACTTGGGAACCTGCTGGCAATGTGGTTGAGCTGAACGATTTGTTTAAACTTGTTCCACCTTCCAGAGAAGGTTCCAATATGAACTATCCGGCATCTACCATCATCCAACCACCTCCAAGGATGAATAGTAATGTGACTTACGAGGAAAATAGCAGATTCCAAGTTCCACCTAAAACATGGTTGGTAGAATCCATTTTAGCCACTTTATTTTGTTGTTTGCCATTAGGAATTGTGGGAATAGTAAATGCTACAAGTGTAGAGTCTAAATATCATGCAGGCGATATAAATGGAGCAACCAAAGCTTCTGAAAATGCTAAAAGATGGACACTTATTAGTTTTGGAATTGGCATTGTATCTGTAGTGATAGCTTTTGCATTTGGCTTTTTAAGTGAATTATTGGGATAACAATTGAGTAAATTCTATTGATGGATTCCTCTTTTAGTGTAGTTGCTGTATAGACGCAATGATTGACCGTCTTTGAGACGAAAACTTCTACTTTACAAATCATCTTTGGAAAATTGTAACGGCAGCTATCATTAAATGTTTCAAAACATTTTGCACGTGTGCAAAATGTCTCCAACTGTTGAAACTTGCATCCACGACGGGGAATATGTTTGAAAACATATTATCTTCGTTTTTATGCCCTAATTTGCACCCTTCTTGTTTTTAAAAATCTAACTTTCGACCTACAGCTCCATTTAGATCAATTGATTTTTCAATCTTAGTTTGCTTTTTGTTTTTCAACGTTATTTTTCTCCCATTATTGTTCAATAAAGTATCCTTTTAGCGATTCAAAACATTTCCACAACGGGAGATCCAATTTTCATGACATAAACGTCCAATCTACGCCAGTAGATTTCATTTTCAATTATTTACGCTACTGTCTCATTAATCTCACTCATTAATCATCACTTCCCACCCGCCTTTTTCAATATCTCTAAAGCCCGCACATTGCCACAAAGTGCAGCCTTCTCCAAATGATGATCAGATTCTTCACCTCTTTTTAGGTCTTTGAGCAACGAGGTGAGCTTCATGTGTGTATCGGCCAAAAACTTATCTTTCACTTTGCCTTTCATCACATCAGCATTAGAAATGGAATGGATCATCAAGTAATACCGAATGGCATTTTGATAACTATCTACAGTGCTTTCATAGTTCTTTTGAGCGTAGAAGATATTTGCTAATCTTAGAGAGCATTTCAATACATCATCGTCGCCATTGGCAAGGTAAAGCGCCTTCTCAGCATTTATTAGAGCATTGGGGTAGTTTTTTTGGTTATAATAGGCTTCACCCAATGTGCTGTATATGAAATAGAGATCCTCTTTATCTGCATCGAACTGCGCGGCGCGCTCGAAATATTTGATTGCCAAAGTGTAGTTTTTATTTTTAAAATAAGACAAACCCATTAATTGGTAGGTTTTGCCATCAAACATGGCAGGACTCATACGATAGGCCTTTTCAAGTTTAGGAATAATGGAGGCGTATTGCTCCTTTGAGGCATGCAAAAGGGCCTCTTCAATTAGGGCTGTAGCAGCTTTGTCGTCCTTGCTACTACTTGTGGGTTCTACAATGGCATCTTTGTAGGCAATGCTGTTTTCTTGGCAATAACCAATGGCATCTTTATTGCCAGAGAGAGCCGATTTGATTATAGAGTTTTGCATAGTAAACTTCATATTGAAGGCAGAGGCAAACCATGTAAGGTTGAAGTATTTATTTCCCAATGCTTCGTTTTTCACAAGACCTTGCATCACCTCGTCTTCGGTAACTGATAGATGTTTCAGATAGTGAGCCACACTCTTCTGCATGGCATCAATGGTTTTTTCAGCAGCCTTGCTGTCGTTTTCTTTATTTTCAAAATGCATATTTGCCAACTCTTCATACAACACAGATTTGGCTTTATCATCTGCACTGTTGGAAATTGCTTTTATGGAATTGTCCACTGCTTTGGTGTAATTATCCATATCCAGATACGAATCGCTCAAATAGATATACATGCGAGCCAAAGCATCTTTTTTAGACTCGCACTTAACAGCTAATTCTAAGAATTTAATAGCCATTGGGTTATCTTCCATCATATAATATGATACGCCTAATAGTTGTGTGGTGTTACAGTCGAAGGTGGTGGGGCTCATATCGTAGGCTTGCTGCAGATATTGCGCAGCCGATGCATACTCATGTTCTGCAGCATACCTTTGGGCTCGCTGTATAAGAGCTTTGGCTTTGGCCGTTTGGTCTGTGCTGCTTTGAGCAGAGAGGCCAAATGTAAGTAGGATAAAAAGCGAGGCGCAGAAAACAAGTCTTTTCATGTTAATCACTTTTTTATTAAGAGATTGTAGCAAATTCCAACACCCAAATATACTAATAATAAATATAGTTTACAACAGATAAAACAAATGAATTTATATTAATACACTCAATAAAGAGTTTCCAGAAAATATTATACCTTTTAACGTAATACTGCGCACATTTCACAATTAAATATGTTATATTGTAGTAGATTAAAAACTGAACTATATAAAGCTCTATATATAATGACATTAACAACATTCGGACTCCGCCTATTAGCTGCTATAATAGCAGGAGGCTTCATTGGCATGGAGAGACAACGCAGCAAAAAAAGTGCAGGCATTCGCACTAACACCTTGGTGGCAATAGGAGCCTGCATGTATGTTCTCATTAGTGTATCGCTTTCGGGGCACAATGGCACAGATCCATCACGTATTATTGGTCAGATTGTAACGGGTATAGGTTTTCTGGGTGCAGGTGTTATCATTCACCACAAAGGAAGCGTGCAAGGACTCACAACAGCAGCTACAGTGTGGTGTAGTGCAGCATTGGGTAGTTTGGCAGGATTAGGCTTGTTTTGGGAAACACTCATATGTACAGTGGCCATATGGTTTGTGAATACAGCATTCAAAACAGATTGGTTTCTGCTAAGGCATGAGAGAGAAGAAGACGAAGAAGAAGAAAAAGAAACTCCGTCTGCAGAAGATGGTTTTTTGGAATAGAATAAAGAATATTTTACAACACCCGAGCCACAATAATACCTTTGCAGTTTTTCTGCGACAGACAATAATCGCTCAATGACATAGTGTCTATCACAACTTCCATTTGGACACTTGAAGCGTGAATAAATCCAAGCTCCCCATTTTTTTTGCGATAGGCAAACCCAACATGGGTAGTGTCCAATCCATCTATGGCTGTGACAAAGCCAACTATAGCCATGTGAGGAATATCTTTTGCTTGTTTTGCAATCTGCTCTTTTGGAAGGTAATAAAACCCACCTCTATTGTTAATAATGTCCTCCTGTTGAGCAATTTTTGCAAGCATTGCCTCATCACTGGCCAATTGTTTATAGGCTGTTTGGTGATTAGACATAAAATTTATCCGCTTTGTTTCTTTTACTCCTGATAATTCTTCACTTATATTCTGAAGCAAACCATTTTTTTCGTTTTCATACATCCAATCGGATGTATAGTGCAGTCGAGAGGCATAGTCTGTCAATTGACTTTTGCGATAGCGTATTTCTGTTAGTTTCTCCATGAAATATTCCATCGATAAATTATCGTGACGTGCTGTCGATGAAAGCGCTAACACATTCTCTACAAACGTAAAGCAATCCAATTCGTGCATATTCACCACCAATTGTTCCTCCATGTTCTTGTCTAAAGTGCTGGCCACATAGGGTGTACCCAAGAAGAAAAGGGCAGTTTGTTCTAAGATATTCTCCATAGGTTCAGACTGATAGGGAGCTATCTGCTCTGCATATTTACTGAAAAGCTGTTGGTCAATATCAGCTACAACTACTGCTTGAGAAACAATGTTCTTAGGAAATAGCAGCAATAGTATGGCTGTGAGTAAGAAGTAATTGGTTAATTTCATGACTATATGTTTTTTGAGTGATCAATGATGAGTAATGAGTATTTGTCATTCCAACACGTAGTGAAGAATCTGTTCAAAGAATGTGCAATTATCAAGTAGATGCTTCATTATATTAAGCATGACAATAATATTCTAACAGACACTTCACTACGTTCAGTATGACAGGGTTAATTATCATATTTTTAACTTTTAATTATTAACTCAACCCATGTACCTCTCCATCAACAACATCAATTCTGTTAGCTTGTGGGTCGGCTGGCAAACCTGGCATTCGCATCATTTCGCCAGCAATGGCTACAATAAATTCCGCACCCTGATTGATAACAATATCGTTTATTTTGAAACGGAAATCTTTAGCAACACCATACGCTTTGGGATCGGCAGAGAATGAGTATTGTGTTTTAGCAACACACACTGGAAGTTTGGATAAGGGTGTATCTGCAATTTTCTTCAATGTTTTCATTGCTTTTTCGGCAAACACCACATCACGTGCACCATATAAATTAAGTGCAATCTTCTCAATTTTCAGCTCGATAGGATCTTCGTCTTGATAGGTAAATTGGAGTGGTTTTGATGGTTTGTTTTCAATAGCCTCCACTACTGCATGCGCCAAATCAATAGCTCCTTCTCCACCTTTTGCAAAAGCCTCGTTCACAGCAAAGTAAACATTTTGCTCTTTACAGAAATCTCTTACAATAGCAATTTCTTGGTCTGTATCGGTTGCATATTTATTGAACGCCACTAACACTGTCTGACCAAATGAAGCCATATTTTCAAGGTGTTTCTTCAGATTGTCTAAACCCTTTGTGAGACCAATAATGTCTTCTTCCTTAATTTCTTTTTCGGGAGTTCCACCATGCATTTTTAGTCCTTGAGCTGTAGCTACAATAACGGTGAGTTTGGGAGACAAACCACTTTTACGGCATTTAATATTCAAGAACTTTTCAGCACCAAGGTCTGCACCAAAACCAGCTTCAGTAATTACATAGTCACCATATGTCATGCTCATTTTGGTTGCCAATACAGAGTTGCAACCATGTGCAATGTTAGCAAAGGGGCCCCCATGCACAAATGCAGGAGTGTTTTCTGTAGTTTGCACTAAGTTTGGATTAATGGCATCTTTCATCAACACAGTAATTGCACCAGCCACACCCAAATCCTTCACAGTAAATGGCTCATCTTCGTGTGTATAGCCCAGCAATATGTTCTCAATTCTACGACGCAAATCAGCCTCATTTTCAGCCAAACAAAGTATGGCCATCAACTCTGATGCTGCAGTAATATCAAAACCAGCTTCGGCAGGAACTCCATTTCCTGGACCTAAACCTGTAGTGATATAGCGCAAACTTCTATCGCTTACATCCAAAACACGTTTCCACAAAACTGTCTTAATTCTATTCTCGCATCCTTGATTGCGCATGATATAATTGTCCAACAAGGCCGATATAGTATTGTGCGCTGATGTGATAGCGTGGAAATCGCCTGTAAAGTGCAAGTTGATATTTTCCATGGGTAACACCTGAGAGTAACCTCCACCTGCTGCTCCACCCTTCATGCCAAATACAGGGCCTAAAGAGGGTTCGCGAAGGGTAACAATTGCATTTTTGCCTATCTTATTGAGGCCCAATGCCAAGCCAATAGACACAGTAGTCTTTCCTACCCCTGCTTTGGTGGGAGTGATGGCTGTAACCAATACAAGATTGCTCTTATCTACTCGCTTTTGGTCTATTAAATCGATTGGAACTTTGGCCATGTGTCGTCCAAAACTTTGAATCTTCTCACGGTCAATTCCAATTCCTTCGCCAACACTTTTGGCTTTTATCAACTTAGCTTCCTTTGCAATTTGAATGTCTGATTTCATTGTATATCGTTTTTGTTATTAGTTTCTTTTTCTATATCTCAAAGTTAATAGTTTTTCAAGAAATAGAGAATTATATACAAAGAATTATACAATGGACGGATAGAAAGGTGAAATAAACAGAGCAAATTATTAAATTACTTTGTCATTCTGACACGTAGTGAAGAATCTGTCTGAATATATTAAAAATCTAATTCTAATTATTCATACTTTAGCAACATGTCGCCTGTTTTAATCCATCTTTTCCGACGCATATAATAAAAACATAACAAGCTAATGGATGCAGGAATTATAATGTGAAAAATAAGAACCAACAATAGTGTACGCATAGAGAAACCCATTGTTTCCATTGCCATAAACTGCCCAACCAATCCACTTGTACCCATTCCTGCACCGGCCTCATTATTGGTCATTCTGAATAGGCCCACTGCAATAGGTGCAGTAATTGCTCCAGCCAAAGTAGGAGGAAGAAGAATGAGGGGATTCTTCACAATATTTCCTATTTGCAGCATAGAAGTCCCCAATCCTTGCGCTATCAGTCCGCTGATTCCATTTTCACGGTAACTGATACTTGCAAATCCTATCATTTGTGCCGAACAGCCAATAACTGCTGCTCCGGCTGCTAAACCATCCAATCCGAGCATAAAAGCAATTGCTGCACTGGAAATAGGTGCTGTGAGAGACAATCCCATAATTGTAGCCACTATAACTGACATCACAAATGGTTGTTGGTCAGTAGCCCAATTGATAAGCGAGCCCAGCGATATCATAAAATTATTAATAGGAATTCCCACAAAAGACCCTACATAATACCCCACCATGATTACAACTAAAGGAACTACAATAATGTCAATTTTAGTAACGCGGTATAGCACTTTTCCAAATTCGGTAGCAAACAATACAGTTACATAGGCTCCTGCAGGACCACCCAATGAGCCACCAAATGCCCCTGCAAATACCGCCGAAAACAGAACTAAAGGTGGAGCTTTCAAACTATAAGCTACTGCCACTCCTATAGCAGCTCCCACAATTTTGGAATCCATGGCAAATTGTCCCATTTCTACAAAAGAAGCTATGTGCAATTGCTGTCCCAATGTTTTAATAATCAACCCGATGAGCAGTGATGAGAAAAGCCCAAGAGCCATATAGCCGAGCGCATCTACAAAGTAGTTTTTGGGGGAAAGATTGATTCCTTTACTTTTTAAAAAATGTATCATTGTTTGAGTTCTAATAGGGTCATTGGGTGTAAATAAAGTTGAGTGATTTGCAAATGTAAAACAAATAATTGAACCATTGCTAAGTAAAGAACAAAGTAAATCCAGATTTCTAACACTACACTTTAGCATAAAAAAAGGCTGAAGCTACAGCCTCAACCTTTTTTTATATATAATGTGTTTACTACATCATTCTAATCTGCAATCACCGTAATTTCTGCACCTGAAGCAAAATCACTCCCTCTTTGTTCGCTCAGTGCTGTGAAACGGATGTAGCGACCTTTTATTGGTTTGTCGAACATCACTCTTTTTTCGTCGCTTCCTCTGCCAAACTGACCTTTGTGAACAGGTTCGTCCCACTCTTTAGCATCCATGCTAATGTGAATGGTGTAATCCTTTACTGCTCCATTGGGGCTGTCTTGACGTGGAAGATAGGTGAATCCTCTGATCTCTTTTTCTTCGCCAGCATCCAAATCAACCCAGTGTGGATGTTTCGATACTGTAACTGAGTACATAGTGTGCCAATTTGAATTTGTGTTTCCATCAACCAAATTAGATGCACTTCCGCTACCTGCTTCTTCGCTACTTGCTGAAATTACCTCTAAGTGAACTGTTTCAATCTTAGGGAAACTCATTGTAACTTTTAGTTTAGGATTGTCTGTATACCAAGCAGTAACCACACCACCCTCTCGAAGAGGAATAATAGAAGTATAATCGGCAGCTTTGGATTTGTTCAGCGTGTACATAATTTTAGCATTTTCTATGCCAGATGTAACAGACACATCGCCATTGCGTGCTTGTGTGATACTTATAGGTACATCACCAGCTGGTTTCACCATAGCGTCATCAGCCAATTGTGATGTGGCAGGACGAATAATAAATCCGAAGTCATGATTCACAGCTTTCACTCTGTCATGATCCAGTGGACCACCTTGTCCGCAACTATTACCGCCAAGACCCGTTACGGCAGCATCAAGGTGAAGATAAGTATCGCCAGCTTTGGGCAATTTATATGGATGTGAAGCCAATGTGAGGTCTTTGGCCGAATATTGCAAAGCTGTCACCGACATGTCTTCATTGGCAATAAAGAGTGCTCCCTCATTTTTACTGTTTGTAAGTGCAGCCCAGCGCACCTCTTCATGATTACCCATATCTTGAGGTTTTGGGAAGTTTACAAATTCATCTTTCACCTTATTTTGATGAAGCTCAATGAATTGACCCGATTTACGGTCGTTGTAATTGTCAATTGGTCCACGACCATAGTAACTGAAGTTGTCATATTCTGCAGGAACTTTCATCACAAATCCAAGACGAGGCAAAATCAACCCACTCTTATTAGAGGTGATACTCGATTGCAATTCCACCGAACCATCTGTATAGATAGTCCATATTTGATTGGTTGTGAATTTGAAATCAGTTTCATCGAACTGGCGATCGGTATGTTCTACAATCTCGTTTTTACCTGAGCTTGTTCCACCCAATATCTTTGCAGCATTAGGAGCCTGCGACTCTACGGTGAATGATGCCACAATTGTGCCATCATTTCGAGGAATAAAAGTTGACGATATAGCAGTATGTTTTAGATTGTGCAATCCGTTCTCAAACCATTGCGAGTAAAACCAATTATCGTTGTTGGTAAATGCACGCAATGCATTCAGTACAGGTCCGTTGCCATCTGCAATAACAGTATTGTTGCCATATTTCAGGTTAAAGATGGTTCCTACCTTTGTATCAAATGTAAGCTGAAAGTTTTCACCTCTTACAATTCTCTTACCATCTAACTCATCTGCAAGAACAAGTTTTGTAGCATTAGCGTTTGCACTCGCCTCAGCAATTGTAGGAATACTGACTGCTTCTTTTAGCAAGAATTGCTCTTCTGCTTGCACATATCCCTTTTCTGCCCACGGTTCATCGTTCTTAAGCAAGTATTGAATCTTTACGAAAGTCTCTGCTTTATCAGTTATTTTTGAGAAATCAATGGGAAGCGTTACTTGTGTTTTTTGTCTTGCATCTGCATTAAAATCAGTTATTTTGCCATGTTGCGTTTCACTACCATTTTCATACACAGACCAATTGATTACGTAATCTTTCAGGTCTTTGAAGTAGTATTTGTTGAACACTTCAAAAACCCCTTTATCTAAATCAGTAGCCTCTGTTCCAATATGTTGATACACCTTTTTCACCTCATAATATTGTGGTTTTGGTTCAAGATCGCCAAACACAATACCGTTTAGCACAAACTGTCCATCGTTAGGTGTATCGCCAAAATCGCCACCATAAGCAAGGTATTTTTTGCCAGTTGCTTTGTCATAATTATAGATGGACTGATCCACCCAATCCCAAATGGCTCCACCACAAAAGAAGTTGGTGCTCTCCATTGCATTCCAATAATCAACAAGATTTCCACAAGCATTACCCATAGAGTGAGCATACTCCGAAATATGAAAAGGATATTTGATGTCATAATCTCCTTTCACAGCTCCATTCACCCAAGCAATTGACGGATACTGATTGGATCCCATGTCCACTATAGCATTATTGCGTTCATATTGTACTGGACGCGTGCTGTCAACTTTTTTAAGTTCATCATAAGCATGAACAAAGTTCTTGCCTGGGCCAGCTTCATTCCCCAATGACCAAATCACTATTGAAGGGTGATTGATATTGGCATAAACCATTTCAAGAACACGGGCAACGTGCGCATCTTTCCACTCAATGGGGTGAGATAAAGACTCTTTGCCATAATAGTATTGATGCGATTCGATGTTTGCCTCATCTTCGAGATACAAGCCATACTTGTCTGCCAGGTAATACCAATAAGGATCATCGGGATAATGAGCATTCCGAACATGGTTGATATTGGCTTTCTTCATCACCACAATCTCTTTTTCCATCATTTCACGTGTAATAGCGTGTCCCACTTCAGGATTGGTTTCATGACGGTTTACACCTTTCAGTTTCACTGTCTCGCCATTTACATAAAAATAACGACCTGCCAATCCAAACTCATCATCTTCGGCAGCAGTATCTTTTATTTCAACTTTTGCAAAACCCATGTGAGTAGAAACTGTTTCGATTGTTTTGTTGTTCTTGTCTTTTAGCTCTCCCACAAGGGTATAGCGATGTGGACGCTCTGCTGACCATTTTTTTGGAGAGTCAATTTTTAGAGTAGCAGATACTCCATTGAGTTCTTGGTTAGTTTTTACATCTCCAACATTTACGGTTGCTGTTACACCCGTTTCAGTGTTGACATCTGAGTATAATTCGTTTTCATACAATGAGTAAACAATCTTATATCCAGTTGCAATCTTTTTATCATAGTTACGAACATCAGCTTTTACCGTAACGGTTCCGTTATTGTAATTAGCATCTAAATCAGGAAACACCTGCATATCCTTGATATGAGTTTTGGGCTTCGAAAACAAAGCAACGGTGCGGAATATACCAGGCAAGCGGAACATATCTTGAGCTTCGAGAAACGAGCCATCCGAATTTCTATAAACTTCAGCAGCTACAACGTTTTTTCCTTTTTGCAGGTATTGAGTGATATTGAAATTGGCACTATTGCGAGAGTTTTTAGAGAAACCCACATAGTGACCATTTATCCACAAATAGAAAAAGGAATCTACTCCATCAAAGCTGATAAAGACCTCTTGTCCATCCCAATTTTTTGGAACTTCGAAATCGCGGCGATAAGAACCCACTTCATTTCTGTGTTCATAAGTTGTCCAGTTAGTAGGTGGAGTTCTCATTACACCACCACGCCAGTCATCAACTGCCACTTTGTGTTGAAAAATAACGGGTTGATTCACATAGATAGGAACTCCATACTTTAAGCTTCCATCTTTTTGAATTCCAAACACGTTCCAATTGGAGGGAACATCAATTTTGTCCCATTCAGAAACATCATAACTGGGCTGAAAAAAACTTACAGGACGTTCGTCGGGATGTTTCACCCAATTGAAATTCCACGAGCCATTGAGCGATTTCCAATATTCAGAATTTTCAGGAAGCACCTTTCGTGCACTCTCTTTATTGGCAAATGAGAAAAACCAAGCCTTTGGTTTCTCTTTGTTCAAAGCTATGGACTGTGGCGATTCCCACTCATTTCCTGCAGGCGCTTTCTCGGCCGCATACTTATATCCTTCAATAATATTGGCCGAATATACACTCCAACCCACTACAAAGAACAAAGCTACTAAGATCTTAAATCTATTCATCTCCTTCAATTGCTATTTATTAGTTTGATTTGATTAGTTTCTATGTTATTTAATATTGTGGGTAAAGATAATGTTTTATTTACACTTATCAATGATTTGGGAAGTTAAGTATTAACTGATTAGTTGTAAAAGCAGATGTTTTCTTTGCCACTTATTGTTGGGTTTAATTTATTTGCTTTCATTATAACTCATGTGCAATTCACCTCTAAACGGCTTGGTTAGTAGATATTTGTGATTATACACATTTTGTAAAACTCATTTTGCTTAAAAGATATAAAGCTAAAGGTCCAAGACATTATATGTTATAGAACATATAATGGAGAGGTTGTTGTAGCCGTAATTGTGTATCAAATGAAATTTCGCAATATTTCATCGGGATGTGTCGGATATTGATGGAGGTATGGTATTTGAGGTATGGGTTTGAGGTAACAGTGAAGTTGCTAATAGTAAATCTGCAAATATTGCAGTATATGATTGCAGAGTTTTTTAGGCAAAGATTTGTAGGAGACGTATCTACGTGTCGTCCCGAAGTGAATTAGTGGACAACAAATGGTATTTGAATTTGGATCATTCTAACACCGTTTAAAAGCTGTTTAAACAATAATCAAACAGCCTTCAATTGCTCCAAAAACCGTTTGAGATAAGAACTAACCTTTCACTTTATCCGCAAGTAATTCATACGTCTGAAAGAAAGAATTCATCTGTTCCAAAAAAATATCTAATCCTTCAAAATCATAAACGATAGAGCCATTTTCGTCGGTGTGCGATGTTACATCTTTGTTGTGTGCCACCGAGTTTCTAATGTCGCTCACATTATCAATCTCTCTTTCTGATAGAGAGATTAAGTTTTTGTGTTTTGCAAAATTCAGCAAATCACGAAAGTTGAAAGTCTGAAACAAATTGGCAAAGCTCATTTGCTCTCTTCTGTATTCCAGGGTTTTAAGTTTACGATGCCAATAGTCACTATCCGATTTAGCAGCCTCATCACTCACCCATGTTATAAAATCTTC
>JARICS010000121.1 GCA_029264035.1 Dysgonamonadaceae bacterium | reverse complement strand
GTGAGCGAAGATTTGCAATTCAGATACGAAGAAATTAAATACACAAAATATCTAATAAGATTTAAATAGCACTATGGGCAAAAAGAAGGAATCCATCAGCTTAATTGATACTTTTTCCGAATTTAATGAATTAAAAAACATTGATAAGACTACTCTTATAAGTGTGTTGGAAGAAGCGTTCCGCAGCGTTATTTCTAGGATGTATGGTACAGATGAAAATTACGATATTATTATAAATCCAGACAAAGGTGATTTAGAAATATGGCGTAATCGCACCATCGTAGAAGAAGACCAAATAGAAGATCCCAATTTGCAGATAAGCTTAGCTGAAGCACTAAAAATAGACGATGACTTTGAAGTTGGTGAAGAGGTTACTGATGAGGTATTTCTTGAGCATTTTGGACGTCGCACTATTTTAAATTTGCGTCAAACATTGGCCTCAAAAATACTTGAGCTAGAAAAAGACAATTTATATAATACTTATATTGAAAAAGTAGGACAAATTGTTACGGGTGAAGTATATCAAATATGGAAAAAAGAGTTACTTTTGCTTGATGACGATCACAATGAGCTAATATTACCGAAAACAGAGCAAATACCACGCGATTTTTTTAGAAAGGGCGAACATGTTCGCGCTGTTGTGGCTAGAGTTGAAAATAAAAATAATAATCCAAAGATTATTTTATCGCGTACATCTCCTGTTTTTTTAGAGCGTCTCTTTGAAATGGAGATACCAGAAATAAACGATGGTTTGATTACTATCAAAGGAATAGCTCGCATACCTGGAGAAAGAGCCAAAGTTGCTGTTGAAGCATACGATGATCGTATTGACCCAGTTGGGGCATGTGTAGGGATGAAAGGATTCAGAATTCACAGTATTGTTCGTGAATTGAGAAATGAGAACATAGATGTTATCAATTACACTGCAAACACAAACCTTTTCATCCAAAGATCATTGAGCCCTGCAAAGGTAAACTCGATTATCATTAAAGAAGAGGAACAAAGAGCAGAGGTGTTCTTGCATCCAGAAGAAGTGTCACTTGCTATTGGTAAAGGTGGAGCTAACATAAAACTGGCGTCCATGTTAACAGGATATACCATTGAAGTATTCCGCGATATAGATGAGGTGAATGAAGAAGACATCTATTTGGATGAGTTTAGAGACGAAATAGATGGCTGGGTAATAGACCAGTTGAAGAAAATTGGTTGTTCGACAGCCAAAAACGTTCTCGCAACAGATAGAGAACGTCTTATAAAAGAAGCGGATCTCGAGGAAGTTACCGTTGATGAGATTCTTAAAATATTCAAGTCAGAATTTGAAGAAGAGGCGTAAAGAGAATTTACTTTCTGGTAAAGAACAGAAAAAAAACTGGCTAAAACACCTCACAATCAATTACATTAGAGAAAAAAAAGGTTATATATATATATGTCTATACGATTAATTAGAGTTTCTAAAGAGTTAAATGTTGGAATCAGCAGTTTAGTTGAATTTCTTGATAAAAAAGGAATTCAAATTGAAGCTAATCCAAATGCCAAGATTAATGATGAGCACCATGAAATGCTTCTTATTGAATTTGGTAAGGATAAGAATATCAAAAAAACTGTAGATAAACAAAGAGAAGAACAACTTAGCAAAGAGAAAAAAGAAACTGTAGCTATCGAAGGATACGATATCCCCGATGAAAAGCAGAAACATAGTGAGGTAAAAGTAAGTGCGCCAAAAACGAACTTATCTGACGATATTAAACCACAAGTTAAAATTGTGGGAAACATCGACCTTGATGATTTAAAGGCTAAGCCTAAGAAAAAACAAGAGGTAGAGAAAAAAGAGGAGAAGCAAGAAACTGCTGCTCCTATAGTTGTTGAAAAAGAAGCAGAAAAAGCTGAGGTAGTTGAAAAGAAAGTATCAGCTGAAAAAGAGGCTGATCCAATAGAACAAAAACCTAAGGAGAAAGAGCTGGAGTCTGCACCATAAGAAAAGCCTAAACAAAAAGAAGTTGAATCTACACCCCAGCCAATTGCTGAGAAAAAGGAGGAAACTTTGCCAGAAGCAACTGTAGAAAAGGAAGTTGAGCCGGTGTCGGAGCCAACACCTGAAAAGGAAATATTACCAAAACAAAAAGAACTGCCTAAAGAAGAAGAAGTTCGCGCAGAAACTACTCCAAAGAAAGAAGTGACTGAAAAGGCAAAAGAAACTGAGGAAAAGACAGTGTCACAGAAAGAACCAAAAGAAACGAAGAAAAGTGATTCTAAAGTAGAGCCAATAAGCGATACTAAAAAAGAGAACGCAGAGAAAAAACAAGAGGACCTAAAAGAAAAACCTGAAGAAGTAGCCGAAGTTAGTAGTGATATTGATGAGAAAGCAGTTTCTGAGGAAGACAAAGAAAATAACCTTTTCAGACTCAACGACAGTAGATTCGAAACAAATATTGTAGTTAAAGGTACTATTGATCTTGCTTCAATAAATGAAAAAACACGTCCAGTTCGCAAATCAAGAGCTCAACGTAAGAAAGAGAGACTTGAGAGAGAGGGCAAAGCTGCATCTCAGAAAGTGAAAGACGAAAATATAAAAGCGCTTAAAAAAGAGAGCATCGATGAGAAAAAGAAAACTGATGACTCTGATGATAGCACTAAGAAAAAGCGCAAACGCATAAGAAAAGGAAAAGTAAATGTAGAACGTACCCCAGAATCTCCCACTACAGCACCTACTAAAAGGAGAAAGCTTGTATTGAGAAAACCTGTCAAAAAAGAGGTGAGCGAAGAGGATGTACAAAAACAAATAAAAGAAACACTAGCCCGACTTACTAGAAAGAAAACTGGTAGTAGAGGTAGTGCAAGACACCGTCGTGATAAACGTGATGCTGTAGTTGAAAGACAACAAGCAGAAATGAAAGAGCAAGAAAGAGAAAGCCGTATACTTCAGTTAACTGAATTTGTTACTGCTAATGATCTTGCCAACATGATGGATGTACCCGTTACTGATGTTATATCTACATGTATGAGTATTGGGGTAATGGTTGCAATAAACCAACGACTCGATGCCGAAACAATAAATGTAGTAGCTTCTGAATTTGGATTTAAAACCAAATATGTGAGTGCCGATGTAATTGAAGCTATTGCTCAGGAAGAAGATGATGAGGCAGATTTAATAGATCGCTCACCAATTGTAACCGTAATGGGTCACGTTGACCACGGTAAAACATCACTATTGGATAGTATTCGCAAAACAAACGTTATTGCAGGTGAGGCTGGTGGTATAACACAGCACATTGGAGCATACCACGTAAGTCTTGATAGTGGCAAAAAAATAACTTTCCTTGATACACCCGGTCATGAGGCTTTTACAGCTATGCGTGCACGTGGTGCAAAAGTAACTGACGTAGCAATCATTATTATAGCCGCAGACGACAATGTGATGCCTCAAACTGTTGAAGCAATAAATCATGCTAGCGCTGCAGGTGTTCCAATAGTATTTGCAATAAATAAAATAGATAAGCCTGGCGCTAATCCAGAGAAGGTAAAAGAAGAGCTTGCTCAAATGAATTACCTTGTTGAAGATTGGGGTGGAAAATATCAATCGCATGACATTTCTGCTAAAGCAGGAACAGGAGTTGCTGAATTATTAGAAAAGGTATTATTAGAGGCAGAAATGCTTGAATTGAAAGCAAATCCAAATAGATCTGCTTATGGTTCAGTTGTTGAGTCTTCACTAGATAAAGGTCGTGGATATGTTTCTACCATTTTGGTTGAAAACGGAACATTGAAATCAGGAGATATCGTATTAGCGGGTTCTTATTTTGGTCGTATCAAAGCGATGTTTAATGAGCGAAACAAAAATATTGAAACTGCAGGACCAGCTCAACCAGTATTGATTTTGGGTCTGAATGGAGCTCCTCAAGCGGGCGACAAATTCAATGTTTTAGAAAGCGAACAAGAAGCTCGATCTATTGCCAACAAGCGTGATCAACTTCAAAGAGAGCAATCTATCCGCACACAAAAGATACTTACCCTTGATGATATTGGTCGACGTATTGCCATTGGTTCTTTCCAAGAACTAAACATTATTGTAAAAGGTGACGTGGACGGATCAGTTGAGGCATTGTCCGATTCATTAATTCGTTTGTCAACTCCAGAGATACAAGTAAATGTTATTCATAAAGCTGTAGGACAAATATCTGAGTCTGATATAACGCTTGCAGCGGCTTCGAATGGTATTATAATAGGATTCCAGGTTCGACCGTCACTCACTGCACGTAGAGAAGCAGAACAACAAGGTATAGATATACGTTTATATTCTGTTATATATGATGCAATTGAAGAAGTGACTGCTGCTATGGAAGGAATGTTATCTCCAGAGATTAAAGAAGAGATAGTAGGAAACATTGAAGTACTTGAAGTGTTTAAAATTACAAAAGTTGGAACTATTGCTGGATGTATGGTACGTGATGGTAAAGTAAAACGTTCGAGCAAAGTAAGATTGATACGTGACGGAATAGTTGTGTACACAGGAGAACTTGAATCGCTAAAACGATTTAAAGAAGATGTGAAAGAAGTAACTACTGGTTACGAATGTGGACTTAATATCCGCAACTTTAATGATATTAAAGTAGGTGACACTGTAGAGGCTTATGAAGAAGTAGAAGTAAGAAAAACGTTATCATAAATTTTATATAACCAGTTGACATTGTAATAATTTAATCCTACCTTGAAATGGTGTGGCATCTGACATTGAAAAATAGCAGATGCCACCCTAACACAGGAACGATCAAAACAATGTCAATAATTAGGTTATCAAATATATAAACTCACTGATTATGAATAAAAGAATTTTTATAACTTTGATTGTATTTGCATCCTTAATCTGTGGAGGCATCATAAATGCACAAAGTAGTGTTGCTTTTGTAAACACTATAGATCTTATCAACTCTTTGCCTGACAAAGTATCTGCATCAGAGAGATTGAGCACGCTCAATGAAAATTACAAGCAAGAGCTTCAAATAATGCAAAACGAATACAACAAAAAGTATTCTGACTTTATAACCTATCAAGGAAGTTTAGCTGAAAGTATTAAATTGAGAAGAATGCAAGAATTAACTGATTTAGAAAATAGAATTCAAAACTTCACTAAGCTTGCTCAAAAAGATATTGAAGAGCATGAGCAATTACTGCTTGAACCTATAAAAGTGAAAATAATAAATGCAATAGAAGCAGTAGGGATAGAGCATAACTTCACAGTTATATATGATTTAGATGACAAGGGCATTGTTTTTGTCTCACCAAACGCAGTAGATGCAAACCCATTAGTAAAGTCTAAATTAGGAGTAAAATAGAGCAACCTTTTTACTTAAATAAAGTGACAAACAACTCTCGTCTAAAACCAGGGCCTATTGGTGTATTTGATTCAGGATATGGAGGATTGACTATCTTATCTGAGATCAAAAAGCTATTGCCTGAATATGACTATATTTACTTAGGTGACAATGCAAGAGCACCTTATGGAAGTAGATCTTTCGAATTGATTTATGAATTTACATTACAAGCAGTAAAGTGGCTTTTCTCACAAGGCTGTCAGCTTGTGATTATTGCTTGCAATACTGCATCTGCTAAAGCTTTACGAACTATACAACAGAACGATTTACCACAAATTGATCCTCTAAAGCGTGTATTAGGAGTGATAAGGCCAACTGCTGAATGTGTTATAAACATCTCACAAACTAAACATATAGCTGTTTTAGGTACTATTGGAACTATTCTTTCTGAATCTTATGAAAAAGAAATAGAAAGACTTGAGAAGAATATTAAGATTACTACTGAGGCATGTCCAATGTGGGTTCCACTTGTAGAAAACAGAGAATATGACAAGCCTGGTGCAGACTACTTTGTGAAACAGCATATAGACAGCGTGCTAGCTAAAGATAAGGAGATTGATACAATAATATTGGGCTGTACACATTATCCTTTATTATTAGACAAAATAAGAAATTACACACCAGAAGCAGTATCACTAATTTCTCAAGGAGAATATGTTGCTAAATCATTGAAAGACTATCTAAGTCGACATCAGCTTATGGATTCATTGTGTTCTAAAAATAATGAAACTCTTTATTGTACCACAGAATCTGCTGAAATATTTGAAAGTTTAGCATCGTTTCTTCTAGACGAATCAATTACAGCAAATAAGGTAAATTTAAAAATTAAAGAATGAGTTGGTTTGATATCATTGTTTTACTTATTCTATTGGGTGCTTTTATTAGAGGAATGCAAAAAGGACTAACAATGCAGCTTGCAGGGCTTGTAGCTATCATAATTGGTGCTATATTTGCAGGAAAAGCAGCAAACATAATATTGCCTTTTTTATTAAAGTCAGTCAATATATCAGCAAATATTGCAGCAGTAATTTCTTATGTTCTAGCTTTCACAATTATTGTTTTTGCAATTAAGCTTATCGGAAAAATGCTACACAGTCTATTTGAAGCATTACATTTAAGCTTTCTGAATAAAACGCTAGGGGCTTTTGTGGGTGTTATTACTGCTTCTATTGTATTAAGCATTTTAATCAACTTAGCTGTAATGCTAGACCCAGAGGAAGAGCTAGTAACAAGTAATTTAAAGAGGGAGACTTTTTTTTACTCTAAAATACAAATGGTTGTTCCTACAATTGTGCCATATCTAAAAAAGGAGGTTTGGGAAAAGTATATTCCTGAGCAATTAAAGCTAGATGAAGAAGAGCAAGAAGCTATAGAAAAAGAAGATCCTTCAATGCTTTCTAAGTCAAGACAACTCAAATTATAAAATACTCAACATACACATTAATTAATAAGAAATGAGAATTCATAAAGAAGGACGAAAAACATTGGCATATACATTACTAATTGGTTTTATTATCAATTTTGTAATGTTTTATTTCTTGTCTAAGAATATTTTTACTTATTTTATTTTTGCAGTCACTGTGGTGATTTACTTTTTCTTGCTAAACTTTTTTCGTTCGCCTAATCGTGTATATTCAGGACAGGTTTTGGGTAGAGTAAACGCTCCTACAGACGGTAAAGTAGTAGCTCTTGAAAAGGTGTTTGAAAATGAATATCTGAATGAAGAATGTATAAAGATTTCTATCTTTATGACAATTTTCAATGCACACTCTAACTGGATACCAGTTACAGGTAAGATTACTCATGTAGCTCACAAAAATGGACGGTTTATGGCCGCCTATCTTCCTAAGTCAAGCACAGAGAATGAAAGATCAATTATTATTATTGAAACTCCTGAAGGACATAAAATACTTAGTAGTCAAATTGCAGGAGCATTAGCTCGAAGAATTGTTACTTATGTGAAAGCCGATCAGATTTGCTATATTGGAGATCCTCTTGGTTTCATTAAGTTTGGTTCTAGAATGGATATCTATCTCCCGCTAGAGAGCGAAATATTGGTGAAAATAGGAGATGAAGTGAGAGCAAACAATACATTTATTGCCAACTTACCAAACAAAAACAAACTATCTAACGAATTAAGACCCTCACATAAATAGAAAGTAATGAAAAAGCACATTCCCAATACTATTACATCAATGAACCTATTCTCGGGCTGTATTGCTATAGTTATGGCTTTTCAGGGTGCTTTTATATGGGTAGTGTTCTGGGTTATATTAGCGGCTATATTTGATTTCTTCGATGGGATGGTTGCACGACTATTAAAAGCATATTCAATTATTGGGAAAGAGCTCGATTCGCTTGCAGATGTAGTTAGTTTCGGAGTCGCCCCTTCAGTAGCTGTCTTTATTCTACTTCGTGACTACTCTTTTTACAGTGAATCATTCACACCCATACAAGCTTATATTCCATACTTAGCATTTATCATTCCTGTATTTTCTGCATTACGCTTGGCCAAGTTTAATGTTGATGAAAGACAAACAACTTCTTTTCTGGGTTTACCCACACCAGCTAATGCACTTTTTTGGATTAGCTACGTTTATGGTGTCCAAAATATTTCTGTAGCTAATAATGTACTTTGGTTATTGACATTGGTTTTAGTTGTAACTCTATCGTTATTGATGGTTTCAGAAGTACCCATGTTTTCATTCAAGCTGAACAACCTTAAGGTTAAAGGAAACGAAAAACCGCTTCTACTCATAATAAGTGCTATTACATTTCTATCATTATGGGGAATAATAGGTTTAGCATTGACAATATTGATGTACATTGTACTATCTTTGATACCAATAAAACGGCTTGACAAGTCCGTTAAATAATTGAAATGAAAACATTTGAATTAAAGTTTTCATTACCTTTATAGTGTTTAATTAAAAATACATTGAGTCAAATATGTTCAAATTTATTATAACTACTCTAGCAATACTCGTTTTTTTTTCGCTACTATTCGGAGTCTCAACTTTACGATTTATTTTCCGTTTATTATTTGGAAGAAGACACAACTCGCAAAACACGAGTTACCAAGATAATCAAAAGCCCGAGTCACAAAACGACCGTATAATAACCTATAAGAAAAAAGAATTTGAAATAAGTGCTGCTGAAGATGTAGATTTTGAAGAAGTTAAGGATGAGGAAAAATAGCAAGATTAGGCTTCTTTTTTGCTAAAGTAGAAGTATGATATTGGTATAGCTTACTTTTGTCCAATACAGGTATAAGTAAACCCACTAGCTGACAGCTCATCTGCATTGTAAATATTTCTTCCATCTATAACCACATTTTTCTGCATTATTTTAGCTAGAATATTCCAATTTGGAAGTCTAAATTCTTTCCATTCAGTTACCAATATTATTGCATGAGCATTATTTGCAGCATCGTAAATATCGGTTGCATATTCCACTTTATCTCCAAAATGTATTTTAGCCTCTTTCATTGCTGCTGGATCATAAACTCTAACATTGACTTGGTGGTCTAACAGTCTATTGATTAAATTAATTGAGGGTGCATCTCGCATATCATTAGTCCCAGGCTTGAAGGATAGCCCCCAAACAGCTATATTCAGTCCTTCTATATTGTCCTTAAAGTAATGTTGCAACTTACGAAACAGAATTTCTTTCTGAATATCATTTACCTCTTCCACCGCTTTTAAAACTCTCATTTCATAGCCATAATCTTTAGCAGTTTTAAGAAGCGCTTTTATATCTTTAGGGAAACAACTACCCCCATATCCTGCTCCAGGATATAAAAAACTTTTACCAATACGAGAATCACTCCCAAGCCCCCTTCTTACCATTGTAACGTCAGAGCCAACCAATTCGCATAAGTTTGCAATATCGTTCATAAAACTAATTCGAGTTGCTAGCATAGCATTAGATGCATACTTTGTCATTTCTGAAGAAAGTATATCCATGAAAAGAACCCTAAAATTATTCAACAAAAAAGGACGATAGAGCTTTGACATTATTTCCTTTGCTCTATCATTTTCTACTCCTACTACTACCCTATCAGGACTCATAAAGTCACTAACAGCAGCACCTTCTTTCAAAAACTCTGGATTAGATGCTACATCAAACTCAATGTGTCCAAGATTGCGTTCTATCAGCTTCTCTTCTATTATTTTTTTTATTTTAGCAGTTGTGCCAACTGGAACTGTACTCTTTGTGACAACAAGCAAATAATCTTGCATATTTGCAGCAATAGAGTGTGCCACATTATACAATGCTGTTAAATCAGCGTTACCTTCTTCGTCAGAAGGTGTGCCAACTGCTATAAATAGAATAGTAATATCATTTATCACAGATTTCAAATCGGTAGTAAATTGCAAACGACCAGCTTCATGATTCTTGTTAACAATGTTCTTCAATCCAGGTTCATAAATAGGGATTTCACCACGATTCAACATTTCTATTTTATTTGAATCAATATCAATACAAGTAACATTTAAGCCCATTTCAGCAAAACATGCACCCGATACTAAACCCACATATCCTGTTCCAACTACTGCTATTTTCATTATTTGTTCCTTTATACTAAGAGAAATATTGTTTTTAATTAAAAGCTTTGACTGCTAACTGTTTTTTGAGATTATGAATTGGGTAAATTATGGTAGACATACAAATGGCGCAAACAATTAAAAAGGTAAGCAATACATCTGTAGTTTTTACAATGACTGGATAAGCATCTACCAGATAAGCTCCAGGTGTACCACCCAATTTTAAAATTCCAAAGTGCTGTTGTAAGAAACTTATAGCTACCCCTAAAATAATACCTATTATGATACCTGAGAAAGAAATTAACCATCCTTCAAATAAAAATATTCGTGCAATTGTTTCATCTGCAGCCCCCATACTCTTTAAGATTTTGATGTCGTTGCGTTTTTCAATGATAAGTATAGATAAAGGTCCAACAACATTGAATGCTGCAATAATAAGTATAAAAGAGAGAATAAAGAATGTAACCCATTTTTCTATCTGCAACATCCGATATGATTCTTTCTGTTGTTCAAATCTATCCTCAACTAAATAATCACTGCCAATAATTTGGGAAATACTTTTACTCACTTTTTGTGCTGATGCGCCTTCTTTCAACTTAATATCTAAAGAGGATACTTCGTTTTGATATCGAAACAACACTCGAGCAAGCTCTATAGGGACAATTGCCATTTGCTCATCAAATTGAGGCTGATTTAAATTAAATACACCTCCAGCCTGAGCATTGCCTTGCGAAAATGCAGCAGCTGGATTTGTAAGATTAACCTGCACATCACGTTTAGGAACAAAAATCTCTACAGGATCAACGTATCCAGGCCGCACACCCAATGTGTAAGCAAGACCTGATCCAAGAGTTACATAATCAACTACATCCTCCCTTAATTTAAATGACCCATCAATTATCAACTTGTCCATCTGGGTCATATATTTGAAATCTTCGGATACACCTTTTAGAATTACCGGTACTTGCCTATTATTAAATCGGAGCAAGACATTGTCCTCTAGTGACTCTGAAATAAAGTCGATGTCAGGATTTTGCAAAGCCATGGTGAATTCTGCAGTTTGATAATCAAATACCTTACCTTTAACTGCAGTTATTTTTAATTCCGGATCAAATGCACTGAATGTAGTTTCAACCAATTTGCCAAAACCATTGAATACGGACAAAGCCGTAACCATTGCCATTGTTGCAACAGCAATTCCACAAACAGACACAAGTGAAATCACATTAATTGCATTATGTGATTTTTTAGAAAACAAGTATCTTCTGGCTATAAATAAGGATAGATTCAAAACAAGTTAATCTTTCAACAAGTTGTCGATATTTTCCAAATAGTCTAATGAGTCGTCTAAATAAAATACTAGATTAGGCACAACTCGCAATTGTTTACCAACGCGTTTGCCTAATTCAAAACGTATCTGTTTTATATTACCATTGATATTATCAAAAAGCTCTTTCCCTTTTGTCGAAGGGAAGAAACTTAAATATGCATGTGCAATCCCTAAGTCTGGGGTAACACGCACTTGAGTTACTGAAATAAGTACCCCATGCATCTTCTTGGTTTCTAGTAAGAAGATTTCGCTTAACTCCTTCAAAATTAAACGATTTATTTTTTGCAGTCTATTAGATTCCATTGTCAATTGTTTATTTCTTACGTATTATTGTTAAGCCATCACGAATAGGTAAAATCACTTTCTCTATTCGTGAATCCTCTTTTATAAGACTATTAAACTTTAAAACACCCTTTGTTTGATCATCATTTTGGAACTTCGGGTCAATCACCTTTCCATTCCACAAAGTATTGTCTGCTAAGATCACACCACCCTTGCGTAACTTGTCAAAAGCTATATTGTAATAAGAACAATAATCTCTTTTATTAGCATCAATAAAAATTAAATCAAAATAGTTATCCTCATAATCATGCATTAGTTCGATCGCATCACCAATTTTCAATTCTATTTTATGTCCATACTCAGACTCCTGAAAATACTTTCTAATAAAGCTCTCCATTTCATCATCTATCTCTACAGTCACAATTTTAGAAGTGTCAGGAGCGCCTTCTGCAATACACAAAGCAGAATAACCTGTATAAGTTCCAATCTCAAGGATATTTTGTGGCATAAGCATAGAAGTTAATACTTTAAGCAATCTACCCTGTACATTACCAGAGATCATTCTCGGACGCAACAATTTTACATGTGCTTCACGTGTCATTCTCTTCAGCAATTCTGGTTCAGGATCGATATGCGAAAGTATATACTCTTCTATTTTAAGTTCATCCATTTACAGTCCCACTTATAATGTGTAGTCGGGTAAATTGTATTTATCTTTAGCTTCCAACACCTTACTGGCTTCATTGATATCCAAATATGTTGTACCTCCTGTTTCACCAAAGCTTCCTCCTATATATGCCACTCTATCTTCAGTATTAATCATATTATATTTAACAAGCTTCTTAATTGCATCTTCGTAGTAGGCTCTTCTACTCTCTTTAGTATTTTCAATTCCTTTTCCAGGTTGATATTCTGCCCAAACTCCATAAGACAATGATAGTTCACGAGCAAGACGTTCACTTGTAGCCATTGCAAACACAGGTTGAGATCCTCTAAAGGCAGCTAAAACACGTGCTGTTCTTCCAGTATGACTATCAGTTACAATAGCTTTAGTGTTAAGTTTAGCAGCAGATTTCACAGCTTGTTTAGCTAAGAATGAAGTAATGTCTCTATCATCACCAGCAGTTGGTACACGAATATCATTTTCCGATAATTTAGATCTCTCAGATTCTCTAGCAACTTGTGTCATTGTCCTAACAGCTTCAACTGGATATTTACCATAGGCAGTTTCACCGCTCAACATCACTGCATCAGTTCTGTAATATATAGCATTTGCAATGTCAGTAATCTCTGCACGAGTTGGACGAGGATTTGATATCATTGAATGAAGCATTTGCGTTGCAACAATAACTGGCTTTTTGAAATAGATTGCTCTGCGAATCAAAGCGCGTTGAATAGCTGGTATTTTTTCTTGTGCAACTTCAATACCTAAATCACCCCGTGCCACCATGATACCATAAGCAACCTGAAGAATTTCATCAATATTGTCAACACCTTCTTGATTCTCTATTTTTGCAATAATCTTAATTGAACTATTTTGCTCATCCAATATTTTTTGAACATCTAAAACATCTTGTTTATTTCTAACAAAAGAGTGAGCAATGAAGTCCACATCGTTTTTTATAGCAAACTTAATGTTGTAAATATCCTTTTCAGTCAATGACGGCAAGTCAATACGTACATCTGGTATGTTTACACTTTTTCGGCTTCCAACAATGCCGTCGTTTTGTGATACACACACCAAATAAGTGTCGTGTACCTCTGTTACTTTTAAGTCAACCTCTCCATCATCAATCAAAATAGCTTTACCTACATCCATTCGTTCAGTTAGGTTAGGATAAGAAACATAGATAGTTTCTCTTGAAGAAATACCTTCTGGATTACCCTCTACACGAATTATGTCATCAGTCTTAAGATAAATATCTTCTTCGGCAAATGTTGTTCTAATTTCTGGACCTTTTGTATCCATGAGCAAACCTATACGACTTGAAACTTGACGTACATTATTGATGATTTTCATGAAACCCTCGTCATTAAGATGTGCTGAATTCATTCGCACAACATTCATTCCTTCATCAAATAACTTTTGTATGAAGTCTACCTCGCACCTAAGGTCCGATATTGTCGCAACTATTTTTGTATGTTTAAGCATAATTTGTTTGTTTATTATATTTTGATTTATTTAAATTAGAGAGAGTATTATTTATTGTCAATCATCTCAATGATTGCATCTATTGCCAAGCTATATGAGTTCATTCCAAAGCCACTTATTATTCCCACACAAGAAGAGGAAATATGAGAGATACGTCTGAACTCTTCGCGTGAATAGACATTTGAAATATGAACCTCAACCACTGGAATATTAATAGCCTTGATAGCGTCACCAATAGCAATTGATGTATGCGTATAAGCGCCAGCATTCAACACAATGCCATCATATTCAAAACCAACTTCATGAATTTTATCTATGAGCTCTCCTTCGACATTCGATTGAAAACAATCTAGCTTCAAAGAGGGATAGTTTTGCTTTATCAGCTCAAAGTATGTATCAAACGACTGACTTCCATAAATCTCAGGTTCTCTTTTACCAAGAAGATTTAGATTTGGCCCATTTATAATTTGAATTCTCATTGTTATAGCCTGATTTAGTGTACAAAGATAACAATATTTTCCGGAATAATATAAACAACAAAAGCGACCTTTTACAGTCGCTTCTGTTGTTTAAATATATATTGTTTGTTGATCTACAAACTTATTCAGTTGCCTCAGCTTCTTCAGCAATAGAATAATCTGCCGCCACCATGCGTTGATATGATTTGTAACGCCACTGTGCACTTTCTTTTGCTAAAGCATAAAGTTCTTCTGACTCTTCGGGGAATCCTTTTTCAAGTGAAGTATAACGTACTTCTCTTCCCAAGAAATCTTGGAATTTACTCCAATCTGGTTCTTTACTATCCATTATAAATGGATTTTTACCTTCAGCTTCTAACATTGGATTGAAGCGCCACAAATGCCAGTATCCAGACTCAACAGCTTGCTTCTCTTCCCATTGTGCGCTACCCATTCCTTTTTTCAGTCCATGGCTGATGCATGGAGAGTATGCAATAATTACGGAAGGACCTTTGTAAGCCTCAGCTTCTTTCAATGCTCTCAAAAACTGTCCTTGATTTGCACCCATTGCAACCTGAGCTATGTATATATAGCCATAAGTTGTAAGCATCATTCCAAGGTCTTTCTTACGAGTACGTTTACCAGAAGCTGCGAATTTAGCAACTGCTGCCAATGGAGTTGACTTAGAAGATTGTCCTCCTGTGTTAGAATAAATCTCCGTGTCAAGTACAAGCACATTAATGTCTTCGCCCATTGCCAATACGTGATCTAGACCACCAAAGCCAATATCGTAAGCCCATCCGTCACCACCAAACACCCAAATAGATTTCTTCACCATATATTTTTCAAGTGAAGCTATTTCTACTGCCAAAGGAGATGTGTTCTCTTTAAGCAGAGGTAATAATCTTGTTTGCAATTCTTTTGTCTTTTCGCCATCGTCTTTATTTTCGATCCACTCTTTGAACAACTCTTTGAGTTCATCTGAAAAATCATTCAATACAAGCGCTTGACTCATCAAGTTTTCGATACGATTACGCATGCTTGCGTGAGCAATAACAAAACCAAAACCGAACTCAGCATTATCTTCAAACAAAGAGTTAGCCCATGCTGGACCTTTACCCTCTTCATTAGTTGTGTAGGGAGTAGAAGGAGCCGACCCGCCATAGATTGAAGAACAACCTGTAGCATTTGCAATCATCATTCTATCGCCATACAACTGAGTAACGAGCTTTATATATGGAGTTTCGCCACAACCAGAACAAGCACCAGAGAATTCAAATAGTGGTTTAGCAAATTGAGAGTTTTTCACATTCATCTTCACATCCACTAAGTGTGCTTTACTAGACACTTTCTCTGTCATGTAGTCCCAATTCTTTTGATTCTCTAGTTGAGAGCTGATGGGAACCATCTCCAATGCTTTTTCGCCTTTCTTACCAGGACAAACATCGGCACAGTTACCACAACCCAAACAGTCTAATACATCAACTTGGATACGGAATCCCATGTTAGGAAATTGTCTACCTTGAGCCTTCAAAAGAACCACATCTTCGCCAAGCCCTTCTTGCTCTTTCTCATCCAAAACAAATGGACGAATAGTTGCGTGAGGACAAACGTAAGCACATTGGTTACACTGAATACAGTTTTCGGCATTCCATACAGGAACATGCGATGCTACACCACGTTTTTCATACTTGCTGGTTCCATGATCCCAAGTACCATCTTCGCGACCAGTAAATGTAGAAACAGGTAAATCATAACCACGTTGAGCATTTATAGGTTGAACAACCCTTTTAATAAACTCGGGAACTGACTTAGATGAATCTTCTGTTACTTCTTCAATATTTGCCCATTCTTGTGGAACTTCTACTTTTTCAACTTCTGTTCCTCTATCAACAGCTAAGTTATTCTTTCTAACAATCTCCTCACCTTTATTACCGTACGACTTCACGATGAATTCTTTCATCTGAGTTACAGCTAGATCATAAGGAATTACATTTGAGATTTTAAAGAATGCTGATTGTAGTATAGTGTTAGTCCTATTTCCTAATCCAATTTCCGATGCAATTTTAGTAGCATTTATTATGTAGAAATCTATATTCTTTTCAGCTAGATATTTTTTTATGTGAACTGGCAGGTGATTCCCAACTTCCTCTTTAGACCATATTGAGTTTAACAAGAAAGTTCCTCCCTTTTTCAGTCCTCGCGTCATATCGTAAAGGTTTAGATAGGCCGGAACGTGACATGCTACAAAGTTTGGAGTATTCACTAAATAAGTAGAACGAATGGCTTTGTCACCAAATCGAAGATGTGAAGCTGTGAAACCTCCAGATTTTTTGGAGTCATAAGCAAAATAAGCTTGCACATATTTATCTGTGTTATCTCCTATGATCTTAATTGAGTTTTTATTTGCCCCTACTGTACCATCAGATCCTAAACCATAAAATTTAGCTTCGTAGATAGTGTCGTCCATTGGAATCTCTTCTTTCAAAGGAAGAGATTTGAATGTAACATCGTCCACAATTCCAACAGTAAAATCGTTCTTAGGCATTGACATTTTCATGTTTTTGAAAATAGCAATTATCTGAGCTGGTGTTGTATCTTTAGACGACAGACCATAAATACCCCCAACAATGTTAGGTGCATTTTCTTTGCCATAGAAAGAGCTACGTACATCTAGGTACAAAGGTTGTCCTTCAGCACCAGGCTCTTTAGTTCTATCAATTACAGTAATCTCTTTTGCAGTCTTTGGAATAACTGAAAGAAGAGCTTCCGCTTTGAAAGGGCGATACAGATGAACACTCACCACACCTACTTTTCTACCATCCTCTTCATTCAGGTAGTCAACAACCTCTTTAATAGTTTCGGTTACCGAACCCATTGCAATAATTACGCGATCAGCTTCAGGATCTCCATAATAATCGAACAACCCATATCTGCGACCAGTAATGGCAGCTAACTTATCCAAGTATTTCTCAACAATGCCAGGAACAGCATCATAAAAAGGATTGGCTGCTTCCCGCGACTGGAAATAAATGTCATCGTTTTGTGCAGTACCTCTTGTTACAGGAGCATCTGGAGTAAGCGCTCTATTTTTGAATTCAGCCATAGCTTCTCTATTCAATAGAGGAGCCAAATCTTCAGTCTCAAGGGCTTCAATTTTTTGGATTTCGTGTGAAGTTCTAAATCCATCAAAGAAGTGCAAAAAGGGAACGCGACTTTCAATTGCTGCTAAATGAGCAACAGCAGACAAATCCATTACCTCTTGTACAGAGCCTGTAGCAAACATGGCAAAACCTGTTTGTCTTACTGCCATCACATCCTGATGGTCACCAAAAATTGATAAAGCTTGAGCAGCTAATGCACGTGCAGATACATGAAAAACACCTGGCAAAAGCTCACCAGCCATTTTATACATGTTAGGCAACATAAGCAACAAGCCTTGAGATGCAGTAAAAGTAGTTGTTAGAGCTCCAGCTTGCAATGCACCATGCATAGCCGCAGCAGCGCCACCCTCAGACTGCATTTCTTGCACCAACACTGGTTGCCCAAATATGTTTTTGCGTCCATTTGCAGACCACTCATCAACATACTCAGCCATTGTTGTAGATGGCGTGATTGGGTAAATAGCAGAAACCTCAGTAAACATATAAGCTACGTGAGCTGCTGCTTGATTACCATCACAAGTTAAAAAGTTTTTTTCTTTAGCCATAATTGTAATTCTCGTTTATTAATTTTATTTTTATTGTACCATTACACAGCTGACTATTTGCTGCTCCTAATACAGAAATCCAAAAAGCCACAAAGGAATTACATTGCTTTCCTCCGTTTGTTTAGTGTCAACTACAACAAAATGGGAATGACTTTTCGTATTTTTTTTATCTTCTAATTCTATCCTAAAGTGATATTTATTGTTTACCATGAACTGACTCTTACGTCCTGATTTATTTACTTTTGCCAACACATTGAGTTGGTTGTAAAAAAATGTTTCATTCAGTGCCCTACTTTCTACATCTCCAAGTTTAGTCGGAAACATGATATTGGTATTATTCATATACACCATGTTTGGTTTTTTTGGAAAACCACATCCTGGCTTATATAGCATATTAATTAACCTTGCATCCTGTAAATATTTCATGTAGTTCATAACAGTAGCACGCGAAATGCCACAATCTAAACTAAGCTGACTAACATTGGGTGTTGCTGGTGATTGAATGGCCAACAAATAAAAGAGCTTTCGAATCTTTGTAAGATAACTCTGCTCTATTTCTTGAATATAGAGAATATCCACTTCTAACATCATATTCATAGTTTTGAGCAAGTTTTCCGAATAGTTTCTCTTCTCAAAAAAAAACGGATAGTAACCATGATGAATATAATCTTCAAAGTATTTCTCCACATCTATTATTTTCAGAACGTCACTGGCCAAAGCCCTGTGATTTTTGACTATCTCTTCTATAGAATAAGAAGTCAATTCAACGCCTGTTACGGCTCCAATATATTCTCTAAACGAAAAGCCATGCAAATTATATGAATGAGCAATATCGCCTATTTGAAGATTAGTCTCTTTTAGCTTGATGACTGAAGAGCCTGTGAACACTATTTTCAAGTTTGGATACAAATCGTAGCACTTCCTTAATTCCTGAGACCACTCTGGATATTTAAAAACTTGATCAACCAGAAGAGTCACGCCACCCATTTCTACAAACTTAGCAGCGAAGCTAACTAAAGAGCATTCTGTGAAATAAAAATGATTTAGATTGATGTATAAGCATTTTTTGTCTTTTTCCTCATAATTCTCTTTTGCATATTGTAACAGAAAAGTTGTTTTACCCACACCTCTCGACCCTTTAATACCAATAAGTCTGTGTGACCAATCTATATTATTCATCAAATATCGGCGATACAGACAAGGCTCTATATTGTCAATAAGGTATTTATGTGTATTGAAAAATGACTCCACTTATTATAATTTCAATCTGAATCACGAAATTACAACTTATTTATTGAATTGCAAACTCCAGTTAGCAATTTTATGACTTATTTTCACTAAGCTCTGATTAGACAATTGTTAAAGTCAATTCAGTATGTTCAATCATTCTGTTTATTGGATAGTTATTTATAGTCCTTCTTTTATAATACTCCAAAGTCTAGTAAATGTTAAACCAAGCTTCTTTTTAATCTTTTACAGCTTATCAGCGTTATATTTATTAGACATAAAGCACAGACTACAAACAAAATACAAATACACAATGAAATTAATTATTTTATCAAACCGCCTCCCTGTCAAAATAGAGAAGGACGAAAATGGTGAATTCACAGTATCTCCTAGTGAAGGAGGTCTAGCTACTGGACTAGGTTCGCTAGAGACTGAAGCTGAAAAGATTTGGATTGGTTGGCCCGGAATATTCACGGACGACGAAGACGAAAAAAAAGAGATTACCGAACATCTAAACAAACACAATTTCTATCCTGTTTTTCTTAGCGAAGAGCAAATCGAACTATACTACGAAGGCTATAGCAACAGCACAATGTGGCCCTTGTGTCACTATTTCTACTCCTACATCGACTACAGAGCCGAATATTGGACAGCCTACCAAGAAGTGAACAAACTATTTGCCGAAGCAGCATTTCCTCTTTTCAATGACGAAGATATTATCTGGGTGCAAGATTACCAACTGATGCTTTTGCCTGCTCTCATCAGAGAGCAAAACAAGGTAGTAAGCATCGGCTATTTTCACCATATCCCTTTTCCATCCTACGAGCTTTTCAGGGTGTTGCCCAAGCGTGAAGCTGTACTGAACGGACTTTTGGGTGCCGATCTCATTGGCTTTCACACCCATGACTACATGCGCCACTTTATTAGCGCTATCTACAGGGTGCTACAACTAGAGAGTAGTTTAGATGAAATACAACTGAGCGACCGCGTTGTGCATGTCGACACTTTTCCCATGGGAATAAATTACGAACACTATCACGATGCAGCCCTCAAGCCCGAAGTGCAAGAAAAGGTAACTGAGTTAAGAAAGAACATGGGCAATTACCCAATCATTCTATCGGTAGACAGATTAGACTATAGCAAAGGAATACTTCACAGACTTATTGGGTTCTCTCAATTCTTAGAAAACCATCCTGAATATTTAAGTAAGGTGTCGCTTGTAATGATTGTTGTCCCCTCTCGTGATCAAGTGGATATGTATGCCGATCTGAAAGTAAAAATAGATGAGATGATTGGTAACATCAATGGACAATATTCTGACCTCGGATGGACTCCCGTTCATTACTTCTATAGAAGCTTCGACTTTGACGAGCTCATTGCCATGTATCACACAGCCGATATTGCTTTGGTGAGTCCACTACGCGACGGAATGAACTTGGTAGCCAAAGAGTACATCGCCACCAAACACTCCAATCCAGGAGTACTTATTCTCAGCGAAATGGCTGGTGCCGCCATTGAACTTACCGATGCAATCATTATTAATCCTAATGATACCGAGGAGATTGAAAATTCCATTTATGAAGCGCTGACAATGGATGAAGATGAAAAAATGAGACGTCTAAAAAGAATGCAGAAACGCATCTCTACACAAACAGTCAAAAAGTGGGCAGGCGATTTTGTAGGTGAGTTGGAATCAATTAAAAATCAGAATGTAAATATCAACAAAAAGATTATCACTCAAAACAAACTAAGCTTCATCAAGAAAGATTACGAAAAAGCCAACAGCCGTTTGATATTCCTAGACTACGATGGCACACTATCCGCATTCGTGAAAAATCCAGAAGATGCCAAACCCACGGAAAGAACTTTAGAACTAATCAAAAATTTGGTGAGCGACTCTAAAAACAAAGTTGTCATCAACAGTGGCCGCAATCACGACATTCTCGACAAATGGTTCGAAGGAATAGACTTAGACCTAGCTGCCGAACATGGTGCATTTTACAAAAGCGATGGCAAGTGGATACAAAATATGAAGCAGAAACCTGTATGGGACGATGAAATTCTAGATATCATACAACGCACCATTGATAAAACCCCACGTTCTGAACTCGAGATAAAACAGACCGCACTAGTGTGGCACTACAGAAATTCAGATATTTGGTTGGCCGAAATGCGAGAAAAGCAATTAGTAAACGAATTGATGGGGCCTGTGGCCAGACACAATCTCCAAATTATGCGTGGTAATAAGATTGTTGAAATCAAATCTCCCGACTATAATAAAGGAAGCGAAGTAAAGCGTTTGCTCAAAATGGATACCTACGAGTTTGTTATGGCCATTGGCGATGATACAACTGACGATGATATGTTTAGAGCACTGCCCGAACATGGAATTTCAATTAAAGTAGGCGATTTCTCAGCAGCAGCCCAATACCGTTTGCCATGGCAAGACGAGGTTGTCCCATTTCTTGAAGGATTAATTAAATAGATATGACAGACTACTTAAAAAAACTATTCCAACAAAACGACAATTGGAGACTCGTATTTATAACCCTGATCTTTTTGGTGTCCATTTCTCTACTTCTCTTCATTTTCAACAAAGTGGTGAAGCGATTTCAGAAACGAGCATCTAAAACACAGTCATCGATAGATAACTTCTTGATTAAGTTGCTGAAAGTACCCGCAATATGGATTATATTTTCAACCGCAATACATATTTTCAGCTCCTATCTTAAGGAAGATGCAGAATTCTTTAATATTCTCACCAAGATAAGTCAAATTTTGCTCATTGCCTCCATTGGATGGCTATTGGTACAAGGCGTGAGAGCAGTATCTAAGTATTCACAAAACAAATTGGATATTTCGACTACCGACAACCTAGAAGCACGAAGCAAGCTAACCCAGATACGTATGTTTGAGGCGGTCATCATTGCCATCATCATCATAGTTTTCATTGCTATTGCTTTGATGACTTTCGAGACGGTTCGCAATTTGGGTAAAGGAATATTGGCCTCCGCCGGGGTGCTTGGTATTATTGTAGGATTGGCGGCACAGCGGAGTGCAGGTCAAATACTTTCAGGATTGCAAATTGCCATTACCCAACCCATCAAGATAGATGATGTGGTAGTAATAGAGGGTGAGTGGGGAAAAATTGAGGAGATAAACATTACCTATGTATTGGTAAAGCTATGGGACGAACGACGACTAGTGGTTCCCATAGATTACTTCTTGCAAAAACCTATTCAAAACTGGACAAGCACCACCTCACACCTCATAGGAACAGTCTATTTGTATGTTTCATACGACCTACCCCTTGATCCAATTCGCAAAAAACTAGAAAGCTACGTCAAGACAAACGATAAGTGGGACGGCCGCGTGCAAAATGTGCAAGTAACCGACAGTAAAGAGTGGTACAAAGAGATCAGACTATTGGTTAGCAGTGTAGACTCGTCCATCAACTGGGATTTGCGAGTGGAGGTGAGAGAAGAGATTATTGATTTCATCAATGAAAACTATCCAGGCTCATTTGCCAAGATTGAAATGATGAACAAACCTACCCAACAAGCAATAGAAGATTTCAAAGCAACTAACCATAGGTCGAAAGCTTAGGATTATAAGAAGACTTTGATTTTCAGTCAAAAACAGACGCACAAATCCTCATAAATTAAGCTATCTCTACTAAATGTATGAGATAGCTTTCTTTATGAAGATTTGCTATATCACACTAGTTGCTCTCATAAAGAAAAATTTTGAGCCCTACAGAAATAGATGTACTTTTGTAACAGAGCGTTCATCATTAAAAGAAATGCCACTCTAATATTTTATAACAAATGCGAATAGGTTTTGATGCAAAACGAGCATTCCACAATAGTCGCGGCTTAGGAAACTACAGCCGGCACACTGTTCATGTATTGTCTAAGTACTATCCTGACAATCATTACTATCTTTTCAACCCAAAAACAAAGCGTAAACTTCACGTGGAGATGTCCGAAAACATGACGGAGATCAATCCCCAACATCAGTTCTGGCGATCTCTACCTTACCTGTGGCGTAGCCGTGGTATGAATCATCAAATAAAAGAGCAACAGCTAGATATTTATCATGGGCTCAACCAAGAATTGCCCTATGGTATACAACATACCGGTACAAAGACCGTAGTCACACTGCACGATGCCATATTTATGCGCTTCCCTCAGCTATATTCGGCAAGCTATCGCATGTTGTTTACTGCCAAAAACAAGTATGCTTGCAAAGTGGCCGACAAAATTATTTGTATCAGTGAGCAAACCAAACGCGATGCCATTACTTACTTTGGAGCAGATGAAAACAAGATAGAAGTGGTGTATCAGGGATGTAATGTAATCTTTCGCGACAGTATAAGCGATGAACAAAAGGAAATTGTTAAACAAAAGTACAATCTCCCCCCTAGCTTTTTGTTAAGCGTGGGTGCAATTGAAGAACGAAAGAATACCAAGCTAATAGTGAAGGCACTCTATCACACCAAGAACCAAGTTCCACTTTTCATTGTAGGCAAACCAACAGAATACACCAAAGAGCTGATGCAATTGATTGAAGAACTTGGCATGCTGAACCAAGTCCACATCCTCAACAACGTTGAGACAGAAGATTTGCCAGCACTCTATGCTATGGCCAAGATATTCATCTACCCATCCGTTTTCGAGGGATTCGGCATTCCTATTCTCGAAGCGTTGACGGTTGGCACACCTGTCATTACCTCATCTGGGAGTTGCTTTGAAGAGACTGCAGGTATACATTCTCTATATGCCGATCCAAAAGATCACGAACATATGGGCGAGACAATCAACCGCGTGCTCAATGATGAAAAATTGAGCAATAAAATGATTTCCGAAGGTAAAAAACATGCCCTCCTTTTTTCAGACAAAAGCATTGCTGACAATCTGATGCGTGTGTACGAAAGCTTATTCTAATTTTCCCATCAAATTATCGCTGCGGCGAACACTTATAGTGCTAATCCTCGAAGATAAGTAGCCAAAACGAGTGCTTTTTATGCTTTTCCTCGAAGAAAAGGGTACGATGTGAACGCCTTTAGTGCTTTTTCACGCGAAAATGGGCGTGATGTGATCACCTTTAGCACTTTCTCACGTAGAAATGAGTTTAAAGTTGTCAGATTGCTACTTCTTTGCTATAAAAAAGGTGCAAAAGGACAAAATCAATTTGCCTCATGCACCCTTTTCCAATATAAGAGCATTGTGATTTACTCTTTTCTACAGGATTACTATTTTATAATCCATCATAATATGTATCCAATGCCTCCTTGGCTGCAATGAACGAGCTCTTTTTGCTTCCTAGCACTTGGCGCTCTAGGGTTGGCATCAAACGTTCTATCCTTTCGTCGCGATAAAAGTCGTTTTGCAAGCGCTCATTGATGGTTTCGTACATCCAATAAGTAGATTGCTTGTTTCGTTTCACATCAAAATAGCCACTCTTTTTCACAAAAGCGATGTAGCGGTCCACCATATCCCAAATTTCGGCGATGCGCAAATCGTAGTATCCCGAATAAGTGAGCACTTCTGGTGTCCAACCCGATTCGGCAGGTGGAAACAAGTGCAGCGCATTCTTGAAATGATTTTGGGCAATGTTGGCTTTACCAATATTATCGCCATCGGCCTTGTTGATTATAATGCCATCGGCCATTTCCATGATGCCTCGTTTGATACCTTGCAATTCGTCGCCCGTGCCAGCCAACTGTAGCAATAAAAAGAAATCGACCATAGAGTGCACAGCAGTTTCAGACTGTCCCACCCCAACGGTTTCCACAAATATATAATCGAAACCTGCAGCTTCACACAAAATAATAGAGTCGCGCGTCTTTCGGGCCACACCCCCCAATGATCCTGCAGTGGGCGAAGGTCTCACAAATGCACTATCCATAACAGCTAAGCGCTCCATGCGTGTTTTGTCGCCCAATATACTCCCTTTCGATCTCTCACTAG
>JARICS010000111.1 GCA_029264035.1 Dysgonamonadaceae bacterium | reverse complement strand
AGTTGAGGCAGTTGTTTCTTACAATAGTAAGTATGTAAGCAGGTGCATTGGTATCTTCGGCCAAGGTCTCTTTCTTTTCCCAATAGCTAGCATAAGCATCCGAAACAAAGTCTTGTGCCTTAGCTTCGTCCTTGATATATCCCATAGCAAAGCTTGCAAACTGTCGATAGTAATCGTTGAACAGTTTGTTGAAAATAGCTATGTCGGTAGGTGTGGACATTGTTAGGATATTTAAGAGTTAGTTGCAAATATAGTGTTTTTTTTGATGATGAGAGATTGTTTCTTTTTAAAAACTAGCAAAGACAATAAGAACAGTGTCCTTCGTCACTGCATGATAAACGTTGCACCACTTCCAAGTCAATCGAAAACAGATCATCATTAAAAATCAACGGTATCTTTAGAAATACCACTTTTTTTGAGTTTCTACTCTTCATGTCACTTGTTTTTTTTAATTGTTTTGGGCAAACTAACCGATGGAATGGTAGTTTTTTGATTGATTAATACTCATGAGGCTATCCGATGCATGTATATTTATATGTCTTGACTCAACTAACTCTCTCAACTATCATTATTTTTTTCAATTTGGAAGAAAGCTCCAATATGTTGTTTAAAGCGCATGTGTATTAAAAAATCCCAGCGAAGAATGAAGGCATTTTCTCTTTGTATTTCTACAATCGTATCATGTTTTTTGTCTAAACTCAATGTTATCTATACATAATTTGAGCTACGAAAGCTTTATTGCGAGTTGATGTATATAAAAAAAGAACTTCAATTGTGTAAAGACCTCTTCAAGTTTTCTAAAAGTGGTCGAAGAATGTCTAAATACCAATAGATCTATCTGAAGGTTGAGCTACGAATGTCCAAACTTCAGATAAACTATACAAAAAATGGTGTACGGTTGCTTAAAGCATATCGTAATCATACCTTTGAATCCTTTTTTACAAATACTGAATTATTTAGTCTTATTGAATTTTACAACTTTATATAAGATGAAATATTCATTATAACTGAAATCTTTATCTATAGTTGCTTTGAACTATTCAGGATAATAAAAATTTGCTTTTTTGCTTACTCTGAAGTATGCATTGTAAATAGATTTATGTATTTAGATTATACAGAAATGTTCATTACTATAGTAAATTACTTTTTTAATGTAAAATACATTTCAGTGTAATTGAAAAACCTGTTGTTAGCATTCTTGTATATGTGTTTATAATATAATAGGGATACAAAGCGATTTATCTACGCTGTTATACACTATCGTATCGATAAATAGGTATACATTTGAAGAGGTTTGTACTTTAGTATACCTATTTTATGATGCATATATTCGCATTTGTTTATCCTGCCGTCATCTACTGGATAAATTTTTTCTGCTTTTGATATTTGCAGGAGTAGTTGTGTATGTCCACCTTGTCTTTTTAGCAATTGTAGGCATACGAAAGTCCAAATCATAATGCTTTTAGCCAATCGGACTAGTAAAGTATGAGCAATCTATCTGCACCAATTTCGCATATTGTCTCATTAAGAAGGAAAATGGTGCTTCTTCTTCAAGGTGTCAATACAAAAAGAGGGATGTTTTATTTTTAGCTTATTTCTAGTCCTACTTTGATGCAAACAGCCTCTGTATATCTGCTCTTGATGAGATACTTGGAACAAAACGAATGATTTTGCTGTTACTCTACCCAACAAGAGTGAAAACAATTATTGAAAGCTGTGTTAATATCTTATTTATGTCTATATTTGTGAATAGAAATCAACTAATTAGTTTTAAAATCAGTATCATGAAAGAAGTAAAGAAAATACTACTATCGAAACTCCAAAATTTAGAGATTCCTGAATTGGTGGAAGAGGTGATGCGCAAATTAGAAAGCTACGATCTAGCAGCGTTGCGCTTGGGAGATATGGGCGATCTATTGTTGAGGCAATGTGATATAGCTAAATCTCTGACAGTACCTTATGGGAAGCATCGACAAACTAAAAAGTTGGCCCGTTTGCACAAAAAGCGCCTGAAGTATGCCTCTCTCATCAATATGCAAGTAAAATCTTTTGAAAATGTTGACGACGAAGATATTCAGGACATGGCTATGATTGCAAGAAGATTGACTAAAAAGTATTTGACCTATTTAGGAAGAATGAACCGTCTTTTTGCTGGCCAACAGATTGACAGTTTTTTCACGATATTACGTGCTAGAGAAAGTGAAGTTGAGGGCGAAGCCTTTCAGAGTTTAGGTTTACAACCTTTCCTTGATGAATTGAAAAAAACAAACATTGAATATCGGAACCTATTTAATGAAAGAAAACGTGATATAAAAAGCAGACCACGAACGGGTGATCCGGTTATTAAGAGAGAAACGCTAGGAATATTGCAGATGTTTTTTGATAAAGTCAATACGAACCAGAGAATATATAAAGATATTGATTACGAAGACCTTATTCACTCGCTTAATAGTGTACTGACACCCCACTCTAAGAACATAAAAACACGCATTGCTACCAATAAAAGGAGAGCCCGAAAGAAGGCAGAGGCTGAGAAAGCTGCAGCTGCCAATGTGGCTAAGCCTGTTTCTGTGAAAGAGATGGCGCCTTCTGTAATCGTTGAGACAAAGACGACAAACGGTGTTGCGGTTGTTGCTACTACTCCTGGAGCTACAACAAATGAAGAACAAACAAAACCTCAGTCCACAATTTCGCACCAAGGAACAAAAGCGAAAGAGATACCAGTGAAAGATTTGATGAAGGTGGTGAAGCGGAAGAGGAAGTAATAGAAGAACAAGAAATAGTATGGCCGATAAATTCAATGAAATACGTCCTGATATGAATCTTGAAATGGATGAATATTTTGTAATGCCAAATCATTTTCATGCAATAATTATTATTGGTGAAAACAGGTACAATACAGTGTCCTGTAGAGACGCAATGCATTGCGTCTCTACAATTTGGTCCGCAATCGAAAAATTTGGCATCAGTAATTCGTGGGTTTAAAATTGGTGTAACCAAAAATGCGCGTAAAATAGATTCAGATTTTGAATGGCAACCACGTTTTTATGATCACATAATAAGAAATGGCAAATCATTAGAAAAAATCCAAAGTTATATCTTCAACAATCCTCTGCAATGGAAGGATGATGAATATAATAATTGAATATCAAAAATAAAATATGGAACCTTCCCAATCTAATTCGCGATGATGGTGTAGAGACGCAATGCTTTGCATCTCTGAATAAATCACCACCGAACTCTGAATAAACCACCACCGTGCATCGTGGGTAAATTCCCCATTCAGAGCGGGGGATAATTGGTATATTAATTTTCAATGGATACTTCTGCTACGACGGACCGACTATGTTGATGATAATGTTGTTGGTTCCATAATGAAACTAACC
>JARICS010000098.1 GCA_029264035.1 Dysgonamonadaceae bacterium | reverse complement strand
GGATCGTAAGTAGAAGCAATGTAGCGCAATGTACCATCGGCTTCGGCATCTTTCAGTCCTAACTTAACAAAGTTGAAGGAGTCGTCCACTGAGAAATCTTGTTCAATGGTATCCAGACTCAAAGCATAGAAGCGTGTTTGGGTCTCTTTCAATGCAGTGTCGACACTTGACAATTGCAATATTTTGTTGGGATGCAGTGGTGAAAAACGCAATCCTTGATTACCCTCTACTATGTACTTACCCATTCCGAGGCCCATTTGCACCACTCCATCTTCAGATTTCTCATCGCCCAACGGATAGTAATTAATACTGCGCGCCACGCCAGAAATGGTAGGATAGAAATGATTGTTGTGGGCTGAGCCAGCTACCTCTTGTAGCACAATAGCCATTTTCTCTTGATCGATCACATTTTGTGTAGCAATCATATATGTCTTGCTATCTTTGTAAAAGACCGATGCATATACCGCTTTGACGCCATTGCTCAACATGCGAATCATCTCAAACTTGTCCTCAACATAGGGAATCATGTAGGTAGAGAAGATACCTGCAAAGGGCTGATAATGGGAGTCTTCTAACATACTTGAAGAACGAATGGCTATAGGATTGTTTATAGCTTCGAAAAATACAAGAAAGTCTGCCACCAATCTTTTGGGTAGTTTGGCTGCTAAGAAGTGCTTCAGAATATCTTCATCGGGTAACTCAGAAAGTGCAAGGGGATAGAGCTTGTTGGCCTCCATAAACTCATCGAAGATATCGGTGCAAAGCACAACTGTTTTGGGTATGGTAACGGGTAGATTGTTGAACTCGTTCAGCTCTTGGTGCTTCTTTACAATGTAACCCATAAATGCCAATCCGCGCCCTTTTCCTCCCATAGATCCCTCGCCAATGCGAGCAAAATAGGAGTATTTATCGAACCTGTCTTTTTCAAATATAGCAACTACACCTGTATTCTTCATTTTGCGGTATTGTACAATGGCATTATAAATCAGTTCGCGTGCTTCATCCATATGTTGATATTCAGAGACATCAATTTTACGCAGCATTTCTGCCACCGGAAACATGGCGCGCGAATAGAAGAAACGGGAAAAGTGATTGAGCGACAAATGATAGTGCAACGCCTCATCGGGAATTGTGAGAATGGTATTTTGAAGTTCCTTCAGGTTTTTGATGCGAAAGAGCTCTTGTTTGGTGTTAGGGTCCATAATTCGAAAGTCGCCAAACCCAAAATTCTCTTTTATGGCTTTACGTACATCTTGTGGAAAGGTTTGTGAGTTTTTATCTATAAATGGAACGCCTAGCTTATCAGCATACTGAGCGTTAGTCACTTCAGATGAAGCAAAGATTACGGGTATGGTTTTGTCAAACTCTCTTACCCAATTAATAAACTTCTGACCAGCTAGTTTGTCTTTCACTCCTTCACGGTTGAAGCTCACATCGCAAAGTATGCCTAGCATATTTTCGCCATATTTATCATATAGGTCCACTGCCTCTTCATAGTTTCTGGCGAGCAAAATCTTGGGGCGACCACGCATACGCATCATGCGTAAATGATCGTTAAGGGCTTCTTTCGAGAACTCTCTTGACTCGCTCAATACATATTTGAATAGAATTGGCAGAGCAGATGAATAGAATCGCACAGAGTTTTCGACCAATAAAATGGTTTGTACTCCAACAGTTTTCACATCATCATCCACATTCATTTTATCTTCTACCAGTTTAATGATGGCTAACAGCAAATCGGAATCGCCTAGCCAACTAAAGAGATAGTCAACTCCACTCAAATCTTCTTTCTCAAACAACTTGCTTACAGTTCTCGAAAAAGGCGTGAGCATAACTATGGGTATGCGCGGATATTTTTCTTTAATAAGTTTTGCTAGATCGAAGAAATCGTTGTTGTCGATATTGGGCATGCAGATAACCAATTCATATCTGTTGATTTCTAATTGATGTAATGCACCATCCACATTGGCTACTTGTGTGAAACGTGGAGGATAGCGCAGGCTGAGTGAGGTATACTCATTGAATATCTGCTCATCCACTCGCCCATCGTCTTCCAAAATAAACATATCGTATTGCGAAGCAATAAAAAGAACATTGTATATACGCTTGTTCATCAACTGAACAAAGGGGGTGTCGCGAAATCTAAATTCGTTTACATCGTGTGCATTAATTATTTCTTGGGGAGTGTTACTATCCATATTGATGAGAGTTTTGTTTCCACAAATATACATGGTAATTATTTCAATCACTACAGATTATGTGCAAAATATTGGGAGAACTGTAATTAGGATTAAATATATTCAAATCAATTAGAAAACCTGTATTATTTTGAATCCATGTATAATCTCTGTTAATGCTCTTTCCAAATCACCAAATTAGCGTTATATTTGAACTAATTATGAAAAAACATAACAGACCAATGATGAAAAAACAAATCTTATTTATATCCTTAATAGTGACACTCATAGCGGGTGCCATTATTTTTATATCGAGCAGCAATGTAGAAAGCACACAGCAGCAACGACCCAAAGTAATGTCGATGACTGCCAATGTAGATATCCCTGAGAAGATGACGTTTGCTGGAGAAACATATGTTTTTGACAGATACGACAAGCACGAAAGATTGGACAGAGAGTTAAACAGCTTTACTTATTTCCATTCGACAACATTGTTACTGATAAAAAATGCAAACCGCTTTTTCCCTATCATCGAACCCATATTGAAAAAACATGGCATCCCTGATGATATAAAATATTTAGCTGTAATAGAGAGTAGCATGAATCCTCGAGCCGTTTCTCCAGCAAGAGCAGCGGGCCTATGGCAATTTATGCCAGCTACTGGAAAACAATTTGGCTTAGAGATAAGCAATGAGGTAGACGAACGTTTTCATATTGAGAAATCGACAGTTGCTGCGTGTAAGTATCTAAAAGATGCTTACAAAAAATACAACTCTTGGAGCGCCGCTGCCATGGCTTACAATGGAGGACAAGGAAGAATTACGAGCGAACTTAGGGATCAACAAGCAACCGATGCTTTAGACCTTTGGTTGGTGGAAGAGACCACACGTTATTTCTACAGGATGCTTGCCATAAAGCTTGTCTTTGAGAATCCTCCTCAATATGGGTTTGTTATAAAACCACATCAGTTGTACAAACCAATGGTTTTTAAAGAGGTGAAGGTGACAAGCTCTATCCCTAACTTGGCTACATTTGCAAAGCAGCAAGGAGTGACTTATGCTCAATTGAAAGATTTCAACTCGTGGTTGAGAGACAGGTCACTCACCGTTAGAAGCGGGAATAGCTACACACTAAAGATTCCGACTCGCGAAAGCTTGTATTACAAAAAGAGCGATCCGGTGAAGGTTCACAGCAATCATTGGGTAACGCAATAATAGTAGAAAGTTTTAGGAGAGTCGACTAAGTCAACCAAACTCATATTTTCACACCTCGGTTATATAGCCTGGCTATGTAACGCAATAATATTTTACTTCTATACTCTTAAGAATATTAAAGAGTGAGGAGCTAAACAATTATTCTCATTTTAATGTTACATTAAACTATGAATCAAGATAAAGAACTAATTAATGTGTATGGTGCACGCGTACACAATTTAAAAAATATAGACGTTGAAATTCCGCGCAACACACTCACAGTTATTACTGGGTTAAGTGGTAGCGGGAAATCATCATTGGCTTTCGATACGCTGTTTGCTGAAGGACAACGCCGATACATTGAAACTTTCTCGGCCTATGCACGAGGATTTCTAGGTAAAATGGAGCGCCCCGATGTGGATAAGATTACTGGATTAAGTCCGGTAATATCTATTGAGCAAAAGACTACCAATAAGAACCCACGATCTACAGTGGGAACCACAACAGAGATTTACGACTTCCTTCGTTTGCTATATGCCCGTGCTGGCGATGCTTACTCCTATAAATCTGGCGAGCGGATGGTGAAATATACCGAAGAGCAAATATTGGAGCTGATACTGACAAAGTATATTGGCAAGAAGATATATATCCTATCTCCTGTTGTGAGAAACAGAAAAGGTCATTACCAAGAGCTTTTTGAACAGATAAGGAAGAAGGGCTTCCTCAATGTGAGGGTAGATGGTGAAATAAGAGAGATTCTGCCAGGGATGCGTGTGGATAGATACAAAAACCACAGCATAGAGGTGCTTGTAGATAAACTTGCAGTATCCAACAAGTTTGAAGACAAACTCAAAAAGAGTTTGCAAATAGCTATGAAACTTGGTGATGGACTCATTCTGATTCAAGATATGGATACGGACGAGGTGCGCCACTACAGTAAATTACTTATGTGCCCCACTACAGGATTGTCTTACAGCGAACCTGCCCCTCACAACTTTTCATTCAACTCCCCTCAAGGTGCTTGCATGAAATGCAATGGACTAGGGACAGTAGACCAAATTGATGTTGAGAAGGTTTTCCCAAAACCCGAGTTAAGCATTGCCGATGGGGGGATTGCTCCTTTGGGAAAAGAGAAGAGCAATTTACTCTTTTGGCAAATCACAGCCATTTGCGAAAAACATGGTGTTACGCTTAAGACTCCTATTAAAGATATACCCGAAGATGCCATCAACGAAATTTTGCATGG
>JARICS010000080.1 GCA_029264035.1 Dysgonamonadaceae bacterium | reverse complement strand
GTATCTGTAAATCCTGAAGAATAGCAAACATCTGTAACATTCATATTTTTATTTTTCAACAGCTCTGATGCCAATTTGATACGATGAACACGAATAAACTCAGACACTGACATATCAACTGTTGCTTTTAGTTTTCTATACAACTGAGATCTACTCATAGCTGCAACTGCACAAAACTCATCTACACCAAAATCGGGATTTGTTAGTTCGTTCTCAATCACATTTTTCAATGTTTCGGCAAAACTATCTTCTCCGCCCGATATTAAAACATCGAGAGGTTTAATAATGAATTCTTTGCGGTATTTGCGGCTCATCACATTGCGCACCTCAATTAAGTTTCTCACCTTCTGTTTTAAAAGCTTAGCTCCGAAGGGCTTAGTGATGTAGTCGTCGGCTTTATTTTTCAATCCAGCAAGTAAATCTCTCTCTTCGTTCAGGGCTGTAAGTATAATTATTGGGATATGATTGGTTGTTGCATCTATTTTCAAAGTGTTGCAAAGCTCCAATCCATCTATTTTTGGCATCATTATATCGGTTATAATAATATCGGGAATGTGTTCCTGAGCTGCAGCAATGCCTTCCACACCATTCTTTGCTTCAATAGTATTGCATATATCTTTGAATGAATCTACAATATAATTTCTCAAATCTTCGTTGTCTTCCACAACCAACAAAAGAGGTTTATCAGAGAAGATAAAATCATCATTCTGTTCCACTTGCTCCTCTTCAATTGAGGGTTTCACAGACCCTTCACGTATAGCTTGAAATCTATCTACACTTAAATTTTCAAGTGCTATATCTTCTATATCAGAAGGCTCCATTTCGGCCAAGGGAGGAAAAACAACTGTAAATTCAATTTCATTGTCCTCGTTATATGCAACAGAAAGGTCAGCATCATATAGCGAGCATAGCTCTTTCACCAGCGATAGACCAATTCCTGAACTGCTATAATTGGATGAACCATTTGTATAAAACCTATCAAAAATCTTTGACAACTCTACATCGGATAAGCGATTACCAGAGTTGGCTACTTTAACTATATAATTGTCTTTGTCTTTTTTCCCTATGAGAGAAATTTTGCCATTTGCATGCGTAAATTTAAGCGCATTAGACAAAAGGTTGGTTACTATAGTTTCTACTATGTGCAAATCTACCCAAGCTTTGCCACTTGCATCAAGATTGATGTAATAGTTGATAGATTTTTCATTCACAATATGCAAAAAATAATTTGCTATTCCCCTCAATGCGAGAGACAAATCAGCCAGTTGCGGATTGATTTTGAAATTGCCTGAATCTACTTTTGACAAACTCAATAATTGATCTACAAGAAACAAAAGTCGCTCAGAGTTGCGAAGCATCACTCTTGCATCTTTGTCCAGTTCAGTAGGAAGGTCTTTATCGAGCCATTTCTCCAGAGGCCCTTTTATAAGTGTGAGGGGCGTTCTGAATTCGTGAGACACATTACCAAAGAATTTCGATTTGAGTTCATTTATCTTCTCTAACTCTTTGCTTATCTTCAACTTACTGTTGTAACGATAATAAAGGAAACCAATAGAGACTGAAAGTAAAAGAATCAGCAGAAAGAAAATACGTTGCTGTTCTATCTTATTTTTCTCTGTCAAAGCTTTTTCTGTGGTTAGAAGCTGTATTTGTTGAGCTGCTTCTTTTCCTTTAAATCGGTTTTCGAGTTCGAGTATACGCACTTCACTATTTTGTTCCAATACACTATCTCTATATAACGCAACCATCTCTTTGGCTTCATAAGCAAGACGAAATTGTTGTTGTTTTTCTTTCAGCTTTGCTAATAGCTTGTAGCCACGCTGTAGATAATCATATGAGTTGATATCCTTAGCCAATGTCAATATCTCCATTATATGAAACTCGGCTTCGTTGGTTCTATTAAGGTCAATAAATGTTTCGGCAAGCGAAATCTGAACTTCCAATTTATGAAAAGCATCTTTAGAATCTTTCATAAGATCAAAAGCTTCGTTAAGAAGTTTTAAAGCTTGCTCTTCACTGCCCATTTCATAATAAATGACTCCCATTGCTCTTTTACAAATTGCTATGCCAATATCTGAATCAATTATTTTGTTTTGTTCCAACGACTCCTCATAATAGTAGAGAGCACTGTCTAAATTGTTGCTCATTTGATATGCTTCAGCCACATTAGCAAAATTAATAGCCTGTCCTAAAGTGCTCTTCAACTCTTTTTCGATAGAGAGGGCTTGTTGAAAATAATTGAGAGCTTGCTCACTGTTATTTAATGCAAGGAATATGTTTCCCAAGCCATTCATTGCTCTTGCTCTATTCTTAGAATACTTGTTATTTTTAGAAGAGAGTTCAAGCGCTAAATAATGATAAGTAGATGCCTCAATATTAGAGTAGGTTCGTCGTAAATCTGTGCCAATATTGTTAAGAGCGTATATTTGACCCAACGTATCTTTTGTCAATTCGGCCAAGTTAAGAGCTCTGAAGTGTAGATTGAGAGCCTCTTTATAATCGGCCCTATTGCGAGCAGCAGTTCCCTGGTTATTTAAATTCTTAGCTTCTTGTACCAAACTATCTCTTTGTGCATCAAGCATTTTAGAGGCAACTATTTCTTCAGTAATTAAGTCATGCTTATAATTACAAGAGAAAAAGATGAGAGTAACCAGTAAAATGGCGAAGTAAGCGTAAAGTTTATTTACATTTAGTCTTGTCATATTGTGCATACAAAATAGAGAGTATTAATAAATACATGTGCTGTAAGTCTATATTGTATAACATATTGATGGACCTAATGTTTATAATTATAAGGTGTAGTGCAGGAGGTAAAAATAAATTCAAAGTTTCATTGACGAGAGTGAGAATTATTAATTTGCGTCAGAATTGTAAATCCTAAAGCTAAAAAGCCGGCTCAAAATAAAATGAGACGGCTTTTTTTTATAATTTATATTGTATTAATTGGAATTAGAACATAGAGGCAACCCTTTCAATTCCAGCAACCAATTGATCTATCTCTTCTTTTGTATTGTAAAATGAAAAGGAAGCTCTTACAGTTCCATCCACTTTCAATCTATCCATTAGTGGTTGCGTGCAATGATGTCCTGTACGCACTGCAATACCCATTTTGTCTAACAACATTCCCATATCATAATGATGAATATCTTTCACTAAAAAAGAGACAACACTGCATTTGTTGGCAGCTGTTCCATATATTTTTAGACCGTCTATTGTTAACAATTGCTCTGTGGCATAAGCAAGTAGTTCATCTTCATAAGCTGCAATGTTATCTAAACCAATATCGGATATATAATCCAATGCTGCAGCCATAGATGTTGATCCTACAAAATCGGGGGTTCCTGCCTCAAACTTAAAGGGGAGCACATTGAAAGTAGTTTTCTCAAATGAAACACTCGCTATCATTTCGCCACCGCCATGATAGGGTGGAAGCTTATTTAGCCACTCCTCTTTACCATACAATATGCCAATTCCTGTTGGCCCATAGGCTTTGTGAGCCGAGAAAACCAAAAAATCACAATCAAGCTTTTGCACATCCAGCGCCACATGTTGCACAGATTGTGCAGCATCTATAAGCACCGGAACATTGTTCTCATGAGCAATTCTGATTATCTCTTCAATATCATTAACAGTTCCCAACGCATTAGAAATATGCGTAACAGATACAAGCTTTGTGCGAGGATTAATCAGTTTTTTAAACTCTTCGATAAGCAACTCACCTGCATCATTAATAGGAATAACACGCAACTTAACACCCGAAATTTCTTCTTGCAATTGCCAAGGAACAATATTGGAATGATGTTCCATAGCAGAAACAATAATTTCATCGCCGGGTTGGCAAAATGCTCTACAATAGGTGGATGCTATTAAATTGATAGATTCTGTTGCGCCCCGTGTAAACACAATCTCGTCAGATGATTTAGCTCCAATAAACTTTTGTATGGTAACTCTTGCAGCTTCGTGCTCATCAGTGGCTTGTTGACTCAAAAAATGCACACCTCTATGTATATTTGCATTGAGTGTATAATACATTTGTTCAATTTTGTCAACCACACATTTTGGTTTTTGTGTTGTGGCAGCATTGTCCAGATATACTAATGGTTTTCCATATACTTCACGTGAAAGTATGGGAAAATCATTTCTTATTTTGGTAATATCTATCATTGAGTCTTTTTCTATTTGCAAACATTGCAATTCCCACATCGCATTAGTTCGCCTCTAAATCTTTTGTCAATCAAGTATTCGAGTCTCTCTTTCAACGATTCTATATTTATCAATTGCACCACATCTTTGGTAAAAGCTACCATCAATAGCATCTTAGCTTCTTCTTTTGCTATGCCTCGCGCTTGCAGATAAAACATTGCATCATCGTCCAAATGTCCGGTGGTCAAACCATGAGAACATTTCACATCATCGGCATATATTTCAAGTTGTGGCTTGGCAAACATTTTTGCGTCAGGCGATGCCAATAAGTTGCGATTGGTTTGATAGGCCAATGTCTTTTGAGCATCTTTTTCAACCAAAATCTTACCGCAGAAAACACCTGTAGAACGTTCTTGCAATACATACTTAAACAACTCATTGCTGGTGCAATTGGGTGAAGCATGATCTAAGAAAGCATAATTGTCTACATGTTGACTCTTGTCGGCTATAGCAAGGCCACCAATAGTAGCGTGAGCATTTTCGCCCAATAGCCTGAATCGATAATTGTTGCGTGTGTAGCCATTGTGTAATGTAATATTGCTTGCAATTACATTCGAATCAGCTTTTTGAGCAGTAAACAGAGATGAAAGACGTGTTACTTTTGTTGAGTTTTCCTCCAACTCGTAAAAATCGATTGCTGATGATTCGTTAGCAAATATCTCGGTAACTTGGGTCACCACAAAGTGCACATCGTCCACAGCATGGTCGCAGACCAATATTTTGGCTTTTGCAGCAGCTTCAGCTATTATGAGGATGCGCCTGTTGACACTCAAATCTACTCCACCTCTAAGAATATTGATTAATTGCAGAGGCTTTTCAATCTCAACTCCTTCTGGGATATACAGCACAAAGCCGTCGGGTGCAAACATCGTATTGAAAGCTACCAAGCCATTGTTTGAATAATCTGCACCTTGCCCGTAATACTCTTTAAACACCTCGGGATAAAGCTTCTCAAACTCTTTCATGCCTCCAGCATATACGCCTTTGGGAAGTCCCTCTACCTGATTTTGGTTGTCGTAATATCTATCGTTTACAAGAAAGTGCAGGTTAGTAGCCAAGTTAGGAACATCACACTTAAATGTATCGTATGGGTTGACAGGTATGGCTATGTCCTTTATATTTAATCCAAGCTCTGCATCAAATGCACGAGAAACATTGGAGTGTATGTATTCTTCTAATTTGGATGTGGGGAAACCTATTTTCTTGAACGTTTCGAAAGCAGCATCACGTTGTTCGTTCATCAAACCAACAGAATTGCTATCTATATCGCTCCTATATTGTTGAAACAGGTCTATATATTGTTGTTCAATCATTGTTTTAATATCTAAATATGCTCATTTATTGAAATAAGACATAATTATTTCTTCAAATCTAAAATTCGTAAGTTCTACGATTAGTAGTAAACTTACTCTTCTAACCAATCATAGCCTCTCTCTTCGAGTTCAAGAGCAAGTTCAGCTCCGGCACTTTTCACAATTACTCCATTTTGAAGCACGTGTACAAAATCGGGTTTGATGTATTCCAGCAAACGTTGATAGTGCGTGATAAGGATTGTTGCATTTTCTGGTGTACGCAATTTATTAACTCCTGCAGCTACTATACGCAAAGCGTCAATATCCAATCCAGAGTCTGTTTCATCCAATATAGACAGCGTTGGATTTAACATAGCCATCTGAAAGATTTCATTACGTTTTTTCTCGCCACCTGAGAAACCCTCGTTTACAGAGCGGCTTACCAACTGCTTGTCCATGCCTAACAACTCGCGCTTGTCGCGCATCAATTTCAAGAAATCGCCTGCTGCAATGGGGTCTAAGCCTTTATATTTACGCTTTTCATTTACTGCTGCACGCATAAAGTTTACCATGCTCACACCAGGAATCTCAATTGGATACTGAAAACTTAAGAATATTCCCTCATTAGCTCTCACTTCAGGTTCCATATCAAGAATGTCTTTTCCTTGAAAAGTGATACTTCCGCGTGTAACTTCAAACTTGGGATTCCCTGCCAAAACAGATGCCAATGTGCTCTTACCTGAACCATTAGGTCCCATAATAGCATGGATCTCACCTGGTTTAACTTCTATATTTATGCCTTTTAGAATTTCTTTTCCTTCTACTCGGGCATGTAGTTTTTTTATACTTAACATGTTGTAGATTATTTTTTTTAACGATTATATCATTCTAAGTCTATTCCATCTTAGGTGATCAATCTAAATTATATATAATAAAAAAGCAAACATTAGTTTGCAGTTGAATAACAACTCAAATTTAAAAATGTTTTGAGCAATAGTTTATAGTAGTTAACTAATGACAAATCACTGACCGCATTTATATTTAAACATTGTCTATTTCTTTTTGATTTTCGGCCTCTTTTACTTTCTTGAACAAGTCTGATGCAAATACAAACTCGTTGAGTGCTTCGTTGTCCGTATCCATAATGTCTTTTTTGGAACCCTCCCACACTTTTTTACCTTCTTGAATGTATATTATATGGTCGCCTATATCCATTATAGAATTCATATCGTGCGTTACTACAATTGTAGTCATCCCAAAATCTTTTGTAATATCATTGATAAGCTCATCAATCAATTGTGATGTTTTAGGGTCTAATCCAGAGTTAGGCTCATCGCAAAACAGATATTGAGGGTTGAGTGCTATAGCGCGTGCAATTGCCACACGTTTCATCATTCCACCACTAATTTCAGATGGAAGCAAGTTGTGAGCATGTTCAAGACCTACACGTTCTAAACAGAACTCGGCTCTTTTCACTCGTTCTCTCTTATTCTTTCGAGAAAAAATATCTAAAGGGAAAGAAACATTTTCCAACACCGTTTTTGAATCAAAGAGTGCTGAACCTTGGAAAAGCATCCCCATATCTTTCCTCAACTTCTTTATATCACGTGAGCGCATTTTCAATAAATCTTTCTCACCATATAATACTTCGCCTTGATCGGGAGTTAAAAGTCCAATAATATTTTTGAGAAGAACAGTTTTACCCGATCCACTCCTTCCAATAATCATATTTACAAGCCCTTTCTTAAAGCTTGTGCTTATATCGTCTAATACCACACGACCATCAAACGATTTAGTGAGATTTTTTACTTCAATCATAATCTAATATTTATTAGCCCATTACTAACTGTGTGAATGCTAAATCGACAATAAGAATTAAAATGCTATTAATTACCACTGAATCTGTACTTGCCTTACCCACATCCAATGAGCCTCCCTTTGCATAATAGCCAAAATAAGCTGCAACAGATGCAATGATAAATCCAAATATCATTGATTTCACAATTGAATACCACACAAAGAAATCGTTGAAGAAGGCCTGAATTCCATAAATATATGTTTCGGGTGGTGGCGTGTTGGTAATAACACAAATAACATATCCTCCAATCATACCAAGAAACATACTAAAAACTACCAAAACTGGCATAAAAGCAACAAATGCAGTTATTTTGGGCAAAATCAAATAGTTAGCAGAGTTCACACCCATTATTTCCAATGCATCTATTTGTTCAGTCACGCGCATTGTCCCAATTTCGGAAGCGATATTTGATCCAACCTTTCCGGCTAATATCAAACACATAATAGTAGACGAAAACTCCAATAGAATAATCTCTCTTGAAACCACACCTACTGTAAATCGGGGCAAAAGTGGAGATGCAACATTGAGTGCAATCTGCACAACCATAACTGCTCCAATAAAAAATGAGATAATCATGACAATCCACAAGGAGTTAACTCCCAGCTTATACATCTCCTTAAGAAAATCTTTTAAGAATTCTCTAAATCTATCAGGTAAAGTAAGTGTGCTTTTCAAAAGCACGGCATATTGCCCTACACTCTCTAAAGAATCAATTATTTTCATATTTATTCCACTTAAAATTCTTACAAAGATAAATATTGTTTGTCACTATATGTAATATATAGAAAAAAGATGCAACAATTATAATTTATAGTCATACTTTTGTCTTATGGATGATTTTTTTGATAAGGATTTAGGCCCTGTAGTAGTCAAGAGAAACAATCGTGCAAAGAAAGTTATTGTGCGACGTAAACACGATGCTGTAGAAATGACTGTTCCTATGCGTTTGACAAAAAGCGAAATAAAAAAGCATTTTGACAACTTAAAACCTCGTATTTTAAAGTTACCTGTGAGAGAAGTAATAAAGATAACCGAGCAATCAGTTATCAAAGCACTCACATTTGATGTAGTCATTACACGTGAGTCTTTGTTTAATGACAAAGTGAACATGTTGCTCAAAGATGGCATTGTAACCCTTAACGTGCCCTCCCAATATGACATCAACAAAGATTATGTGCAAGTTGCAATGAAAGACCTCATCATTCATGCTTTGCGAATTGAAGCCAAAAGAGTTTTACCCAAAAAAGTTGCTGACTTTGCAAAAAGAATGAATGTTCAGGTGAGAGAAGTCAAAATTAACAACAGTAAATTGCGTTGGGGAAGTTGTACTAATAAAAAGAACATCAACCTTTCACTTTTTTTAATGATGCTACCAGAACACTTGATAGACTACGTAATACTTCACGAATTAGCCCACACTATAGAGTTGAACCATAGCCCAAGGTTTTGGGAAATACTCGACATTTTATGTAATGGCAAAGCTGAAGAATTAAATCACGAATGTACTTATTATGATACTGACTATTTGTATTGCCTGAAACAATAAGAGATGGTCTTTTATATCATTCGGCAATTACAGATCTTTCAATAATTGATCGTCCTCTGGATTGTAAAAACTCTTCCGAGAAACCATCAAAGCATCCCAATGTGATCTGAACTTGACATCTTTATCGACTCTAAAATTCTCCGATCCATAGGTGTCAATCTTACTCATGAGCAACTTAACGCTCATCAAGTTAATGTCGAATGCAGGTTGGTAAGCCATTACCTCTTCGTCCTCGCTCCAAGGAGTAGGAGCTATCATTTGCAAATCATGCAACAAGTCGATGATTCGGTTGGTCAATCGAATAGGAATAGAATGCTTCTCTGAAATCTCATCTGCTGTGAGTGGCAGTTTTTCTTCTGCAAAACGCTTGGCAATGAGAGAAGTAATAAGAATTGTGTAGAAATCATTGTACCGTCGGCTAATATTCTTAGTCTCTTTTTCGAAATAGAACTTTTGAATATTCTGCAACGAGAAAGACAACTGTACCCCCATTAACACAATATTCCATGACAATTGCAACCATAGTAACAACAGTGGCAAAGCCGCAAAACTACCATAAATAGCATTGTACTTTGTAATCCACAACTGTCCGCTTATATATATCAATTGGAATATTTGCAAAGCTGTACCTGCAACCAGGCCTGCAATGAGTGCATTTAAAAACTTAACCTTGGTGTTGGGCATAAATTTATAAAGCAATGTAAGCACCAAAATAATAATGAAGAATGGAAGGATATTGAGTACTTGTGTAACCAATGGATTGAGGATGTAACTAAATGCATCGAAATACATTGTAGAAGAACTAATCATGAGCGACAGTGCGCTATTGAGAACAATGAACACGGGCATAATAAACATAAGGGCAAAATAGTCGGATATTCTTCGAGGTATGGTTCGCCCTTTGCTCAATTGCCATATTGTATTGAAATTGTTTTCTATATCAGAAAAGAGAACAAACACAGTGTAAAGTAGAACAATTACACCAACTCCAGCAAAAACACCACCTTGTGCATGCTCTAATGAATTATCTATAAACCCTGTTACTTGCAACATTACTTCTTCTTGTCCAGGGAAATATGTAGAAATCTGACTTTTAATAATATTGAGCAGTCCAAAGCCTCGTGCTACTGCAAAAAGAACTGCTAATCCGGGAACTAATGAGAGTAATGTTCGGTAGGTAAGCGATGCAGCCAATACATTTATTTGCAATTCCATGGAATTGCGAATAGTCATTATGATAGCTTTTAGACCATTGTACACAATGTTGCGTTTTCCGCTAACATCTTGTGAGTCTAATCGCCAGATATCATAGGTCAGAAAATTAATTAGACGAGAAATCTTCTCTTTTAGCTTGCTAAAAAAGCTCTCCTTATCTTTCTTATTATTGTTTTTTTCTTCTTTCATGATCATCATTTCAAAAAAATAAAAAAAGCAGTCGATCTGTAAGCCGGGTTCTGTACTTTCTAATAAAAGAAAATGTTTGTCATTTGTCTGCGAGCAATGTCACCATTACTCTTTAGCGGTCCACCCCTCGGCATCGGGCGAGCAACCCTACATATCCGATATACATGACCTTGCAACCCATAAGACGTACGGCACTCTGCATTACTGCAAAACCCGGTGAGCTCTTACCTCACCTTTTCACCCTTACCTCCTTCCTTATTCAAAGGATGGTGGCGGTTATTTTCTGCTACGTTGCTCTACCTTCGCAAATAGCTTCCTGTTAGGAAATATGGTGCTCTGTGTTGCCCGGACTTTCCTCAACACACCTAAGCGTGTAGCGACAAACCGACCGACTGCTATTACAAAAGTAACATTATATTGATGATTTATAATCAATAACGTTCAATATTTTGTATAAACAAGAATAATCTTGTTCTAAGAGACAAAAAGTTATGCGTGTTGCATGAACCCTCTTTGTTGTATAATGTTATAACTTGAAACTTAAATAAAACACAAGCATGAGAGTAAACGGAATAATGATGCAATACTTCGAATGGGACTTGCCAAACGATGGTAACCTGTGGAACAGACTTAAAGAAGATGCTCAACACCTGAGCCAAATTGGAGTTACTTCTGTTTGGATTCCGCCTTGTTACAAAGGTACAGGCTCGAACGATGTTGGATATGGAGCTTATGACTTGTACGATCTTGGAGAATTTGATCAAAAAGGAACTGTGCGCACCAAATACGGAACCAAACAAGAGTTACACGATTGCATAGATGCGCTTCACGACAATGGCATTATGGTATATGCCGACGTTGTGCTCAACCACAAAGCAGGCGGCGACGAGTTGCAAACATTCACTATAGTTGAAGTTGACCCACACGACCGCAACAAACCAATTACAGAACCTTATGAAATAGAAAGCTGGACAAAATTTAATTTTCCAGGACGAGACAATAAATACTCAGATTTTAAATGGAGTTGGGAACATTTTTCTGCTACAGATTACAATCACAGAGACAATAAAGATGCTATATATGTTATACAGGGTGAGAATAAAGGCATTGATGTAACTGACACTTCAGTTAGTCATGAATTTGCCAATTTCGATTACCTAATGTTCAACGATATAGACTACAAGCACCCTGATGTATACAAACATACTAAGGAATGGATTAGCTGGTTCATAAAAGAGACCAACATAGATGGCGTTCGTCTTGATGCCATAAAGCACATCAACGACTGGTTTGTAGACGATCTCATCAAGCATGTAAAAGGAGAGTTTGGAGAAGACTTTTACGCCGTAGGCGAATATTGGTATTATGATAATATGGTAATATCAGAATACTTGCACAATGTGAGCTACAACATTGATCTTTTTGACGTTGCCCTTCATTTCAATTTCAAACATGCATCAGAAAATGGAGGAAGTTATGATATGCGCAAGATTTTCGACAATACTATGGTGCAAGCACACCCTCTCAAAACTGTTACTTTTGTTGACAACCACGACTCTCAACCTGCACAGGCTTTAGAATCCTTTGTTCAGCATTGGTTCAAACCACTTGCTTATGCGCTTATTCTTCTGCGAAAAGACGGATATCCATGTCTCTTCATGGGAGATTATTATGGTATTGAAGGAGAACATGCACAAGAAGGTCAACAATGGACAATAGATCAACTCTTGGATGTGCGCAGAGATTTCGCATATGGTGAACAAGACGATTACTTTGATCACGAAAATGTAGTGGGTTGGGTAAGGAAAGGTGACGAAAACCATCCCGATGGCTGCGTAGTGCTAATGAGTAGTTCAGACGGAGGTCAAAAGCCAATGTTTGTTGGCGAAGACTATGCTGGATCGGCGTGGTATGACAAAATGGGCAACATTGAAGAAGATGTGGTGATAGGCGAAGATGGCAAAGGATTCTTCAATGTGAATGATGGTTCGGTTTCGGTCTATTTAAAACGTGTTTAATTCCTTAAAAGGTCTTTTTCTTTCATTTTGCTATTGATTTTAGATAAAAACTTTATCTTTGTAACTCTTTGCAATAAAAAGTGTGACAAGCTAATGCAAAGATTAATGCTACAAACTATGATATATCTTTATATTACTTATTCTTATCGAATGCCCCGCTCAGGGGACAAATAGGTTTTCATTGCATTTGCCAGTGATGGCAACAGGGTTTTAGTAGTTATCCAATTACTTGCTAAACAATACTCTAAACATTCTACTCACAAAAACGAACTAAAAACAGTAACGCTATAGGCGTTCCAAACAATAAGATGAAAGTAATGAAATTTGGCGGAATTTCTTTGGGAACTTCCGATGCTATATACAAAGTAAAAGATATAATTGGCGCTGAAAGCCAACCAGTAGTAATAGTTGTATCAGCGCTATACGGTGTGACCGAACAGCTCTTGCAAGCTGCCAATTATGCATTGAGCGCGGACAAGACATACGAAATGATTTATGACATCATCCTTAATCATCACAACACGATTATTGAAGAGGTGATTGAGTTAGACGAAGTCAAACAAGAACTCTATCAAGAGACGCAACCTCTCTTAGATGATCTCAAAAATATACTTCGAGGAATATACCTTATTGGTGATTTGTCACAAAAAACATCCGATAAAATTGTTAGTTACGGTGAGCGTCTATCAAGTCTGATATTGAGCAAAGCCATTCCCAATGCAAAACTGTACGACTCTACTCAATTTATTAAAACCACCAAACAATTTAATAAGCACATACCCGATATACCTCTATCCAACAAATTGATAAAGGAACACCTAAAGGACATAGATTGTGTTGCCATTGTGCCCGGATTTATCTCTTCAAGCAGAGACGAAAACGACATAACCAATCTTGGACGTGGAGGATCGGACTACACCGCCTCTATTATAGCTGCCGCATTGGATGCTTCAATTTTAGAAATATGGACAGATGTAGATGGATTTATGACAGCCGACCCCAAAATTATACAATCAGCCTATGTGATAGAAGAGCTAACTTACATAGAAGCCATAGAGTTGAGCAACTTTGGGGCCAAAGTTATCTATCCGCCCACCATCTTCCCTGTGTATCACAAAAACATACCTATACGATTGAGAAACAGCTTCAATCCCTCATCAAAAGGAACATTGATTCTGAGTAAACAAACGAAAGACGACAGAAAAGTTATTAAAGGTATTTCGTCCATTAGCGACACTGCCCTCATCACCATTCAAGGATTGGGCATGGTGGGCATCATTGGTGTGAACCATCGCATATTCCAGACATTGGCATTGAATGGCATCAGCGTGTTTCTTGTATCGCAAGCCTCATCAGAGAATAGCACTTCAATAGGAGTGAGCACACCCGATGCAGCTATTTCTCAAAAAGTGTTGAGCGAAGAGTTTGCCCATGAGATAGCAATGGGAAGCATCAACGAAATCACTGTAGAATACAATCTATCCACTATTGCCATTGTGGGGCAAAACATGAAAAATGTGCCTGGCGTAGCAGGTAAATTCTTCGACTCGTTGGGTAGAAGTGGCATCAGCATGTTGGCTTTGGCACAAGGGGCATCCGAAACAAACATATCGTGTGTAATCACAAAAGACAATCTGCGCAAAGCGCTCAATGTGATTCACGATTCATTTTTCCTTTCTGCCTATCAAGAGTTGAACCTCTTTATTGTTGGCACAGGAACTGTTGGTAGTAACTTGCTCAATCAGATAAAGCTACAACAAGAGACACTGAAAGAGCAAAACAAATTGCGCATGAATGTGGTAGGCATTGCCAATGGCAGAAAAGCACTTTTCAATAGAGATGGCATAGAGTTGGATGATTTCTACAACAACTTGATGACAAACGGAGTGAAAAGTTCACCGCAAATAATATGCGACGAAATATTTGAGATGAATATCTTCAACTCTGTGTTTGTTGATTGCACGGCCAGCCAAGATATATCAGATCTGTATAAAGATTTGATGTCAAACAATGTTTCCATTGTTACTGCCAATAAGATTGCCGCCTCATCGGCCTTTGAAATCTATAACGACTTAAAAGAAACAGCACGTACCAACGGAGTGAAGTTTCTCTTCGAAACCAATGTTGGCGCAGGATTGCCCATCATCAATACAATGAACTCGCTGACCAATTCGGGTGACAAGATAACAAAACTACAGGCAGTGCTTTCAGGTACACTCAACTTTATATTCAATACGCTGAGCGAAGAAGTTCCTTTTAGCAAAGCTATCAAAATGTCGGTAGATGCGCAGTTTGCAGAACCCGATCCTCGCACAGATTTGAGCGGATTGGACGTGGTGCGCAAATTAGTTATTCTTTCGCGTGAAGCAGGTGGAAGCATCGAACAATCGGATGTAAAAAAGATTCCACTTATTCCGCAAAAATATTTCGATGGAACAATAGAAGAGTTTTGGAACACCATTTCTGAATTGGATAAGAGCTTTGAAGAGCGCCGCAAAAAATTGGAACTCGAAGCCAAACGTTTGCGACTTGTAGCAACTTACGACCTGAATAAAGCCGACGGAAGCAAGTGCGAAGTGGCTTTACGTGAAGTGGAGAGAGGCCATCCGTTCTACGACTTAGAGGGGAGCAACAACATCATTATGATCACTACCGAAAGATACAATGAGCACCCAATGGTGATAAAAGGATATGGTGCCGGAGCTGCTGTGACAGCAGCGGGAGTGTTTGCCGATGTAATTTCTATTGCGAATATTAGATAATTTGTTTGCTCGCGCTTTTGCAAAGCGTGTGTTGTGAAGCGAAATCTTTTTTTGCTTCTAAACACTTCCGCTCGCTCGGGTTTGTAACCCGTGTGTCGCGTAGCGAAACCATTCTTTTTAATGCTTTCTGCTTCGCAGCACACCGATTTGGAAATCGTGATCGGCAAAACGGCGCGAGCAGAAAACCCTGTCATACTGAACGAAGTGAAGTATCTGTTTAATAGTAAAATACTCTTTATACAGATCCCTCACTACATGTCGGGATGACATAGACTTTCTGTTTGTAGCTAACTCATTTACTCTTTACGGCTCACCCATTACTCTTTACACCTCACCCCCCATCTTTTGCAAAGCATGCGAGTAGAGGTCTTAAGTTTTATTTTTATATTTTTCGAGGTAGTTAATACTTAAATGATTAGTTTTGCGAGTCATAACGTTTGCGCATCAAAGCTTTTAGATGAAACACCTTTTAGTAAGTATTATATTCATTATAACGTTCTTTACGAACGCTACCTTATCTCTTTCACAATCAGAGACTATTGGTGGTGATTCTCTGCGTATAGCTTTACCACAAGAACCTTTAGCACTGAATCCTTCAGATACAATTAAAACAGATTCATTGTCGATTAAACCAGATTCAGTTTCGATGATGACATCGGATACAATCCCCCAAAAAAAGGAAACGTTACAAAGCACTGTTTTCTACACGGCACAAGACTCAATTGTTTTTACGAAAGACAATAAAGGTTTCTTATATGGCGATGCAGATGTGAAATACCAAGACATTGCCATCAAAGGAGAGCTCATCACCATGGATATGGACAGCAGTCTTATCGGGGCTACGTTTGGTTTAGACTCGGTGGGCAAGGAGTTTGGGTTCCCCACATTTGATGACAAAGGCACACAATATGAGATGAAGGGTGTGAGATACAACTTCAAAACTGAGAGAGCCTTCATTCAAGACGTAGTGACGGAGCAAGGCGAAGGCTATATTGTAGCCAATCAGGCAAAAAAGAATGACGACAACTCGTTCTATATGCTGAATGCAAAATATACTACTTGCGATTTGCACGATCATCCGCACTTCTATCTCAATCTTTCTAAAGCCAAAGTGAGACCAGGTGAGGACGTTGTGACTGGGCCTGCATGGCTGGTTGTAGCCGATGTGCCCCTGTTTCCATTGGTATTGCCTTTTGCTTTTTTTCCATTCAACGAAAGTTATTCATCGGGGATCATCATGCCCTCGTATGGTGACGAGATGGAGCGTGGTTTTTATCTGCACAATGGAGGATATTATTTTGCAATAAGCGACTATGTCGACTTGGCCGCTACAGGAGAGATATACACAAAAGGATCATGGGGTTTGGGTTTGCAATCAAACTACAGAAAGCGTTATAAGTTTTCGGGAAACGTGAATGCCAATTATCTAAAAACTATATTGGGCGATAAAGGTATGCCCGACTATTCAACATCTACCGACTTCAGATTGAGTTGGACGCACTCGCAAGACCCAAAAGCAAACATGTACCGAACACTATCGGCAAGTGTAAACTACTCTACCAGCTCTTACAATCAGCGCAACATGGTGTCGCGCTATAGCAGAGAGGCTACCAACAATACAAAGAGCTCTACCGTCAATCTCACACAGCGATTTCCTAACTCGCCTTTCAACATTTCGGCATCGGCAAGTGTGAACCAAGTGTCGCGCGACTCTACTATTTCGGCAACATTGCCCAACATATCAGCAAATATGAGTCGTATCTTTCCATTCAAGCGCAAAGATGCTGTGGGTCAAGAGAAATGGTTCGAAAAAATAACTATGAGTTACTCTGGAGAGTTTCGCAACTCCATTAATACAAAAGAGAGTGAGTTTATGAAAGCCAATATCATCAAAGATTGGCAAAATGGCATGCGCCATAGCATCCCTGTGAGTGCAACTTTTAGCATAATGGATTATATCAATATATCGCCCTCTTTCAATTACAACGAGCGTTGGTATACTGGCAAAGAGACGCAAGAGTGGGATCCTGTAGCTCAACGACATGTTGTATCAGATACTATTTATGGATTCAACCGTGTGTACGATTATAGCGCTTCTGTAAGCGTAAACACAAAACTCTACGGAATGTACAAACCCTTGAAGATGTTTGGCGATAAAGTACAAGCCATTCGCCACGTATTTTCGCCCAGCATCAGCATGAGTTATCGACCCGATTTTGGTGCTCCCCGCTACAACTTTTACGAAACATATACTTATAGAAATGAGTATGGCGAGGATATAGATTACACCTACTCGCCCTATTCGCGCATGATGTTTGGTGCTCCATCACAAGGAGAACAAGGTAATATAGGGTTCGATTTTAAGAACAATCTTGAGATGAAGATCCGCTCAGAGAGCGATACTACTGGCTTCAAGAAAGTGAGCCTTATAGACGATTTGGGTATCAACTTTAGCTACAACATGATGGCCGACAGCATGAAATGGAGCATGATAAACTCTAATATGCGACTGAAACTATCCAAATCTTATACCCTGAGCCTGAATGCTACATGGGATCCTTATATGTATGAGGTGAACGAGAGTGGAAGACCCATACATGTAGATAAGCTAAGAATATTGAACGGAAAAGGTTTTGGTCGTCTTTATAGCACTGGCACTTCATTTGCCTATTCTATCAATCAGGATACTTTCAGCAAACTATTTGGGGGAAAAGATGAAGATAAGGATAAAGACAAGGCTGCGAACGATAACTTACCTAACGATGGAAGCCTTGGCACAGAACCTGAATATGAAGATCCAAGAGATTTGCCCAAAAGCAATTTTGATAAAGGCGAGACCGACACAAGTGAGTATGACCAATATGGATACATGAAAACAGCAGTCAATTGGAATCTATCGTTCAACTATTCGTTAAGGTATAATTATGGCGATTTCGATTTCGAAAAGATTGAGTATAAAGGTCGCCTCACACATAGTTTAGGAATTAGCGGTTCATTGCAACCCACCACCAATTGGAACTTTACATTCAACACCGATTATAACTTCGACCTCAGTAAATTTACCTACGTAAACTGCACACTCACACGCGACTTGCACTGCTGGAGCATGTCGGCAAGCTTCATCCCCATTGGCCCATACAAATCATACAACTTCATGATCAGAGCCAAATCTTCTCTACTACAAGACCTGAAATACGAACAACGCAGTTCGCAGTATGAGAATATGCAGTGGTATTAAGGGATAGAGACAAGAGACATGGAACAAGAGACAAGGCTCGCGCAAATTATTTAATATGTCTACTTTAGCCCAATCAGCCCAATTTTCCCGAATTTAAATTAGATAATTATTTTTCTAATTGCATAATTGCTCTACAAAGGAGCAACATTATGACACTTTGCGTGGCATACTCACGAATAAGCTTGCAAAGTTCTTCATAAGCATGCTCTGCAACGTTGTTTTGCACCATTCCGAAATCGGAATGATGATATGTAACGTTGCAAAGCACTATTCTGAAACTATTTCACTGCCTTTTGCCAAATCTGACAGGAATTACATCATGAAGGAGGTCCTATTTATAGAGTTCAGGCATAGAAGTACAAACAGAATACCTACATTTCACAAAACAATGCCTATTTTTGTTTGTTGATGATAAGACAACACCACCTATAAACTCACATTGACATGAATTACGAAATAGAACGAAAGTTTTTAGTGAAGGGCGAGTACAAATCGCAAGCCTTCACCCATTGGCGCATAGTGCAAGGCTACCTCTCATCGGTGCCCAAACGAGTGGTTCGCATCCGCATAAAGGGCGATTTTGCTTACATCACCGTCAAAAGCACTGTTTCGGGCAATGGCCTCACACGTTATGAGTGGGAAAAAGAGATTTCTGTGAGTGACGCTGAAGATATGCTGAGATTTTGCGAAAAGGAAATCATTGAGAAAACCCGCTATTTGGTGAAAGTGGGCGCGCATGTGTTTGAAGTAGATGAGTTCTATGGAAGTAACAAAGGCCTTTTGGTAGCCGAAGTAGAGCTGCAATCGGAAGACGAGGCGTTTGAGAAACCCGAATGGTTGGGCAAAGAAGTTACGCACGATGTGCGCTATTACAACTCTATGTTGGTGAAGAATCCGTATAGTGAGTGGTAGCATTTGTTGTTTCGTAATTCGTAATTATTCTCACACCCCCATTTTAACCACAGATTTCACAGATTAACTCAGAACTTTTTCTTTAAATATCATGCCAGAGATATGATATTGCCGTTCTGTTTAAATCGTTATCTTTGAATGAATATTCAAAATACCTATCGGTATTTTAGGAATATGACAGATTGCACAGAAATGCAAGCAAACTAAATATATATTTTGTAATTTTCAGAGAATAGATATTATTTTCCAAAACGGTCAACCCTATTTAGGGAAGGTTAAAACTCACCCTGTCGTAATTCGTAATTCGTAATTTTTCTCACACCCCATTTCTAATTCCCACTCCTCAATTTGCTCCACTTACAAAACATAGCATCCGTTATGTCAAGCAATATAAAGAGCAGCGACCCAATGATGGAAAGCATCACAATGCCTGCATACATGGTGAGGTAGTCTATACGCATCCAAGCATCTACAATGAAAAAGCCTAAGCCTTTGTCGGTACCAAATGTTTCGGTTACAAACAGCACCGATGTGGCAATTCCTACCGTAACGCGCAGAGCCGAAAGCGTTTCGGGAAGAATAGCGGGCAACACTACATGCCATACCTGTTGCCACTTAGAGGCGCCAAGGGTAGAGAGTACATAGTAGTTTTCTTTATCAATATTCCTGATGGCATCGCGAATGGATATGATAAGTTGGAACACGATGATCAAAACAATCATTACAATCTTTGTAGTTTCGCCAATACCAAACAGAATCATCACCACTGGAAGCAATGCAAGCTTGGGAACGGGATACGAAAGATAGAGCAATGGATTGAGTAGCTTATTGGCTTGTTTACTGAGCCCTGTCAATATTCCTCCAGCCATACCCAACGCCAAAGCAATGAACACTCCAATGAATATACGGCGCAAACTGGCCACGGAGTGGTCAAACATTCCCTGAGAGAGAGTTTTGGGAAGGGTGGCGTAGACATCCAACGGGTTGGGAAGTGCTTTGTTGTTGAAAACAACAGCCAACAACCACCAAATGACATTGAAAGAGATAATCCCTCCAAAGAGGAGACGAAACGATTTGGGCAAGAATACTTTTTTCTTCATCTTCTCTGGTTATTACTACCATTTTCTGTATTTACTCCCTCACGAATCCAACCCATCAGTTGCTTCTTAAACTCTGCAAAGGCTGCTTCGTTGTGTTGATGTTGACTCTCGAAGAGTGGATTCTTTACAAACCGCAACACAGTTGCTGGCTGTTTGTCCAACAACAATATGTGCTCGCCCAGCTTCACCGCTTCCGACAAATTGTGGGTAGTAAAAATGGTTGTAGGCCTATATTTTCGCCATAAGTCTAAGAACAACTCTCGCGAAGTATCAGCTGTGAGCGTGTCCAATGCAGAGAAAGGCTCATCCATCAGCAAAATATCGGGATGGGAGATAAACACACGCGCCAAGGCAACCCGTTGGCGTTGACCACCACTCAATTGCGATGGATAACGGTCAAGCAAATTGGTCAATTGGAGCTTGGTCAACACATCATCCACCTCATCTTGATCAATCGTAAGGTCTTTATTAATCTTGAAAGGCAACAGAATATTATCTTTCACTTTCTTCCACGCAAGCAAACCAAGATTTTGTGGCACATAGCCATAAGTAAGCTCCGCATTGCGCAGTGGCGTTTCGCCCATCAGTATCTCACCCTGGTAGTTTTTGATAATTCCACTCAACACATTGAGCAATGTGGACTTGCCACAGCCCGAAGGGCCAACCACAGTAAGCGTGCGCCCTTTCTCTAATGAAAAAGAGATGTCTTTTAGCACAGAGGTTTTGCCAAGGTTGACAGAAATATTGTGAACCGATAGTTTTCCAGAACTCATATAATAGGTTTATCAGGGAATAAGGCCCTTTGCAATTAATGTGTTGATGTCGAAATCTGATGGAACAAGGTTCTTGGCTTTCAGCCACAGCTCCACCCTTTCTAAATCTTTCGGTTGTGGCAATTGAGCCATTGTATAGTTGGGTAATTGCACATTGCCAACAAACTCAGCTGGAAAACCAATTTCGGATATCAGCACAGATTCAAAAGTAGATACTGGTTGTGAGTTGAGAAGCTCTATAGCACTATTGTAAGCTTTGTAAAAACTCTTAATGGCATTCTCTTTCTCAGCAATCACCTCATCGTGAAACGCAATTCCTGTTACACGCAAGTCCAATTCGTTTATATCAATCACACTTTTATTGCCACTCGCTAAAGCAATGGAAGTAAAAGGGTCGGGCAACATAGTGGCATCAATCTTGCCATTGCGCAACATCTCCAATCGCAGAGGAATTTTATTGATCTCTACTTTATCCACATCGTCTTGTGCAATATTGGCCTGTTGCAACACCAAATCGGTGCAAAAATCTATAACCGTGTTGCGCGACACAGCAATTTTATTGCCTTTCAAATCTTGAATTTTCTTAACCCCTGAATCCTTACCAGAAACCATTACAAAAGAGCCATCGCATTGCGATGTCATTTTCAATTTTATACCTCCTGCACGCTGAATGGCGGCGCCGGTATAATCCAAAATGGTTCCATCCAAATTGCCACTCTGAAATGCAGCATCGCGCTCATTGGCCGAGTAGAATTTGTGAATAGTAACGCTGATACCCTCTTTCTCAAAGAACCCATTCTCTTGGGCCACAGCCAAAGGCAGATAGTCCATGGACGACATCACGCCAATGTTCAATTGAGAGTTGCCTTCTTTATCAGTCGATTTATTGCCACTGTTAGTGCAGCCCACCATTAGAGCAGTAGTCAGAAGTAATAAGAGTATATGTAGTGGTTTTATACGCATTGTACCATTTGTTTTGTAGTGAAACTTTGTAATCCTAAAACTAAGGTTCGAAGATAATAAAAAAAGCTGGTAATTTATTACACCACCTGCAAAATCGTCTGTTTGATTGTTGTTGTTTGATGTATAATAACACCTGTCATCCCGACACGTCCCGATGAAATAGAACGAAATTTCATGGGACATGTAGTGAGACATCTGCCAAAAAATCATAAATCTTAAAGGCATTATCGGGATGTTTCACTTCGTTCAAAACAATAGGGTAGATTGGCCTTCAAAGGAATAAAAAAAAATGCCCCAAATTTACTTTGGGACATTTTAGATTTAGTAGTAATATTTATTCGATTAATTCCATCCAGGATTTTGATTTCCTTCAAGTGCTTTATTGGCTTGCATTTCACTTAATGGTATAGGCCATAAAAGAGCATAATCTGGAATAGCTCCCACCTTGGCTTGTCCATCGGGTTTGTTTTGTATAGAAGCAGATGCCAATGGTGTCCACTTCAATCTACCTGACTGCATTCCATCAGCCTCAGGATACAAGCGAGTACGTCTGATGTCATCCCATATCTTAAATTCTAAAGGGAACTCATGAAAACGCTCGGTAAGAATAGACTGCACCAAAGCATTACCAGTTGATGTTTCATCAGCCAATCCGGCTCGTCTGCGAACTTGATTGAGGTAAGTTCGTGCTTCTGCCTCTTGCCCTGTCCGTGCAAAACCTTCAGCTGCAATCAACAAAACTTCTGAATACCGAAATATGGGCATATTGTAGTCACCGTTTCTTCCATTTATTAACGAACCCTCATCAAACCATGCCCAATTACCTACATTGTTCAATGTATGCGTAACTCCTGTAGCATCGGTATAATTGCGGAAGAAAAACTGTTTCTCCATATTGCGAATATCTGATGGATGATAACTGTTAATCAACACATCATCTGGTAGATATGCATTGTACAATACATCACCACCTGGTTTAAAGACATTATTATTATCAGCATCTTTCCATTGAAAAGCATCTGTTCCGATAGAACGTGCAGCATAGGAATTACCAACATTATAACTGGTTTGATTATATTCTTTAGCAAAGATGATTTCGTTTGATGATTTTGTAGTTTTGATAACGTTGTATGCTGAATTCAGATCACTACTACTACCATTAGCTTGAACAAGAGCATGCTGTCCTCCCGTAATCACATTTACAGCCATATTTGCAGCCTTAGTATAATACTCATTGCCTCCATTTAGAGGAGCTCCAGCCCACTGCAAGTAGACTTGTGCCAAAAGTGTTTGTGCCATTGACTTAGTTACATAACCCCCATTGGCATAAAATGATACATTGGGCAAAACATTTCCTTCAATAATACTCAGCAAATCGGTCTCAATATTCTGATAAACTTGAGAGGCGGGTGTTCTTTCTTTATAAATGCCCTCTAAGGAAGTGTAGGGAGCATCAATATAGGGAACATCACCATACTCTTTCACAAGATAAAAATAAGCGTATGCTCTAAAAAACTTACCCTGTGCAAGGTAATTAGCTATTTGCGCTTCTGACAATACCTCCGTCATATTTGGAATATTTGCAATCACAAAATTAGCACGAGAAATACCAATATAAAATTCGGTCCACATTTTCTGTGAAGTAGCATCGAATGATTCAATATTAAAGTTGGCTCCTTCAGATGCATTTGTAAATGTTCTGTCTTTGCGTTTATCTACAAAAAGCCCCGACATAACGCCACCCCACATAGTAGCCTTTGGTGTCCAACCACCGTCCACATCGATATTGTGCAAATAAGGAACACCACCAAAATAAAGCGCATTAACGCCTGTTTTAGCATCCGATTCTGTTTTCCAAAATTGAATGGTTGTTTTCTCATCAAGCGGATTTTCCTCCAAAAAACTATCGCAAGAACTCATCGTCAATCCGATGACAAACATGCAAAGGAGGGTTTTATATATTTTATGAATTTTCATAAGATTAATCTTTTAAATTATTAATAGCTATCAATTAGAAAGTCAAATTTATACCCAATGTAAACGTCCTTGGACGTGGATAAGTAAAGAACTGACGATTAGTCCCCCACTTGTTATCACCCAATCGAGACGAGTTCTCTGGATCAAATCCTAAATAATCCGAAGATGTAATCAGGAATAAATTGTTTGCATTGGCGTATATGCGAAATGCAGATAATCCTGTTTTTTGGAGCATATTTGGATTAAATGTATATCCAAGTTGAAAAAGATTACCACGCAAATAAGAACCATCTGCCACCCAAGTATCATCTGCATTGGCATTATTACCCTGTCCAAAGTTAGCCAAACGGATAGCCTGAGCTGTTCCTGTTGGGTTTAAAGTTGGATGCCAAGCCTCTTCAAAAAGACGATCTATACCGCTCGTGAGGAAACGTCCTTCAGTAGAATGGAAAAACTCTTGCATGATGTTTGCTCCCCATGAAAATTGCAAGTCAACCGTAAGATCTAATCCTTTATAATTAAATGTATTAATGAAAGAGCCCATCCAATCGGGCAAACCATTTCCAAGAATCTCACGTTGTTTGTAAGTCACTTTTTCTCCAATGTTAGACGGCACGTTCATTGTGGTAGCATCCCAATTAGTAGGCACACCATCATATATTCCTGCACGTTTATAACCGTAGAATGAAGAAAGTTCCTCTCCTTCCCGAATCAACATTTCATACCCTACGAAACCGTCGAGTAAAATTTGACGTTTTCCTGTGGTAGCATCAACTGATGAACTTTCATCTAATTTTTCGACTTTATTTCTATTAAAACTTAAATTTACTGTCGAATTCCATCGGAAATCATTCATCTCTATCAAGTTTGCATTAATTAAAAGGTCAACTCCCGAATTGGAAACCTCTCCAATATTGCTTGTGATAGATGAGAAACCAGTTGATCGAGGCAATGGACGACTTAATAATAAATCTGTAGTATACTTATAGTAATAAGAGGCTTCAAAATTGACTCTATTATTCCACAATCCCACTTCCAACCCAACATCCCATTGGCTTGTTCTCTCCCATTTTAAATCGGGATTGGGCATTCGCTGTGTATAAGATACTGTTTGCAATCCATTGCCTATAATTGTAGTTGACTGTCCAATGGTAGCTAATGAAGCGTAGGTGCCTATTTCAGAGTTACCTGTCACACCAAACGATGTGTGTGGCTTTAATTTGCTTATTACTGGATTATCTATTAAGAAAGATTCATTAGACATCATCCATCCAAGACCAATAGAGGGAAACAATGAATACTTATTGTTTGACCCAAATTTTGATGAACCATCCCAACGACTTGTCACAGTAGCCATATATTTATTGTCATAAGAATAGGCAGCACGCAAGAAATAAGAATTCATAGTCCATTTATCGTGATCATTTCCTATAGAAGGTCTGTCCGATCCTTTTCCTAAATTGTAATATCCGTAAAAATCATCGGTGAAATTAGATCCCACAGCGCTGAAATAGGTATAATCGCGTTGTTGCCACGACATACCCGCCATTGCATTGATAGAGTGTTTATCAAAAAGCTTATTATAAGTCAGATAGGTTTCTTCCTGCCAATAAAGAGTGTTAGAATTATTCCCTTCAGCACGTCCAGTAGTGCTTTGATTAATCAAAGGACGTGGTGTAAAAGGAGTATAGTTGGCATTGCGATTATTTTGATAATCTACCCCAAGTTGCGTTTTTAAATCAAGCCCTTCTGCTAAATGGAAAGTAAGCGCTGCATTACCAAAAATTTGAGTTCTGTATTGTTTTGCTTCCATTCTTTTTAGCAACTCCACAGGATTACCAACACCTTCGGGTCCAAATCCTTGTGACCCACTATTTGGATTGTTTCTATCATTTAGAATTGAGGATGTTTTAATATCATTCGTTTGCGTATAAACTCCATCCAACATTACAGGAAGAAATGGCAATTGCTCCACCATTGTGCGAAGCGCACCTTGTCCATACGGATTGTCTGAAGTTCTGTTTCCCCAAGAATGGTTTACAAGCATATTTATACTTGTGGACAACCACTTAGTGGGTTTATCATCGTAAGCCAGCTTGGCGTTAATGCGCTTTACAAAAGTATTATGTAATATCCCTTGCTGATCGGTAAAATTTAAGAATGCTCCCACAGATGAATCCTCGTTGCCCCGCTGAATACTTAGCTGATGATTATGAGAAATAGCTGTACGTGAAGATTCCTTTTGCCAATCTGTATTGTAGATGGGAGAGCCATCTGAGTTAAATAGACGTTCGTCTGTAAATATCTGAGACAAATCAGTGGTAAAGTTTTTGCCTCTAAATTCGTTGGCATTTTCCAAACCCTGTTTAAAAGCAGCCATCCATTCATTTGCATCCATCACATCCATATATCTTGACATAGTGCTCACAGTCATAGATCCATCGTATGATATGCGAGCAGAATTGCCAGTATTACCTCCGCGTTTGGTGGTTACCAAAATAACTCCATTTGCTCCTCGCGCTCCATAAATAGCAGCAGAAGATGCATCTTTCAACACTTCTATAGATTCTATATCATTAGGATTTAGGAACTGAAAGTTGGTCATAACCACACCATCCACTACATACAAAGGACTCGCTGACGCATTTATGGTAGAAATTCCTCTAATAATAACGCGCATTTCACCTCCAGGTTGACCCGTATTGGAGAAAATATTTACACCCGCAGCTTTTCCTTTCAAACCCTCAAGAGCGTTAAAAGCTTGAGATTTAATTATATCACTACCTTTAGCTGTAGATATTGAACCTGTAACGTCTGATTTTCTCATAGTTCCATATCCCACCACAACTAATTCATCTAACAATTCAGAAACTTCTCTTAATACTACATTAATAATTGTTTGATTATTTACGTTTATTGTCTGCGTTTGCATTCCTACGTAAGACACTTCTAACACACCATTTGAAGGCACATTACTAAGTGCATATCTACCATTCATATCAGTGACACTTCCCGTGGATGTGCCTTGAATCTGAACTGTAACACCAATTAATGGTTCACTTTTCGCATCAGTAATAATACCTGAGACAGTTATATTCTGAGCAAAGACAGACAAAGTGAAAGTCCACAACAAAGCGAACGAAAATCCCTTCATCAAGTTGAATACTACTTTTTGTTTCATTCTTTCATTTTTTTAATTATTATTTAAAATTGATTTGAGATTAGAGAACTAAAATATTGAATCATTATTAACCATCCTTTTTCAATAATTTTCCACTCTTGCATTATAAGTTGTCTATTTATCTTTTATTGAACCGATTAATTGAACCAGATTACATCTCTTAGTTATTTATAAATAATACTATTCTTATAAGGTGAAACCTATCCTTAATATATTTTTATTGATTTTGGTATACATTCTATAAATCATAACACCATTTATTTGTCAATAGTTCGTTAAAAGTATATTTATTTTCAACCTCAGAATCTTGAGCATTAACAAGTAAACATAATATAAGAAGAAAATAGAAAGGTAGAAGCTTATGAACGGCGTGAATATTTATTAACAAATAAAGAAGGCGTTTTAAAAAAACGTTTTTCAGTAATTTACCTAATTCATTATCCGTTGTCATCCCGACACGTCCCGATGAAATAGAACGAATTTTCAAGGGACAAGTAGTGAGGCATTTGCCCAATCATTATGCATAGTATAGACATTAACGGGATTTTTCACTACGTTCAAAATGACAAAGGGGATAGACACTGAAGGGGTCAAAGGTGAATAACCCCGCATGAAATGCGGGGTGTATGAATCAATTAGGGATAGAACCCTGAAGGGATTCAATATAACATGTGCCTTATTCACAACAGGATAGTTGAACCCCTTTAGGGTTCCCTACTATTAACTCTTTATTACCACGAGTTTTACCCCTGGCTATTCAACTTTAGCCACTTCATGGTTGGGATCAATAGTTTGGAATAACATTTCTCTTTCTTGAGGGGGTTGCATACTTTCATTAACCCCTTACATCCCGACACTTAGTGAGGGAACTGTTTGGTTATCACATTTAGTATAGGCATTAACGGGATTTTTCACTACGTTCAACATGACAGGGTGGATTCTGTGCAATCATAAAGGTATATTCGATACAAAGAGATAACTATTAAGAATAAAAAAAGCCACCTTAATAAAAGTGGCTTTTAAATATTATACAGTCAATAAATAGTTGACCTGTTTACTCTACAATCGTTACCCAACCATGCACATCTGGCTCATCGCCATACTGTATAGCACGCAATTTGTCGTAAAGTTTTTTAGAGATTGGTCCCGGAGTTCCATCTTTACAAAATTTGTAAGATTTTTCGGCATCCAAGTCATCAATTCTTAAGATGGGACTGATTACGGCAGCCGTTCCACAAGCACCAGCCTCTTCAAACGTAGCCAACTCCTCAACCGGAACGGGACGGCGCTCAACTTTCATTCCCATATCTTCGGCCAACTGAATCAAACTCTTGTTGGTGATAGATGGAAGAATAGAAGGCGATTTAGGTGTAATGTAAGTATTGTCTTTAATACCGAAGAAATTGGCAGGGCCACATTCGTCAATATATTTTTTCTCTTTAGCATCCAAATAAACAACAGCTGAATAACCCAATTTGGCAGCTTTCACTCCCGATTGCATGCTTGCAGCATAGTTACCACCCACTTTGTAGGTTCCTGTTCCAAGCGGTGCAGCTCTGTCATATTCGCGCATAATGGCCATGGGAGTAGGTTTGAATCCCTCTTTGAAATATGGACCTACAGGTGTAACAAACACCAAGAAGGTGTATTCTTCAGCAGGTTTCACGCCAACTTGTGCACTTGTTCCAAAAAGCAAAGGACGAATATAGAGCGATGCTCCACTTTCATAAGGGGGCACAAAACGTTCGTTCTCTTTGATTACTTTAAAGATACACGCTTCGAATAGCTCAACGGGAAGTTCGGCCATCATAATGCCCTGACAAGATCTTTGCAGGCGAAGTGCATTCTCGCGCATTCTGAATACACGAATTTTGTTATCTTTACCTCTAAAGGCCTTCATACCCTCAAAAGCCTCTTGTCCGTAGTGCAAACAAGTAGCTGCCATGTGAATGTTTAGAAACTCAGAAGTCTCTACTTCAGGTGTACTCCACTGCCCGTTACTATAATGAGTACGTACGTTTGCATCGGTTTTCATATAACCGAACGATAGGTCTGACCAGTTAATTGCATCCATGTTTTAAAAGTTTTTTTGATTAGATATTCATAATAGATTAGATTTGTCAACTACAAATATAAGATTAATTTATCGAATTGTGATTTATTTACAACTAAAATAGCTAATTTCGTAACCCCAAAATGATTGATAAAGCAACTATAGACCGTATTCAAGACACTGCACAGATTGTAGAGGTGGTGTCCGATTTTGTTACTCTCAAAAAAAGAGGAGTCAACTATGTGGGTCTGTGCCCATTTCACGACGACAGGACACCCTCTTTTTCTGTTTCCCCCTCCAAGAATATTTGCAAATGTTTTTCGTGTGGCGAGGGCGGCACGGCTATTCATTTTATAATGAAGCACGAACAACTGTCGTATTACGAAGCCCTCAAATATCTGGCAAAGAAATACAACATCGAGGTGAGAGAGAGAGAACAAACCGATGAAGAGAAAGTATTGGAGAGCGAACGCGAAAGCATGTTCATCATCAACGATTTTGCGCGCACCTATTTCCACAACCTGCTCTACACCCACCCCGAAGGCAAAAGCGTTGGCCACGCCTATTTCAAAGAGCGAGGCTATAGAGACGACATCATCAAGAAGTTCGAACTGGGCTACGCCCTCGAGCAAAACAATGCATTTTCGGCCGAAGCCATGCGTTTGGGCTACAAAAAAGAGTTGCTGCTCAAAACAGGCCTCGTTGCAGGTGGCGAAAACCAAGGCCCCATCTACGACCGGTTTCGTGGACGTGTCATATTCCCTGTTCACACCCTTTCGGGCAAAGTGGTTGCCTTTGGTGGTCGCATACTGCGCAAAGCCGACAAGTTGGCCAAATATGTGAACTCTCCCGAAAGCGAAATATACTCCAAGAGCAGAGAGCTCTACGGCCTCTATTTTGCCAAAAGAGCCATTGTGAAAGAAGACCGCTGCTTTATGGTAGAGGGATACACCGATGTGCTCTCTATGCACCAAGCCGGAATAGAGAATGTGGTGTCCTCATCGGGCACAGCCCTCACCACTGGCCAAATAAGACTCATACGCCGTTTCACCCAAAACATGACCGTGCTCTATGATGGCGATGCGGCTGGCATATCGGCAGCACTGAGAGGAATAGACTTGTTGTTGGAAGAAGGCCTCAACGTGAAGGTGGTGCTTTTGCCAAAAGGCGAAGACCCCGACTCGTTTGCGCGCAAACAAAATGCAGAGAGTTTCAATAAATTTATTACAGACAATGAGGTCGATTTCATTCGCTTCAAAGCACAACTACTCCTCAGCGAAACCAAAAACGACCCCGTGAAAAGAGCTGGACTCATCTCCAATATTGTAGAGAGCATTGCCCTTATCCCCGATAGTATAAAACGATCGGTGTATGTAAAAGACAGCGCCAGCCTATTAGATATAAACGAGAAAATATTGATTCAAGCAGTAAATAAAATTCAACTGCGAAAATACGACCAAAGAAATCGACCCACACAAACAAGAACCAACAGTCCATCCGATAGAGGAGCAAAACCATCCGCCGCCACCTCATCACCCCAAGCACCTTCTCACAAAGAGATGCAAGTGGGCATGTCTCGCAAAAAATTGCGTATTGACAATATTGAGCGAGAGATTATACGCTATATAGTGCGCTATGGCATGACCATGATTTTTCAGCGCTTCGAAAAACAAAAGCAAATAAATGGTAAACAATCTGTAGAAATAGATGTTTTGGTGGAGGAAGGTAGCACGGTGATAGAGTTTGTACATTTCGATTTGGAACGCGACAACATACAAATAACCAATCCCCTGTATGCTCAAATCTTTGAAGAGGCCTACAGAGAGTCTGCCAACGAGGATTTCCAACCTGCAAGGTATTTCATGACGCATACAGACGAGCAAATAAGCAAATTGGCCACCGAAATGCTGAGCGACAGATATCAATTGAGTAAAATTCATTCCAAAGCATTGGGCGAAGAGCACAATGATGAAAACTCTAAACTGTTGGAGCAAAACTCTCTGGAAGAGTTGATTCCACGCACAACTACCGAGTTGAAAAATGCATACATCATGCAACAAATAGCGGTGGTAATGAAAAAAATTAAAGAAGCTCAAAAGAACGATGACTTTGAGACTACAATGAAACTATTGCAAGAGAAACAGAAACTGGAAGAGATCAAAAAAATATTGGCCAAGATGCTTGGAGAACAAGTAATCTTGAAATATTAGCATAAAACGACAAACAAAAAATACAATTAGCAGGTAAAATAGGTAAGATACAATACAACTTTACTACTAATTTTATAAAAACCCCTTAACAACTATACTATATGCATTATGTTGAGACTAAAGATGTAGTGAAACAATTTTCGCAACACCTTGCACTAAACAAAGTAAGTATTCGTGTGCCAGAGGGTGCCGTTTTTGGTCTGCTTGGACCAAATGGTGCAGGCAAAACCACACTCATACGCATCATCACCCGCA